>SECN01000342.1 GCA_004173515.1 Myxococcaceae bacterium | reverse complement strand
TGGTGACGACGGCCGTGGCGCTGGCGTCGTACGTGGTGGCGGAGGAGGTGCACCTGTCGGGCGCCATCTCCGCGGTGGTGGCGGGGCTGGCGGTGGGCGTGACGCTCAGGCGCGAGGTGCCGCCGCAGAGCCAGGTGGCCATCCACTCCTTCTGGGAGTACGCCACCTTCGGCGTGAACACGTTCCTGTTCCTCTCCGTGGGCCTGGACACGCGGCCGGAGGCGCTCCAGGGACACCTGCCGGGCGTGGGCATCGCGGTGGTGGCGGTGGTGCTGGGGCGCGCGGTGGCCATCTACCTGCCCTTCCTGCTGCTCAAGCTGTTCAAGCCCGCGGAGTCCATCCCGCTGCGGTGGCAGCACGTGTTCCTGGTGGGCAACATCAAGGGCGCGCTCTCCATCGGTCTGGCGCTGGGCCTGCCGGAGAACACGCCCGCGCGCGAGCAGTTGGTGGCCATCGCCTTCGGCGTGACGCTGGTGTCCATGGTGGGCCAGGGGCTGGCGCTCACGGGCGCGCTCAAGTGGCTGGGGTTGTTCCAGCAGGACAAGGTGGCGCTGGAGATGGCGGGGCAGCGGGGCAGGCTCATCGCCAGCCGCGCGGCGCACGTGGAGCTGGAGACGTTGCACACGCAGGGCCTGTTGCCGCGCGCGGCCTATGAGCATTTGCGCAGCGAGTACCAGGTGAACATCGCCCGGGCGGAGCGGGAGCTGCGGCGCATCAGCGAGCAGCACCTGGCCGAAGGGGCGAAGGACCTGCTGAGCATGCGGCGGAGGCTCATCGACGCGGAGCGCACGGCGTTGCAGGGAGCGCGGCGCAACGGGCTGATTCCGGAGGCGACGGCGGAGGAGATGCTGGCGCACCTGGATGCCCGGATGTTGGACCTGGAGAAGGTGTTGCACGGCGGCAGCGCGAGCAAGGACAGCAAGGAGCACGGAGCCACATGAAGATCGTCATCGCGGGGGGAGGACGGGTGGGCGGCGCGCTGGCGGCGCGGCTCGTGTCGGAGCAGCACACGGTGACGGTCATCGAACGCGATGCGGGCATCTGCGCGCGCCTCTTCGAGGAGGTGGGCGTGGTGACGGTGTGCGGTGATGCCACGAACCCGCGCGTGTTGGAGGCGGCGGGCATCAGCACGGCGGACGTGGCGGCGGCGGTGCTGGCGCACGACCCGGCGAACCTGGCGTTCACCATGCTGGTGCGCGCGGTGTCCAGCGCGCGCCTGATGGTGCGGATGCTGGACACGAACTACCGCGAGGCCTACCGGCTGGCGGGCGTGAAGGAGCTGGTGGCGGAGGCGGACGTGGTGGTGGCGAAGATGACCACCGCCATCGACTTTCCGCAGGTGTCCGGTTCGCTGCCGCTCACCAACAGCGACGCGCTCCTGTTCGAGCTGACCATTCCGTCCCGCGCGAGGGTGGCGGGTCAGACGGTGGCGCAGGTGCGCTCCACGGAGGGCTTCCCGCGCGAGTGCATCTTCATCGCGATGGTGGATCCGCAGGGCCACACGGCGCTGCCGGAGGGCAACACGCAGCTGCGCGCCGGGTCCACCGTCATCATGGTCGCGCGGCGCGCGCACGTGGCGACGGCGGTGGAGTTCCTCACGTCGGAGCCGCCGCTGGGCGCGGGGCTGGCGTCGTCGCTGGCGCAGACGCTTCGCAAGCTGGACTTCCTGTCGCCCCTGAGTGACGACGAATTGGAGAACGTGGCGCGCGGCGCGGAGCTGCTCCAGAAGCCCGCGGGCACGGAGCTGTTCCGCCAGGGCGACCCGGGGGAGACCTTCTACGTGGTCATCTCCGGCGAGGTGGCGATGAAGGACGGCTCGCGGCAGACCATGGCCACCGTGAAGCAGGGGGGCTTCTTCGGAGAGCTGGCATTGCTCACCGGCGAGCCTCGCAACGCCACCGCCGTCACCACCACGCCGTGCGAACTGGCGGCCGTGGGCCGCGACGACTTCCGGGGCGTGATGATGGCGAACCCCGCCGTCGCCCTGGAGATGAGCCGCATCCTGGGCCAGCGCCTGTCACGGCTGGGCGGGCAGGCCTTGAACAAGCGGCGCGGTTTTTTCGGACGCTGAAGACAGACACTACGCGGAGACCGTTCCCATGACGACGAAGCACACCGCGCTGGTGCTGGGCGCCACCGGCATCATCGGCCGCAACCTCATCACGCACCTGGACACCCGGCCGGACTGGACAGTGAAGGCCGTGGCTCGCGGCGCACCGGACTTCGCCACGCGCGCGGAGGTGCGGTCGCTGGACCTGCTGTCGCCGGACTCGCTTTCGGGCGCGGCGGAGTGGCTCAAGGACGTCACCCACGTCTTCTTCGCCGCCTACCAGGAGCGCCCCGACGCAGCGGAGCTGGGCCGCGTCAACGTGGCCCTGCTGCGCAACACCGTGGAGGCCCTGGAGAAGCACGCGCCAGGCTTCCGCCATGTGTCCTTCATCCAGGGCGGCAAGGCGTACGGCGCGCAGTTCGGCCTCTACAAGACGCCCGCGAAGGAGACCGATCCGCGTCACTTCCCGCCCAATTTTTATTACGACCAGGAGGACTACCTGCGCGACGCCTCCAAGGGTCGGCGCTGGAGCTGGACCGCCCTGCGGCCCGACATGATGATGGGCCTGGCCGTGGGCAACCCCATGAACCTGGGCAACCTCATCGGCGTGTATGCGTCGCTGTGCAAGGCCTTGCGCGTGCCGCTGCGCTTCCCTTCCACGCCACGCGCCTATTCCATCCTCGCCAACGTGACGGATGCCACGGTGCTCGCGAAGGCCATGGAGTGGGCCGCGCTCAATGAAGCCTGCGCGGGCGAAATCTTCAACATCACCAACGGCGACGTCTTCCGCTGGAGCCAGGTCTTCCCGCGCATCGCGGACGCGTTCGGCATCGAGTGCGCCGACCCGCAGCCCTTCTCCCTCACCGAGGCGATGAAGGACAAGTCCCCCTTCTGGGAGGCGCTCACGCAGCGCCACGGCCTGCACCCGCACGGATTGAAGAAGCTGGCCAACTGGGCCTTCGGCGACTTCATCTTCCACGTGGAGAACGACGCGTTCTTCGACGTGAACAAGGCCCGCCGCTTCGGCTTCCAGGAGATGCACCTGGACAGCACGGAGGCCATGGTCGCGCTGATGCGCCAGCTCCAGGCGGAGAAGCTCATCCCCGCCTGAAGCCCGCCCGCATCACGGGCTGACGAGGACGACCCGGGGCCCCTCCTGGGGACTTCCCGAGTCCACGGAGATGTAGTGCGGCACGTCCCGCGGAACCGGCTCCGCGGACCGGAGCACCAGCGTCGCGCCTTCGACGGGGGCCACCTTCACGCATTCGCTCGCGCCCGTGGTGGAGGCGGGCCTGTCCACGGGTCCGCCCTGGGGGTCGCCCACGGGGGTGCCCGGGAACCAGGAGGCGGTCACGCATTGTGACCACCCCTTCTCCTCGTCGTCACACCCGTCCGGCTCCGAGCCATCCACGGGCAGACAGGTGAGGACCACCGTCACGGTGACGTGATCATCCGCGTCCCGGACCGCCGTGGCGGCCCGCACTCCCACGACGTCGAAGTCCGGCTCGCACGCGGACAGGAAACCACTGAAGGCCAGGGCGATGAGAATCTTGTGCATGGTCGGCTCCAGGAGCGTCAGGGATTGGCGAGGATGATGCTCGTCGCCAGCGGATCCGCACGGACGAGGATTCGCTGGCGGGGGTCGGCCTCCATCGCCTCGGGCGAGGTGAGCGTCAGCTGCGTGCCCCGGATGGTGGCGACCTCCTGGCACTGCTCCACCGTCTTCAGGGGACTGGCGAAGAGGGTGTCATCAGCGGCGTACCAGCGCGCGGAGACACAGACGCGGTCGCCATCCGCGTCGCATTTGCCATCCGCCCGGCCCAGGCCTTGGACCAGGTCGCAGGATAGCTCGACCGCGATGGACACGCGGCCATCCTCGAGCCGCGAGGCCGTGGCCTCCAGCACTCCGGCGACCTCGACGCCGGACTCACAGCCAGCAGCCGTGAGCACCAGCAGCATCAACAGGATGGGACGGGGCCAGGGTCGCACGCGGGTTCCTCCTTGAAAGGGATGGGACCCGCTCGCTTTAGCAACGCCTGTGCCCAACGGCAGACAGGCACCTGCCCCGAGGGAGGACCGCGTGTGCACTGACACGCGTGTCCCGATTCCAGCGCCGCGGATGCCCCTCGGTCCTGACAGGGCTGTCCTGCTTTGTTCTACGTAGCCTGCTTGAGGCGGCCGCACACGGCGGAGGCCACCAGGAAGCCCTTGCTGAAGGTGTTGCGGAAGCCGTTGTAGAGCGTCGTCACGCCGGGCACGTTGGCGATCATGTCCGCGAAGCTCCACATCTCCTCGTGCGCGTGGATGAGCGGCAGCGCTTCGCCGCCGTCCTCGCCGCGCTGGAGCGTGAAGTCGAACACCAGGATGGTGCGCAGGGGATAGGTGTAGAGCCAGGCGAACTGCTTGAGGTTCATCACCCCGTCCACCATGGCCCGGCCGCTCTTCCCATCCGGCTCCAGTTGGATGTTGAGCTGGTAGATGTCGAAGTCGAAGCGGAACATGCAGTGGAAGCCCGCCGCGCCCTTGCGGTACGTCTCCTTGCCTCCGCCCTTCTGCCAGGGGTCGGTGAAGGTGACGTCCTCGGCGATCATCGGCATCAGCTCTTCGTCCAGGACCCTCGCGGGGATGGTCGTGTCGTAGAGCAGACGCGTGACTTCCCGGAAGCGCGCCTCCAACTGTTCAATCAGTGCCTGCTCCGCCTTGCGCATACGTCCCCCTGCCCGTCCCGGGCCGTGGCCGAGAAGGTAGGCACGAGGGTGCGCCCCGGGAAGACGGGGTGCGTCAGCCGCCCAGTTCCGTCAGCAATTGCGCGGCCTGGGTCTTCACCAGGTCATCACCGCCCAGCGACTGGGCCTGCTTCGCGTGGCGGGTGGCCTCCGCCCGGTCGAACGGCTGGGTGGCGCGCGCCAGGTTCAGGTGCGTGAGCGCGTCCTGGGGGTTCGCGGCCAACACCCGCTCCAACAGCACGCGGGCCCGCGCGTGGTCCTGGTCACCCATCAGCAGGCGCACCAGGTCGTTGGTGGGGCCGGGCTCGTTCGGGGCCGCGACCACCGTCTCCTCCAGCAGCCGCCGCGCGTCCTCCCGATCGCCCAGCGCCTCGTGCGCCTGCGCCAGCGAATGGCGCACGTCCCACTGGTTGGGCGCGCGACGGAGCGCGTCCTGGAAGAGGCCCTTCGCCTCCGCCAGTTCGCCGGCCAGCATCGCCGACAGGCCCTGGAGGTGGATGTACTGGACGCGCTCCGGTTCGATCTGCCGCAGCTCCAGGATGGTGCGCCGCGCGGCCTCCTGGCTGTTGGCCAGCAGGTACAACCGGAAGAGGTCCTGCAACACCGCCAGCCGCGTCTTGCCCTGCGCGTGCTCCAGCGCCTGCATGCCCGCGGAGATGGCCGGGCCCACCGCGCCGTTGGACGCGTGCGCGCGCGACAGCATCAGGAACGGCAGGGCTTCCTGGGGCGCCAGCGCCGCGGCCTGCTGGAAGTGGTGCACCGCCGCCTGCGTGTCCTTGCGCTGCACCGCGATGCGGCCCAGCTCGAAGTGCGGATAGACGCTCTGGGGGGCCACCACCTGCGCGGCCTCGAAGGCGGCCTTCGCGCCGTCCAGGTCGCCGCGCTCGGACAGCAGCGTGCCCAGGTTGAAGCGCTCGAAGTAGCCGGCAGTGGGCGCGGCGGCGAGCGCCTTGAGCGTCACCAG
This sequence comes from Myxococcaceae bacterium, assembly GCA_004173515.1. Classification (GTDB taxonomy): domain Bacteria; phylum Myxococcota; class Myxococcia; order Myxococcales; family Myxococcaceae; genus Corallococcus. Next base: position 2,955 of record SECN01000342.1, on the reverse strand, counting down.
CGCCACGGGGTCTCCGGCCTGGGCCTTGAGCATCGCCAGGTGGGCCTGGGCTTCCGTGTTTTCCGGCTGCACCTGCAACAGGCGCGTCACGGCGCCTTCCGCGTCCTTCGCGGCCCCGGTGCTCAGGTGGGTGCGCACCAATCCCATCAGACAGTCCACGTCCTTCGGGTCGATGGAGAGCCCCTTCTGGAAGCTCTTCACCGCCTCCGCGGGCTGGCCCTGCTGGAGGAACTGACCGCCCTCTTGTCCGTACCTGGATGCCATGTCCCCTACCTACCACGAGCCTCCGGAAAGCCAGCTTCCCCGCCTGCCTCGAAGGGGTCTCACGGATGTTTCACGGCCCGCTCAGCGGCGCAGGGCCGCCAGGGCGACACCGGGGACCTTCCACCACGAGGGCGACTGCTCGAAATCCACCAGCCGGCGGCCCAGGTCCGCCACGCCCTGGTGTCCCGGCACCCAGGGTGGCGCGGGCAGGGACCGGAGCGGCGCGCGCAGCACGGCCTTCTCGATGGACTCCAGCATGAACGCGTTGTGCACCCAGCCCTGCCCGCTCTGGATGTCCCGCAGCGACGAGGACGGATGGCCGCCCCAGGGCAGGCTGCCCAGCGCGTAGGCCGCGCCCGGCCAGGTGTTGATGGCCACCGTGCCGTATCGCAGCTCGCGCACCGCCTTCTCCACCGCCGCCTTCACCTTCGGATCCTTGAGGGACTTCGGGTGGACGATGAGCGTCGCGTTGAGGGTGCCCCACACCGTGTCGTTGAGGAACGCCACCGCCGCGTCCAGGAACGCCACCGGATCCTCCGACCCCGGCAGGCCCGTCTCCGACAGCACCGTGCACCAGGGCTCCTGACGGAAGACGCGGTCCTGCGTCTTCGCGGGATCCACGTCGGGCAGCAGCGCGTACGCGAGGTCGCCTTCACCCGGAGTGCCCACGAGCCGCACGTTGGGGCGACCTTCGGTGAACTGGCGCCAGCGCTCGTCCGCGCCCGGGTAGTAGGCGCGGCGCACGGGGGCGTGGCCAAGGCTTGCCTGGATGCGGTCCACGAACTGGCCCCGCTTGTTCCAGTCCTTCGGCTGCACCAGCAGCTTCGCCGCGTTGCAGTTGAAGGACGCGTTGTTGGCGACCATGCCGGCGATGTCGTCCGCCTGGAAGCGCAGGTCGCTGTCGGTGTACGGGCCCGGCACCACCACCACGGGGGACACATTGCCCAACTCGCTGGACACGTGCTTGGCGAGCAGCGGTTCGTTCTTCTGTCGGCGCGCGTCGGACTCCGGACCGGGCGGGCCCCACACGAGCGCGTCGTGGGTGCGATCGCTTCCGGTGATGTGCACCTCGTCCACCGCGTCGTGTTGCACCAGCTGCGCGCCCTCCTCCGCGCCGCCGTACACGATGGCCAGCGCATCCCGGGCGACGAGCGGCGCGAAGGCCTGCTCCAGGAAGGGGCCCAGGTACGCGTTGACGGGGTTCATCTTGAGCACGCAGACGGTGCCTTCGACGAAGAGCTTGTAGAGGCAGTCCAGCGGCGGGATGGAGTTGACGTTGCCGCCGCCCAGCACCGCGCACACACGGCCCTTGTGGGGCTTGCGGTAGAACGACGCCTGGTGCTCGCGCAGGTTGTCGGCGGTGACGCCGGGCTGGAAGTAGACCTCGCCCACGTTGCCGGGCAGCAGCATTCCCTCCAACCGGTCGCGGGGGAACACCCTCGCGGCGAGCCGCCCGTCCTCCAGCGTGCGCAGGTGGGCGCGGGGGATGACGGGCACGCCGTGCTTCTGGATGTCGCGCAGCGAGTCCGCGAGCAGGCGCAGGCTGCGCACCACGTCCTCCAGGAGCCGGATCCGCTCCGTGAGGGCGAGTTTCGCCCACGCGCCCGAGCCCTCGCGGACCCGGCGCACCAGGATGTCGATGGTGGTGCGAGACGTGTGCTGCGGGACGGCGGTGGACATGGCGACCTCCGGGACTGTTCGCACTTCAGGGTCCCGGTATAGGGAAGCCCGCGTGCGGCGTCACCGTGGGGGTCGCGCCCTCCGTCCTCAGGTGGGCAGAGGCTCGGCCAATCCCTTGCGGATGGCCTCGTCGACGACGTTCATGACCTTCTTGAACTGCTCGTGGTGCCGGCCTGCCTGCTCCTCGGCCAGCTTCGCCTGCTGGTCGCCGAGCTTCGCCTGCTCGTGGCCGAGCTTCTCCTGCTGCTCGCCCAGGGCTTCCATCTTCCCGCCAAGTTCCTCCTGCTGCTTGTCGAGGGCTTCACGCTCGCGGTCGAGGTCCGCCTCGCGCTTGTCGAGTGCCTGCTCCTGGCGATCGCGTTCGGCGTCGTCGCGGTCGGTGTCGTTGCGCCGGGCGGCGGCGAGCCGGGCGCGCTCCATGCCGATGTCGGCCTGCTTGAGCGCGAGCGCGGCGTGCTTCGAGGCCAGTTGCGTCTGGGGATAGGCGAGCTCCGCCTGCTTCTGGCCCAGCGCGGCCTGCTTCTGGCCGAGGGCCGCCTGCTGCTGGCCCAGCGCACCCTGCGCATCCCCGAGCTTCCCGGCGTCCTCCATCAGCTTGCGCACCTGTTCGAGCGTCTGCGGGTCGCGGATCAGGAAGGGCTTGTCGGCGCGGCGCACGAAGATGATGTCCTTGCCCTTCTGCTTGAAGGTGCGCGCCAGGTGCACGTCATCCGAGGAGCCGGAGATCATCGTCCGACCGTCGGAGAGGTACGCGAAGGTGTCGCCGTCCTCCATGTCCGGAGGGCTGGGAGGACGCGGCGGCGCGGGCGGCACCGGCGCCGCCGCGAGCCTGGGCAGCGCGGGCAGGGCCGGCAATGCGGGCTGCGTGGCGGTCGCGGGGCGTGCGGGCTGCGCGGGCAGGGCCGGCGGCGCGGGCGGCACAGGGGCCGTGGCGGTGTTGGCAGGAGGGACGGGCGGAGCGGGCGGCACCGGGGCCATGGCGACGCGGGCCCTGCCCGCGCAGCCCGCACG
>SECN01000803.1 GCA_004173515.1 Myxococcaceae bacterium | reverse complement strand
GTCGGTGCTGAATTCAAAGGCGCCGACGAAGCCGTCCGGGGTGCGAGTCAGGGACAGGCCAAGGTCGAACTTGGAGGTGGCGGAGTGCAACTCCAGCGGGTGGACGCGGAGGCCCGGCAATGCCAGTTGAGGCAGGGCATCGGGCTGGAGGGTGAACATCACCTGGAAGAGGGGCGTGCGTCCCAGGTCGCGCTCGGGCTGGAGGGCTTCGACGAGCTTCTCGAAGGGGACGTCCTGGTGGGCGAAGGCGCCAAGGGCGGAGTGCTTTACCCGGGCCAGGTGGGAGAGGAAGGAGGGGTTGCCGGAGAAGCGTGCGCGGTGGACGAGGGTGTTGACGAAGAAGCCGATGAGGCCTTCAAGGGAGGAGCGTCCCCGGCCCGCGATGGGGGCGCCGACGCAGAAGTCGTCCTGGGCGCAGTAGCGGTGAAGCAGCAGTTGGAAGGACGCCAGCAGCGTCATGAAGGGCGTGACGCCCTCACGAAGGCTGAGGGCTTCGACCGCTTCGGCCAGGGCCCGGGGCACATGGACGCGAAGGCTCGAGCCACGGAAGGACTGGACGGAAGGGCGGGGGAAGTCGGTGGGAAGGGAGAGGGATTGAGGCACGCCCTCCAACTCCTGACGCCACCACGAGAGCTGGGCCTCCAGTGTCTCACCGCGCAACGCCTGTCGCTGCCAGGCGGCGAAGTCCGCGTATTGAATCGGCAGGGCGGGCAGTGGAGACGGCAGGCCTTTCGCGAACGCCGTATACAGCGCCGAGAGTTCACGGATCAGCAGCCCCACGGACCAGCCATCCGAGACGATGTGATGCATCGTCAGGTGCAGGACGTGCGAGGTCTCCGTTGTCCGCAAGAGTGTCGCGCGCAGCAGGGGGCCCCGCTGGAGATCAAAGGGACGCCGGGCTTCCGCGTCGCTCTTGCGCGCGGCCAGTTCTTCCCGCTCGGAGTCGGGAAGGGACCGCAAGTCCTCCACGGGGAGCGTGAAGCCGCCCGGAGGCGCGATGCGTTGCGAGACTTCTTCCTGCTCGGAGTGGAAGGTGGTCCGCAGCGATTCATGGCGGCGGATCAACTCATCCAGACTTCGCTCCAGGACCTCGACGTCGAGCCTCCCCTCCAGGCGGACCGCGGCCGGGATGTTGTAGGCGGGATTGAGGGGTTCGAGCTGGTCGAGGAAGAAGAGGCGCTGCTGGGCGAAGGAGAGCGGGAGCCGGCCCGTGCGAGGCACGGGAAGCAGTGGCGCCGCGATCGGGCCCGAAATCGCCAGGAGGGCCGCGTGGATGCGAAGGGAAAGGGTGGCGACGGTAGGTGAATCGAAGAGGTCGCGCAGTGGCAGGTCGATGCCGAAGGCGGAGCGGATGCGGGAGAGCGCCTGGGTGGCGAGGAGGGAGTGGCCCCCGAGAGCGAAGAAGTTGTCGTGGACGCCGACACGCTGGAGGTGGAGGACGGAGGCCCAGAGTGAGGCGAGGAGGGACTCAACGTCGTCACGAGGCGCGACGAAGTCCTGGGAGAGGGCGGGCCGCGAGTCGGGAGCGGGGAGGGCCTTGCGGTCGAGCTTGGCGTTGGCGGTGAGGGGGAGCGCCGCGAGGTGGAGGAAGGCCGCGGGCAGCATGTAGTCAGGCAGCCGCGAGGAGAGGAAGGAGCGAAGGGCCTCGGTGGA
>SECN01000341.1 GCA_004173515.1 Myxococcaceae bacterium | reverse complement strand
GCCGGCCACGTAGTTGATGGCCTTGTCCAGGTCGCCCGCGTAGATGTGCTTCTTCAGCCCGCGCAGGAAGCCTTCCTTGTTGATGGAGGCCTTGCCGAACAGGACGATGCTGCGCTCGACGATGATGGCCAGCGCCACCACGAGGCACAGCGCGATGGGGTACATGCCGGCCTGACCGGACTCCCAGCGCCGCCCCAACTCCTGCAGGAACGTCTCATTGCCGCCGCCGGCGTTGGCAAGAATGGACAGATTGGTCACAAACCCCAGGTTCATCACTGATGGCCTCCAAATGGGCGGCGAGACTCGCGCCTGCGAGCCGTTCCGGACTGCTTCCCGCCGGGTGGACATCCACCCAGGCAGTCAGCAGGAATAAGGGATCACGGTGGCGCGAGTCTAGGAACCGCTTCCTGACGTGTCAAGGCAGCCACCCCCAGCGTTAGTTACTGAAATCTCACAGGAATTTTGCGTTGGCGCGCGGCTTGCCAAGCTACTGGACAGGTTGCATGGCGAGCCCTTCCCAGCGGCTTCCGCGACAAGCGTGCCAGCGATTTGGGCACCTCCAGGGGCCGTGCTAGGGCGGGAAACCATGGCCAGGAAGCGCATCGGAGAGCTGCTGGTGGAACGCGGCGCGATCACGCCCGCCCAGCTTGAGGCAGGGCTGACCGCCCAGCGGCAGACGCGGCAGCGGTTGGGGGTGACGCTCATCGGTCAGGGCGCCATCACGGAGGCGACGCTCGCCCAGGCCCTGAGTGAAGCGCTGGAGATGCCCCAGGTGGACCTGGCGGCGATCACCCCCGACTGGGCGGCGGTGCACCTCTTGCGCGCGCGCTTCTGCGAACAGCACGACCTGTTCCCCTTCGCGCTGGAGAGCGTGGGCGGCCGGCGCCAGCTCGTGGTGGCCATGGCGGATCCGCTCAACCTCACGGCCATCGAGGAGATCGAGTTCACCAGCGGCCTGAAGGTCAGCGGCCGGGTGACGGCGCTGTCCGCCGTGCGCGGCGCCATCCTGCGCTACTACCACAAGGTCCCCGTGGCGGCCGGTCCTCGGACAGGGGGGCCAGGCCCGGCGCCCGCGAGGCCTGCAAGGCCCGCACCGCCGCCCCCGCGCGCGCCCGTGCCGGTGGACGACGACGAGGAGGTCATCGTCGGCGAGGAGCTGCCGGCGTCGGAGAAGACGCAGCGCACGTCGCTGGCGGACCTCATCCGTGAGCGCGAGGAGCAGGCGAAGCGGCGCCGGAGCGCGCCGAGCCCCTCGGCGGAGAAGCCCAAGGCGCCCGCGGGCGGGGTGCTGGACGACCTGGACTACCTGTTCGGTCAGGCGGCCCGCGAGGAGCCGGACCGGCTGGAGGAGCTGGAGCGCCGCTTCTGGGCGCTGATGCGCATCATGGCGCGCAAGGGCCTGCTGTCGAACGAGGAGTTCCGGCGCGAGCTGGACGACGAGGCCGGCGAGGGCTGAAGCGCCCCGCGCGGCCTTCGCGGGAACGTCAGTCCACGGCCAGCGGCAGCCGCACGGTGAAGGTGGTGCCCTGCCCCACCGTGCTCTCCACGGAGAGGCGCCCGCCGTGGTTCTCCACGATGCCCTGGCAGATGGACAGGCCCAGGCCGGTGCCCCGGCCTTCCGGCTTGGTGGTGAAGAAGGGCTCGAAGATGCGCGGCAGGTTGCGCGGCTCGATGCCGGTGCCGGTGTCGCGCACGCGCACCACCGCCTCCTGCCCTTCCTGCGCGGTGACGAGGTGTACGGCGCCGCCCGGGGCCATGGCGTGGCACGCGTTGGTGATGAGGTTGACGAACACCTGCACCAGGTTGGCGCGCACGGCGGCCAGCGGCGGCACGTCGCCCGCGTATTCGCGGTGCACGGTGACGCGCGCCTGGGATACGACGTGCTCGCAGAAGCCCACCGCCATGTCCACGACGGCGTTGAGGGCCACGCGCTCCGGCCGGTCCTGCGCGGGGCGCGCGTAGCTCACCAGGTCGCGGGTGAAGCGCAGGATGCGGTGGCTGCTCTCCAGGATTTTTCGCAGCTTCTCCTGGTCCGCCGGGTTCGCACCCGGCGTCAGGCGCGAGCGCTGGAGCAGCGCGTCCGCGTAGGTGGCCACCGCCGTCATCGGGTTGTTGATTTCATGCACCACGCTGGCCGCGAGCTGCCCGATGGAGGCCAGCTTCTCCGCGTGGATGATGCGCTTCTCCAGCTCCTTCACCACCGTGACGTCCTGCCCGATGGCGATGACGCCCTCAGCGCCTCGTTGAAGACCACCACCTGCTTGTCCCGGTTCACCACCAGGATGAGCGCGTTGGCCTTCTCCAGCAGCTCCTCCAGGTACTTGCGCACGAACGTCAGCTCGTCGATGAGCTTGGCGTTCTTCACCGCCACGGCGACCTGGCTGGCCAACTGGAGCAGCACGCGCTCGTCGTGCGCGATGTCCGCGTCCAGGCCGTCCGGGTACTCCATGTTGATGGCGCCGAAGAGCTGACCGCTCGCGACCAGCGGGGCGCTCACCGCGCGGGTGCTGCCGTGGAAGAGCAGCGGCACCTCCTCGGAGATGGACACCCGGCCCTGCGGCAGGGACGTGGGCGACAGGTTCGTCTTCTCCACCGAGCGCTGGAAGAGCACCAGCGGTTCGTGCGCGCCTTCCTTGAGCCGGCCTTCGGCGTAGAGCGACGTGAGGCCGCCGGTGCGCGCATCCACGATGCGGATGCAGAACGAGCGGCTGGGAAACAGCTCCTTCACGCCGCGCGCCACCGCGGCCACCAGTTCCTCCTCGCCGCCCACCTCCGCCACGCTGCGGCCCAGGTCCAGCAGCACGCCTTCGGTGCGCGCCTGCTCCAGCAGGGCCTTTTCGGCCACCACCAGCCGGCCGCTGATGACCTCCGTGTCCACGCGGGCGCGCACCGCGACGGTGTCCGCCTTGCGCGACAGGGTGAGCACCAGCGAGGTGCCGCTCGCCAGCACCAGGTCCACCTCGTGGGCCTGACCGTCGTCGGGGGCGCTGGCGCCGGACAGGGCCTCCTCCACGACGTCCACGCCAATGCCGTGCGACTCGCAGAAGCGGCGCAGCGCGGGGTTCACGGCCCAGACGCGCAGGGACGCGTCACAGAGGGCCGCGGGCTCGTCGAGCGCGTCGAAGAAGGCCTGGAAGGCGTCGGGAGCAGGGGTTCCGGGCGGGCGCACGGCGCGGACCTCACTCTTCATGGGACGTCGCCTTGTCGAGGTCGAGGATCTGCTGCGCCCCCACGTACGACTTCGTCTCGTAGCGGGTGATCTTCCCGATCTTCCGGACGATCTCCGCCATGCGCTCCGCTTCGCGGTAGATGATGTCCACCGGCCTCCAGGCGAAGTCCTCTTCCTTGAGCTTGCGCTTGAGCAGCTCCGCGTAGCCCATCACGGAGGTGAGGGGCTGGTTGAGCTCATGGGCCGCGGTGCCGGCGAGCGCGACGATGACCGCGCTCTTCTCGCTCTCCTCCAGCCGCGTCTCCACGTCCGACAGCTTGCGCTCCAGCTGCACCCGGTCCCGGAGGTCGGTGAAGATGCCGACGCTGAAGGACTCGCGGCCGCCTTCGTAGACGATGGAGGCCGTCATGTTCACGGGCACGCGCTCGCCGGAGCGGTGCACCAGCTCCTGGCGGATGAGCGACAGCCGGCCGCGACCGCCCAGCTCCGGGCTGCGGATCTGCGCCATCACCCGCTGCGCGACGCCGGGCGGGTAGAGTTGCAGGACGGTGAGCTTCTCCTGGGCCTCGGCGGCGGAGTAGCCGCACATGGCCTCCGCGCCCTTGTTGAAGAGGATGATCCGCCCCTTCAGGTCCGCGGCGATGATGGCGTCCACCGACGAATCGATGAGCCGCTCCAGGAAGTCCTTCGTGTTGCGCAGCTCGTCCTCCAGCTTGCGCGCGTGCGTCACGTCGCGGAAGGAGAGGATGGTGGCCGCGTCCTCGTCGCGCAGCGGCGCCGCGGACATGGACAGCGTGAGGCAGCGGCCCGCGGGCGTGCGCACCACCACGTCCACACCGGAGCGCGCCTCGCCCCGCGACGCGGACGTCACCAGCTCCATCAGGACGCCTTCGTCCAGGGGCTGGGTGATTTGATTCAGGTGCTTGCCGCGCGCTTCGTTCGCGGGCGTGTCCAGCATCTGCGCGCCAGAGGGGTTGAGCGACAGCACCCCGGCCTTGTCGTCCAGGATGGCCACGCCCTCGCTCACGTGGGCGAAGAAGAGCTGGTAGGGCTTGAACGACGCGGCCTTCTCCTCCGCCGCCAGCCGCGCGGTCTGCACCGACTGGAGCACCGAGGCGCTGCGCAGGGCCACCGCCGTCGCGTGCGCCACCGTGGTGAGGAAGTCGATTTCACGCGTGCTGAAGGTCCGGCGCCGGCCCGCCGCGCGCAGCAGCAGCACGCCCCGCACCTCGCCTCGGATGGGCAGGGGCAGCGCGGCGATGGCGTGGATGCCTCGCGCGGCCACGGCGCGGCGCTCCAGGTCGCCCAGCAGGGGGTGCGTGGCGGCCTCCTGCATCACCACCGGCTTGCCGGTGCGCACCACCTCGCGGATTTCGGGGTAGCGCGCCAGGTCGATGCGCAGGTCCTTGAGGCCCGGGTCGTCGCTGGCGGCGACGATGATGCCCTCGTCCGCGCCGCCGCCCAGCATCACCAGCGTGGCGCGCGCGATGTCCAGTTGCTCCGCGAGGCGCCGCGTCACGCCGTGCAGGAGCGCTTCCACGTCGGAGCTCTCCGCGTAGTCGGCGGTGAGCTCCAGCAGCAGCGCCAGGTCCGTCTGGCTGCGGGCCTGCTCCTCGCGCTCGCGGTGGCGTTCGGCGGCGCGTTGCAGGCGCCAGGTGAGCTCGTGCGGCAATCCCTGGTGGGTGAGGATGTCGGTGGGGCGCAGCGTGTCCACGGCGGCGAAGCCGCGCGGATCCGGCGACACCAGCGCGATGAGCGTGAGGTGCGGCCCGTTGAGGGACGTGAGCAGCTCCACCACCGCCGGGCCGCAGCCCGGGGCGGTGAGGTCCACCAATGCCAGGGCGGCATCGTCGGGGTTGTCCACCACGCGCAGCCCCGCGCGCTCGGCGGCGGCGTTCAGGGGCTCGCGGGCAACCGAGACCGGGGGGACGAGGACGATGCCGAAGGCGGGTTCCGACGGGGCCGACACGGGGGGCGGAAGACTCCGGAGCGAGGGGGCCCGGAGTCTACACGCCCCGTGGGGTCAGGGGCAGCCCGACTCGAAGGCCCCCTGGTCCGGCGCCGCCCCGCAGAAGGGCAGGCCCAGTGACAGGCCCGCTTCACGCGCGGCGGAGGCCGGGGTGAGGTGGTAGTCGTCCCTGCCCGTGTCCACGAAGCCGGGAGCGCGCTCCTGGGAACGCTTGTCCAGGCCGGCGTTCGAGCGCCACTCCGCAAGCCCCATCGCGGCGTTGTCCAGGCGGAACGTCACCGCGCTCCCGTTGGTGAAGTAGAGGTTGCCGTCCATCACCGCGCCGCTCCGGCCCGCCCCTCCGCGCGCGCCCAGGCCGCAGCCGGCGAAGATGTTGTTGCGCACCTCCAGGCCCTGGCTGGCGCCGGTGGCGCCCTCGCCGAAGATGAGACACGCACCGCTCAGGTTCCACACGGTGTTGTGCTGCACCTTCACGTTCACGGAGGTGTCCACGCGGATGCCGGTGCCCTCCTCGCCTTCGGATTCTCCCAGGCCGTCGTGGATGAGGTTGCGGCGGATGATGACGCGGGTGGGAGGGGCGCCCTCGCGGTAGCCGCCAATCTGGATGGCGCGCGCGTTGGCGTAGAGCACGTTGTCCTCCAGCGTGACGTCCGTGGGGGACAGGTGCACGACGATGCCCTCGCCCGCGGCGGAGGACACGCTGCGGTGGTTGTAGATGGTGTTGCCACGCAGCGTGACGCGCGTGCACGTCTTGATGTCCGCGCCGTTCTCCCGGTTGTCGTGCAGCGTGTTGCCTTCCACGAGCAGGTTGTCGAACGGCGTGCCCGGCAGCGTGGCGCCGCCTTCCGGACCCAGGCACTGCACGCCGTCGCCGGAGTTGTGGTGGATGTCGTTGCCGCGCACCACCACGTTGCTCGCGGAGGTCTGCACCGCGACGCCGTGGCTGTCGTCGTCCCCCTTGTCGAAGTGGGAGATGTCGTTGTCCTCGATGAGGACGTCGTGCGCCTTCTCCGTCACGTAGACGCCCGCGCCTTCGGTGCCGTTCTTCACGATGCTCTTCTTCAACGCGCCGTGGTGCGCGCCCGCGCCCCGCCACATCACCGCGAACGTGGACTCACCGCCCACGTCCACCGTGAGCCCCTCCACGTTCCAGTACGCGCCGCTCACGTCCACCAGCGCCGTCTCCCCGATGGAACCGCCCTTGAGGATGGCGGTGGCACCCGGCGCGGACCGGAGCGTCAGCGGCTTCGACGCCGTGCCCTGCTTCTCCTTGAGCTTCACGTGCTCACGCCACGTGCCCGACTGGAGGAACACCGCCTCGCCGGGCTTCACCAGCGCCAGCGCGCGCGCCACCGTGCGCAGGGGCAGTCCTTCCGTTCCGGCCGCGGTGTCATTGCCGGTGGGAGCCACCCAGAGCACCCGCGTGTACTGCGATTCCGCGGGCGGCGGATCCACGGGCGGCGGTGGATCCGTAGGCGGAGGATCCACGGGCGGCGGATCCGTCGGGCCGGTCGTGCCACTGTCCGCGACGCCGCCATCGGTGGGGGTGCCTGCATCCACGGTGGGCAGCGGACGGTTGACGATGGGGGGCATCGTCGTACCCGGGCGCGGATTACGACCTATCGGCGCGGGCTCGACCTTGCCGGTACAGCCGGCGAGGCCCGCCATCAACCCGGCGGAACAGACGATGGTCGTCAAGGGCAGGCGGAAGCGCATGCGGACTCCTCGTGGGGTTCACGGCGCGGGAGGGCGCTCGCGGGGTCGGCCGGCAACGGCAACGGTCACGGCGTGCATTCCCCGGACTTCAGGGCCATGCCGGTCGCCTGGCTGCTGTGCCGTCAGGCAGGGAGCGTGAATCCGCGCGGTTGGGCGCGGCGCCAGCAGACCGCTCCTCAGCACCGAGGGGCGACAAATTGAGCCCCGGTTCCGGAAACGACCACTGAACGGAAGTCCCACTGCCCAGGTGAATCAAAGACTCGAGCCGTGCCCGGCGGGATGACTCCTCCCGGCGCGGACACGGCTCGCGGACCCCGAATGTGCGCTCAGGAGACGGTGGCTGCCGGCGTGTCGTCACCGAGCAGCCTGTCCAGTTCGCCCCGCTCCTCCAGCGCATACAGGTCATCGCACCCGCCGACGTGGCGGCCCGCGATGAAGATCTGCGGCACGGTGTGACGACCGCAGCGCTCCTTCATCTCCTCGTGCCGCGCTTCATCCGCGGCGACATTCACCTTCTGGAACTCGCAGCCCTTCTCGTTGAGCAGGTCCATGGCCTGGCGCGAATAGGGGCAGGTGGGCTTCATGTAGACGACGACGTCGGGCATTCACGACCTCCTGCGTCGTAGGGTGTGGACGCCCTACTGCCTCCGCCACCCGACGGAAGGACGTCCGCTCCCCTGCCCGCCTGCCCTCAGCTCGCGCCAGACGCGGGCACGCCCGCCGGCAGTCTCGCGGAGGCTTCCTTCCCTCGGCCTCGCAGGTCCCACGCATACAACACGCCCCACTGGAGCAGCGCGGTGGCGACGAACAGCACCGGCCACAGCGGCGAGTACGGCAGGCGCAGCAGGTACAGCCCCACGTAGTACACGTAGAACTGGAGCACGAACGCGAGCAGCGAGTGCCGCCCGATGACGCTCGCCGCGCGCAGGTAGCGCGTCAGGTGGCCGGCCTGCTCCGCGCGCATCAGCAGCCCCATCAGCGCGAGCACCGTGCCGCCGTAGAGCGCGACGTAGGCGGGCCCTGGCGGATACTTCTGCCCCTGCGAGGTGAGCGCCATCAGCGTGGTGAAGCCCGCGCCGTGCCACAGGCGGTGCACCGCGATGTGGAGCACCATCAGGCCCCCGCCGAAGGTGGCGACACCCAGGCCCACGTACTCGAAGCGCCGCGACACGCCCTTGACGTCCGCGCGGCCCCAGGTCCCCAACCACTCCCCGAACATGCTGCCCACCAGGTACACGCCCATCCACGGCACCACCGGGAAGCTGGAGAGGAACACGTGCAGCTCGCGCTGTCCGAAGAAGGCCTCCTTGAGGGTCTGGCCCACGGCCGACTGGGGCCACCACGTTAGCGTCACCGCCCAGCTCACCACGAACAGCCCCATGCCCAGCCAGGCGCGCGTCCTGCCGTCGAGCCGCGTCACCACCCACGGACCCACCAGCAGCGCCAGGCCGAGGGTGTCCGTCACCGGCAGGATGCGCAGCAGGTACAGCGACTCACCCGCCCAGAAGCGACACGTGGGCACGATGAGCAGATGACCCGCGGTGAGCAGGAAGAAACCCCGGCGCTGGAGCCGCTTGCGCAGGGGGCCGAAGTCCCGACTGCGCGAGTGCAGCAGGCCCAGCATCAGGCCGCTGATCACCATGAAGCCGGGCGTGGCCATCATGGTCAGCAGGTTCATGCGCTCGCGCAGGTGCGCGGCCTCACCGCCCAGCGGATAGAGATACGCATCCGCGAAGTGTGAGAGGAACACGAGCAGCATCACCGTGCCCCGCATGGCATCCACCGCTTCCAGCCGCCCAGGGCGCACCCCGGGCCTCTGCTCGCGCTGCTCCATTTGATTTCCCTTCTGGAAATGGCGCGCGGCTCGACGGTGCTCCCCCGACCACATGACCGACTGGTGCCTGCTCGGCGCGCCTGACCCAGTGGATATCATTCTCCAGGACAATCACAAACATCCGGCCGCACGGTCCCCCTCCAAGCGAAACCCTTGTCACGCAAAAGGATCCGTCTCGTTTGGAGACCGACGGGATTGAGGGGGCTTGGGACTTCCCGACGCCCCGAAATCCTCGCCCCCGCTGGTGACCTGGAGTCGTTGCGTGCCGCCCTCGCCAGCAGCGCGGACGCCGTCTACTTCGGGCTCGACGAGGGGTTCAACGCACGCGCCCGCGCGGAGAACTTCTCGCTCGAACGACTGCCGGACACGGTGGGTCTCATCCACCGCGCCGGGGCTCGCGCCTGCGTGACGTTGAACACGTGGGTGTTCGAACCGGAGCTGCCGGTGGTGGAGCACCTGCTGCGCGGCGTGGCGAGGGCGGGTGTGGATGCACTCATCTACCGCGCGCCAGGAGTTGGCTCTCCCCGCTTCAGGAAGACCGGGTTCCGATGTGGAGCACGTCCCGGTGGGATGCATCGCTTTGCAACCACCGCACCCGCAAGAGGGCGACCAGCACCGTCATCGCGGCGAACGCTCCGCAGAAGAAAGGGGCGTCGATCAGCTCGCTGAGCACGGAGCCCACAATCTTCGCGTCCCTGTGGCCGAAGAGCGCCGCGCTCGCATTGATGGCGAAGGCCATCGCGAGCAGCAATGGCCCGATGAAGATGACCGCCAGACGGGCTCCGCCCCTGGAGCCTCGGAAGCGCTGGGGTGACGGCACCGCGAAGTTCAAGACATCACGGCGGTCCTGATGACTCCGCGCCCACCAGAACAGCGGGGGTCCCATCAGCAGCGCGCTGAAGAGCATCATCCAGAGGAAGAGTTCCGCCAGCGTTGACGATGGCGAGCAGTCCGCGAGCGTGAACTGCATGGGTGCGTCCTCCCTCCCACGCAGTCCAAGCCGTTCAGGCCGCGCGTGCCGGTGATGCCTCGGAGGCGGGGGTCGGGAGGTTCACCGGCTCACCGTCCGGGCCCAGCACCACCGGGGCGATGCCCAGCTTGCGCTCCACGAACGCGTGCCCCAGGTAGATGAGCGGCGTCAGCCCCACCGCCACCAACAGCTTCGCCGCGTACGACGTGTAGATGATCCGCACGATGGCGTCATGGGGCAGCACGCCCGTCCACGCGATGTACTGCACCACCGCCGTGTCGATGAGCTGCGACACCACCGTGGAGCCCGTGGCGCGCAGCCACAGCATCCGGTTGTTCGTCGTGCGCTTGAGCAGGTTGAACATCCCGATGTCCGCGAACTGGCCCACCAGGT
>SECN01000802.1 GCA_004173515.1 Myxococcaceae bacterium | reverse complement strand
GGCGAGCCCACCGCGGAGGACCGGCGCAAGAAGCTCTTCGGCGCGTTCGACAAGTCCGCGAAGCCCAGCGAGCCGGAGGAGCTGGAGGGCGCGGGCACCGGCTCCTGCGAAGGAGGCGTGGGCACGGGCTTCGCGGCGACCTCCTTGGGAGGCGGCTGGGCCTGCTCCTTGCGGGGCAGCAGCTTCGGGTCGCGCGGCTTGCCCAGGCGCACCAGCGACGCGTTGATGGGCTTCGTGTCCAGGTCCAGCTTCGGCGGGGACGCGAAGCGCGCGTAGAGGACGGCCGCCACCAGCACCGCGACGTGGCCGCCCACGGAGAAGGCGACGAAGCGCGACAGCTTCGTGGGCCGGGCCACGAGCAGGCTGTGGGTCACCGCGGAGTCCATGCGCTAGCGCTTCGCTTCCTTCGGCTTGCCCTTGCCACCGCCCGCCGTGGGCGTCTTGTTCCCGGGGTTGGACGCCTTGTTGCCGGTGGAAGGGTCCGTGATCATCCCCACATTCTTGATGCCCGCGCGCTGGGCGGCGGCCATCACCTCCACCACGACGCCGTAGGGCACGTCCCGGTCCGCGTGCAGGTAGACCTCCTTGTCCGCCTGCGCCTTCGCGTTGGCGGCGAGCTTCGTCTCCAGCTCCTCCAGCGGCACTTCCGCGTCCCCGATGTAGACCTTCTTGCCCGCGTCGATGGAGAGCACGACCTTCTTCTCCGTCGCCTCCACCGGGGTGGCCTTGGTCTCCGGGAGGTTCACCTTCACGCCCTGCTGGATGAGGGGCGCCGTCACCATGAAGATGATGAGCAGCACCAGCATCACGTCCACCATGGGCGTGACGTTGATCTCGCTCATGGTGGTGCGGCCACCGCCGCCTTTTCCGCCGCCCATGCCCATGGGTGTGTCCCCTTGTGCCTAGCGGAAGAAGTGCCGCTTGATGATGTTGAGGAAGTCCGCGGAGAAGTTGGACATCTCCGTGTCGAACACCTTGATGCGGCTGACGAACGAGTTGTACGCGACCACCGCCGGGATGGCCGCGAACAGCCCCGCCGCGGTGGCGAACAGCGCGTTGCCGACCGGAGCGGCCACCGTGGCCAGCGTGGCGTTGCCCTGTTCAGCGATCTGGTTGAACGCGCTCAGGATGCCAATCACCGTGCCGAACAGGCCCACGAACGGGGACGCGGCGCCTACGGTGCCCAGGAAGGACACGCGGTTCTCCAACTCGGTGATCTGCGCCGTGGCCGCCCGGTTGAGCGCGCGCTCCACGTTCTCGATGCCGCCCAGCTTCGCGCTCATCGCGTCCTCGGCGCCGCCCTCCTTGCCCGTCTGCGCCAGCTTGCTCAGCTCCTCGTAGCCCGCGCAGAACACCTTCGACAGCGGCGAGCCGTCCAGCTTCTGGGCGGACTGGTAGATCGAGAAAGGTAAGCGACTGGGAGCGGGCGCGGGACAGCTGGGTGAACTTCATGGCGATGAGGGCCCAGGAGGCCACGGACACCGACATGAGGAGCAGGAGCACCGCGAGCTCGATGAAGGACGCATCGCGGATGATCTCCACGTAGTTCATGGCGCCAAAGGCCAGGGGCAGGTGGGGTATCATTGGGGTTCAGCGCGTAACATCCACCGCTCGGGTGGGTCAAACACGCCGTCGGTGCCCGGTTGCTTTGGCTGGGACTGAATAATTCCCCGGGTCGGTCGTCTGGAGGGTTGTTACGGGCCGACGACCTAAACTTCCCGAAACACGGATGCCCACCATGAACGCGAGACTGCTCGCCCCATTCCTCTGCCTCGCTGCTTTCTCCTCCGGCTGCGTCATCGAAGACTCCGGCCCCCGCTATCCCGGCGACGTCCGGCTGATGTGGACCTTCGCCGGTGCCCGCTGCGATGAGGCGCGCAACATCGAGGGCGTGGACATCACCATCGACGGGGAGCTGCTGGAGAATGGTGGCCAGTATCCCTGCCAGGCCAACGGCTTCGACGGCATCATCCTCCACGACTTCGCGCCGGGCGTTTACACCTTCAGCGCGGTGGGCGTGGACTACAACAACGTGGCCCGCTACTCGTACAGCGGCAGCTTCCGGGTGGACGGCGATGTGTCGGTGAACATCGACCTCACGCCGAACGGGCAGGGCTCTTCGTTCGCCTACGTCAACTGGCTGTTCCCGACGGAGGTGGGCAGCCAGTACCCCACCTGCGGGCAGGCGGGCGTCGTCTCCGTGGATGCCCGGGTGGACGACGGCGAGTGGGTGAACTTCGATTGCATCGAGGGCAGCCAGGGCAACTCGGTGAGCACCCCGTTCCTGGCGCCGGGTCAGCACTACCTGGAAGTGGTCGCCCTGGATTCCTACGGCCTGCCCGTCTACTACTACGGCGGTGCCTTCACCTCGCAGAACGGCGCGCCGGTGTCCGTCACGGCGGAGACCTACGCCATCGGTGGGGCCGCGGTGGGCTGGAGGCTCTACGAAGGCAGCAAGGAGCTCAGCTGCGCCCAGGCCGGCGTCACGGAGGTGGGCATCAACTTCAAGGACGTCTACACGGGCCTCTGGGTCTACGGCGATGAAGGGCAGTGGTTCTCCTGCAACGAGGCCCCGGCCGTCTTCGAGTTCCTCCGCCCGGGTCGCTACTTCGTGTCCTTCAAGGCGACGGGTTCGGGTGGCCGCTTCTACGAGTCCCGGTCGGACCTGGCGCCCTACGACGTGTTCGCCCACGACTTCCCGGGCGCCAACGATGCGGTCTACGCGCCGCTGTACCGCGTGAACTAGCACCGCCCTCCAGGCAGGCGCACAGGCAAGGGTCGGAGGCCTCCGGGCTTCCGGCCCTTCGTGCGTCCAGGGGGCTGGGGCAGGCAGGGGCCGTTGGCATCAAACGTGATAGGGACACCCTCCATGCGGCAAGACAGCCACGGTCCCATCGGCGTGTTCGACTCCGGCATCGGAGGGCTCACGGTCCTCAAGGCGCTCATGGCGCGGCTCCCCCACGAGCGGACGGTCTACCTGGGGGACACGGCGCGCGTGCCCTACGGCACCAAGTCCGGCGAGGTGGTGACGCGCTACTCGCTGAAGAACGCGGAGTTCCTG
>SECN01000340.1 GCA_004173515.1 Myxococcaceae bacterium | reverse complement strand
CCTCCCCCCTCCTGTCTCCCCCGAGCGACACGCCGCCCTGCGCGGCCCGCTGCTCTCCTGGTACGACCGCAACAAGCGCGACCTGCCCTGGCGCCGCACCCGCGACCCGTACGCCATCTGGCTCAGCGAGGTGATGCTCCAACAGACCCAGGTCTCCACCGTCATCCCATACTGGGAGCGTTTCCTCGCGCGCTTTCCCACCGTGAAGGCCCTGGCGGCGGCGCCCCTGGACGACGTGCTCTCCGGGTGGAAGGGCCTGGGCTACTACACCCGCGCGCGCAATCTGCACCGCGCCGCCCAGGAGGTCGTGGAGCGCTTCGGCGGGAAGTTCCCCCCCACGGCGGAAGAGCTCATCACCCTGCCCGGCTTCGGCCGCTACACCGCCGGGGCCGTGGCCTCCATCGCCTTTGGTGAGCCCGCGCCCATCGTGGATGGCAACGTGGCCCGCGTGCTGTCGCGCCTGTTCGAGGTGGAAGGCCTGCCCGGGGACCGCGACCGCGAGGCCACGCTGTGGGCGCTGGCCTCGGAGCTGGCCAAGGGCGAGCGCCCCGGCGACTTCAACCAGGCGCTGATGGAGCACGGCGCCACCACGTGCCGTCCGGAGTCCCCGCTGTGCCTGCTGTGTCCCGTGCGCGACGGGTGCTTCGCGTACCGCAAGGGCCGCGTGCACGAGCTGCCCCCGGCCAAGGTGCGCGCCGCGCCCCGGAAGCTGTTCCTGGCGCTGGCGGTGTGGCCGCACGCGGGCACGCTCCTCTTCGCGCGCCGCGCGGACAAGGGACTCTTCGGCGGCCTCTGGGAGCTGCCCGCCGTGGAGGTGGACGAGGAGACGTCGGAGGCCGAAGCCCTTCTGCGCCTGTCCTCCACGCTGGGCGCGACGCTCACGCTGGAGGGCACGCTGGACAGCGTGCGCCGGCAGCTCACGCACCGCGACCTCACGCTGCGCCTGTTGCGCGTGTCCGGTGGCCCGCGTCCCACGAAGTCCCCCGCGTTCCAGGAGCTGCGCTGGTGCACGCCGCAGGAGGCGGAGGCGCTGGGCATGAGCACCGCGATGCAGCGCGCGCTCGACGCCGTGCTGGGCCATGGCGTGCTGGGAGCTGATGCGCCCGCCACACCCGCGCCCGCGAAGAAGAAGGCTGTGGGACGCACCACCAGGAAGGCGACCGGGGGCTGAATCGCCCGGCGGCTTCACGTCCCGGACAGACGGTACGGATGGGCTTCGCGCGTGGACTTTCCGCATCCGCCGGGTCGTCCATCCCTCAACAAAGGGCGACGTACGGTGTCGCGCCGACAACCTCTGACGCGCGAGGTCACTTCCGTGTCACGGGGAGCCGCCTGAAGCTTCCTGCCGCCTTTCCCAGGAGGAGTCCCCATGGCCCGTCAGAACACGCAGAAGACGCCGCAGACCCCGGCCCCGAAGTCCACGCCGGAGCGGACCCAGGACAAGACCGCGAGCGCGTCCACGAACGCTCCCACGAACGAGCAGATCGCCCGGCGCGCCTTTGAAATCTACCAGGCCCGGGGCGGCACCCACGGCAGCTCCGAACAGGACTGGTTCCAGGCCGAGCGCGAGCTGAAGCTCGGCCGTCAGTAGCCGCCGCACGCGGGCGTCAGCAGCACCGTGGACACCGCCTGCGCGAAGCCGATGCCCTGGGGCAGCGCCGCCTTGAGCGACGCCTCCACGGAGTCCGCCAGCTCCTCCACCGAATACGTGGACGCCAGGTCCGTGGGGATGACGCCCAGGCTGAACGTCGCGCCGGACGCGAGGAAGCGCTCCAGCGCCTCGCGCTCCTCCAGCATCGCGTCCAACGACAGCCGCACGTCCAGGGACACCAGGTCCGCCTGCGCGTCCAGCAGCACGCCCCAGTCCGTGTTGCCGCAGCAGTGGATGCCCACGAGCGCGCCCTCGCGCTGCAGCGCCACCACCAAGAGCCGCAGCTCCTGCTGCGCCAGCAGGTGCTGCGGGTTCATCTTCACGTAGGCGTAGAGGCCCGGCTCATCCAGGTAGAACAGGGGCGTGGTGCCGGTGCGCTTCAGGGCGCGCACCATCGCCAGCGCGCGCACCATCACCAGCCGGTAGAACGCGTCGTCCAGGCCCGGCACCGCCAGCACCGGCTCGTCCGTCGTCGTGCGCACCACCGAGCGGACCGTGAAGGGCCCCGACAACTGCGCCTTCGCGAACGCGAGCTTGCGGTGCTCCACCTCCCACAGGAACGGCTTCCACGCGCGGCAGGCTTCCGGGGTGGGCTCGAAGGCCTCCAGGTTCCCGGACGCCAGCGCCTGCTCCAGCTTCGCCTCGAAGGCCGCGCGGCCCGCGGTCCACTCCGCCACGTCCACCGTGCAGACGCCGTCCTCGTCGAAGCGCAGGCCCGGCAGGCCCTCCAGCGCGGCGGGGATCATCAGCTCGCTGGGGTGCCCCACCGGAAGCTGCGGCAGGAACGGGATGTCCATGGCGAGCGCGGCTTGCAGTCCCAGTTCCACCTGGGTGTGCGGCAGGCTGCCGATGCCCGTGGTGGCACACGCGGGCAGGAGCTGGACGGCGCGACGGATGGTGGGCGAAGGCATGGGGGCAATCTAACCCTTCCGGTGGAACAGGGCCCGGGGTTCTCCATCCACCCGGGCCCGACGCGTCAGGTCACGGAGAAATACGTGGCGCCCGGGTGGTGGAAGACGATGGCGGACACGCTCGCCTCCGGCTCCATCATGCAGCCGTCGGTGAGCTGCACGCCGATCTCCTCCGGCTTGAGCGCGGCGAACAGCTTCGTCTGGTCCTCCAGCCGGGGGCACGCCGGGTAGCCGAACGAGTAGCGCTTGCCGGTGTACTCCGCGCGGAAGCGCTCCAGCATCGTCATCTCCGCCCGGTCCGGGAAACCCCACATGCTGCGCAGCTGCGTGTGCAGCAGCTCCGCGTAGCCCTCCGCCGTCTCCAACGCCAGGGCCTGCACCGCGTGCATCTTGAGGAACTCACCCTTCGCCTTGAAGCCGTCCGCCAGTTCGCGGATGCCTGAGCCCGCGGTGGTGACGAACATCGCCACCGCGTCCACCGGCTTGCCGTTCTCCAGCGGCTTCACGTAGTCGGACAGGCACAGGCCGTTGTCCTTGTCCTGGCGCGGGAAGTCGAAGGTCGTGACGGGCTCGCCGGTGGTGCCATCGAAGAGCAGCACGCGGTCGCCTTCGCTCGCGGCCTTGTAGAACTGGAACACGGAGCGGGCATGCATCACGCCGCCCCTCAGCAGCGCCTTCAGCTCCTCCACCGCGTCCTTCAGCGCCAGCGCCTTGCGCCCCTCCTCCGTCTTCGCGAGCTCCGCCTCCGCCGGGGTGCCCAGCGCGCGCGACGACGTGCGCAGGCCCAGGTGCCGGCCGTACAGCATCACCGGGTTGATGAACTTCCAGATGTGGTCGAGCGGCGTGTTGGTGAGCACGTGCCGCGCGAAGTCCGGCGCGGGGGGCACCGTCTCCAGCACCGCCACCTCCGTGCTGCGCGGGCGGCGCACCGGGGCCGCGGGCGCGGGGCGCTCCTTCACCTCCTGCGCGAGCTTGAGGCGGCGCGCGGCCAGGTCGTCGCGCAGCTTCGAGTGGGCCGCGGGTTCGACGATCTGCTTGGCCAGCTCCAGGCCGTTCATCGCGTCCTGGGCGTAGGCCACCGTGCCGCCGCCGTAGGCCGGGGCGATGTTGCGGTCCACGAAGTTGCGGCTGAGCGCGGCGCCGCCCACCAGGATGGGCACCTCCACGCCCGCGCGCTTCAGGTCCTCCGCCGTCGCCACCATCTGGTGCGCGCTCTTCACCAACAGGCCCGACAGCCCGAGGATGTCCGGCTGGTGTTCCTTCACGGCCTTCACCAACTGCTCGGGCGGGACCTTGATGCCCAGGTTCACCACCTGGAAGCCGTTGTTGGCGAGGATGATCTCCACCAGGTTCTTGCCGATGTCGTGCACGTCGCCCTTCACCGTGGCGAGGACGATCTTCCCGCGCGACGCCGCCTGGGTCTTGCTCATGTGCGGCTCCAGGTGGCTGACCGCGGCCTTCATCGACTCCGCGCTCTGGAGCACCTCCGCGACGATGAGCTCGTTCGCCCCGAAGAGGCGACCCACCTCGTCCATGCCCTTCATCAGCGGCCCGTTGATGATCTCCAGCGGAGCCATCTCCTTCATGGCGAGGTCCAGGTCCGCGAAGAGACCGTCGCGCGTGCCCTCGACGATGTAGCGCTGCAACCGCTCGTTGAGCGGCAGGCTGCTCACCTGCGCCCGCGCGGGCTTGCGCTCGCGGAAGTGCGCCGCGAAGGGCGTCACGGGGTCCGTGCCCCGGTTGTAGAGCAGGTCCTCCGACAGCTTGCGCTCCTCCTCCGGCAGCGACGGGTAGCGCTCCAGCTTCTCCGAGTTGACGAGCGCCATGTCCAGGCCCGCCTGCACGCAGTGGTACAGGAACACGGAGTTGAGCACCTCGCGGCCCGCGGTGGGCAGGCCGAAGGACACGTTGCTGATGCCCAGCACCGTGCGGCACTGCGGGAAGCGCTGTTTGATCAGCCGCACGCCCTCGATGGTCTGCACGCCGCTGCCCGTGTACTGCGCGTCGCCGGAGGCGCACGGGAACACGAGCGGGTCGAAGTACAGGTCCTCCGCGCGCATGCCATACTTCTTCGTGAGCAGCTCGAAGCTGCGCTCGGCCACCTCCAGCTTGCGCTCGGCGGTGACGGCCATGCCGACCTCGTCGATGCAGCCCACCACCAGCGCCGCGCCGAACGCCTTCGCCAGCGGGACGACCTTCTCGAAGCGCTCCTCGCCATCCTCCAGGTTGACGGAGTTGATGATGGCCTTGCCCTGGCAGTACGTGAGCGCCATGGCGATGACCTTCTCGTCCGTCGAGTCGATCATCAGCGGCACGCGGACCTTCTTGACGACGACGTCCAGGAACTGGCGCATGTCGTCCAGCTCGTCCCGGTCCGGGTTCGCGAGGCAGATGTCGATGACCTGCGCGGCGCGGCGCACCTGCGCGCGGGCGATTTCGGATGCGTCGTCGAACTGACCCGCGACGATGAGTTCCTTGAACTTCTTGCTGCCGATGACGTTCGTGCGCTCGCCCACGATGATGGGGCGCTGCTCGTCCGTCACCTCCAGGTAGTCCACGCCGGACAGCGACGAGCGCGGCTTGGGCACCTCCGTGCGCGGCTTGAGGCCCTTCACCATCGCGGCCAGCGCGTCGATGTGCCCCGCGTGCGTGCCACAACAGCCACCCACCACGTTGAGCCAGCCGTTGTCACAGAAGCGCTTGAGCGACCGGGCAATCATCTCCGGCGACTCCAGGTACTGGCCGTTCTCGTCCGGCAGGCCCGCGTTGGGCACGCACGACACGGGGAAGCCGCACATCGCGGACAGCGTGCGGATGTGGTCCGTCATGAAGTCCGGGCCCGTGGCGCAGTTGAGCCCCAGGTACAGCAGGTCCGTGTGCTCCAGCGACGTGGCCAGGCTCTCCACCGACTGGCCCGCGAGCATCGTGCCCATGGGTTCGATGGTGCCCGACACCGCCACCGGAATGGCCCAGCCCAGCTTCCGGAACGCCCGCTCGATGCCGATGAGCGCCGCCTTCACGTTGCGCGTGTCCTGCGCCGTCTCCACCAGCAGGTAGTCGGAGCCGCCCAGCGCGAGCCCCTCCGCCTGCACGGCGAAGTTGTCCACCAGTTCCTCGAAGGTGATGCCGCCCGTGACGCTGATGGCCTTCGTGGTGGGACCGATGGAGCCCGCCACCCAGCGCATCCGGCCGTCCTTCGCCTCCGCGGCCTTGGCGGCCTTCAGCGCGAGGCGGGAGGCGGCGATGTTGATCTCCATCGCCTTGTGCCCCAGGTCGAACTCCGCCAGCACCACCGGCGTGCCGCCGAAGCTGTCCGTCTCCGTCACGTCCGCGCCCGCCGCGAAGTACTTCGCGTGGATGCCCTCGATGACGTCGGGGCGCGTGAGGACCAGGTTCTCGTTGCAGCCCTCGTACTCCGGGCCCCCGAAGTCCGCCGCCACCAGGTTGTGGTTCTGCAGCAGCGTGCCCATGGCGCCATCGAGCACCAGGATGCGCTCGCGCATCGCGGCCTTCAGGGCCTCCACGCGCAGGCCATGCTCCCCGGAGGGCAGCGGCAGGGGGTGGGCAGGATGGCTCGTCATGACGGTTTGACTCCGGTGAGCAGGAAGACGCGGAAGGGACTGGCCCCGTCGCGCGCGTGCGTCTCGCGGGTGAACGACGTGAAGCCGGCCTCGCGAAGGGCCGCTTCCAGGGTTTCGGGCGCGAAGCCCAGGTGCCGGTGTCCCAACCGCTCCAGCACCCACTTCTCTTCATGCGGCAGCAGCTCCAGCACCACCAGCCGGCCGCCGGGCTTGAGCAGCCGTGCGGCTTCCGACACCACCGCCGCCGGCGACTCCACGTGGTGCAGGCTCTGCGAAATCACCACCAGGTCCATGCGCCCGCCGGCAAGCGACAGCCGGTGCAGGTCCTCGCGCAGGAACGTGATGTTGGACAGGGACTCGCGCTGGGCATGCACCTTCGCCTGGGCCAGCGCGTCCTCGCTCTGGTCGATGGCCCACACGTGCCGGGCCCACCGGGCCAGCGCGCGGCTGAACACGCCCGTGCCGCACCCGAAGTCCGCCACGTCCAGCGGCGGCAACAGCGACGCCAGCGCCCCCGCCCACAGGAACCACGACTGCCCCGGCTCCAAGAGCCGCTCGTTGAGCGCCTGCCGGTCCTCCCGGGCGCGCAACAGGTCGTTGAGCCGGGCGGAGTCCCCCGCCGCGTCCTCCGCCTCGCGCGCCAGGCGGACGAGCGGCCAGCGCGTGTCGTCCGATTCCAGCGCCAGCGAGTAGTAGGTAAAGCCCGCCTGCCGCTCCTCGCGGATGAGCCCCAACCCCTTCAGCTTCGACAGGTGGTGCGACACCGACGACTGCGCCACCCCCACCAGCGACACCAGCTCCGTCACGTTCAACGGCGCCTGCGCCACCAGCCGGAGGATGCGCAGCCGGGTCGTGTCCCCCAGGACACGGAAGGATTGGGAGAGGACGTCCATATCGCCGCATCAACATATATCGATGCTCTGACATCCACACAATCACCCTGGCGACGCAATGCGTTGCCTTCGGACACACCCTTCCCGTAAAAATCCAACATGACGCCCTCTTCCACGCTGCACTCCCTGCTCGAAGGCAAGCGCTTCGGGATGGTCCTCTCCGCGGGCTACTTCGGCTTCTACGGCCACGCGGGCTTCCTCAAGGGCCTGCACGGCGCCGGGCTGAAGCCCCACGCGTACGCGGGCACGTCCGCGGGCGGGATGGTGGCGGCGTACGCGGCGGCGGGCATGCCCATGAACCAGTTGGAGGAGCTGGTGCTGCGCCAGACGCGCGCGAACTTCTGGGATCCGGACCCCATTGGCGCGGTGCTCAACGTGGCGTCCGCGGGGCACGGCTTCACCGGCCTGCTCAAGGGCGAGCGCTTCCGGCGCCTGCTGGAGGACACCCTGCCGGTGCGCTCCTTCGAGGAGACGCCGCACCCGCTGCTGCTCACCGCCGCGAACCTCACCCACGGCACCCACCAGGTGTTCACCACCGGCGAGCTGGCGCCGCGAGTCCATGCCACCTGCGCCTATCCCGGCCTGTTCCGCGCCGTTCCCCTGGACGGCAACCTGTTCTGGGACGGCGGGCTCGTGGACAAGGCGCCCGCGCTGTCACTGCACGAGAGCGCCATCGGCAAGGACCTGGACGCCATCCTGGTGCACTTCCTGCCCAGCAAGACGCGCAAGGTGGTGGGCGGTCCCATGGCCTATCCGCAGGGGCTGGCGGCCGGGTCCGCCGCGCTCCGCCGCGACCACTTCCGCCTCCAGCTCACCGTGCTCCAGCAGCGCAACGTGCCCGTCTATGTCGTCGTCTCCAACCTGCCGCCTGTCACCCCCGCCACCCTGGAGCGCGGCTTCGACGCGTTGGACCAGGCCCGGCTCTCCGCGGAGCGCGCCCTGGCCCGGCCCCCGGTGCCCTTCGAGCAGAGCACGTGAAACACACGCATCCCCAACGGGTTCAACGGGATGCGAATAAAACACCAGAGCAGAAATATCAGATTAACTCGACTTGAATGACAGACCAGCATGCGATGGTCCGGGCGCTGTTCATCCCGGAGGAAGTCCATGCTGAAGTCGACGCTGTCCCTGCGCCCCCTGCGTGGCGCGGTCATGGCTGTGTCCCTGCTGGCGCTGGCCCCCACCGCTGGCGCCGCGCCGAAGCTGGCGCCGCGGGCGCTGGCCCCCAAGCCGACGGGGCGTGAGCTGCCCGCGCGGACCTTCGTGGAGCGCCTGGTGGTGAAGTTCCACGAGGGCAGCCACGTGCGCCTGCGTGAAGACGGCCTGCGCGTCCGGGCCTCGGAGCGGGCCGCCACGGAGCGCGAGCTGCTGTCGGGCCTGCGCCTGGACGATGCGCGGGTGGAGGCGGACGTGGCGGAGGTGGCGGCGCTGCTCGACCGCGCGCCGCGCATCGGTTCGCTGTCGCGCCTGTTCCAGGGTGAGGAAGCGTCGCTGGACGCAAGCAAGCTGTCCGGTGAGGCGAAGGGCGGCCAGCAGCTGGCGGACCTCAACCTGTACTTCGAGGTTCCGCTCCTGCCGGGCACCACGGTGGAGAACGTCGCGGAGCTGGTGGAGGCGCTCAACCGCGTCTCCAGCGTGGAGGCCGCGTACGCGCAGCCGCCCGCGGAGCCCGCGATGGTGAACTTCGGCATGGAGGCGGGGCTGCGCGCGCTGCTGTCGGCGGCGGACATCTCCCCCACCACGCCGCTGTACCAGGCCAACCAGGGCTACCTGAACGCGGCGCCCTCCGGCATCAACGCGACGTACGCGTGGACGGTGAACGGCGGCCGGGGCACCAACGTGCGCTTCGTGGACATCGAGGGTGGCTGGCGCACCTCGCATGAGGACTTCCCCGCGTTCTTCCGCATCGGCGGCACGCAGTACAACGACCTGGGCTGGCGCAACCACGGCACCGCGGTGCTGGGTGAAATCGTCGGCGCGTCCAACGGCTACGGCGTGACGGGCATCGCCAACGCGGCGACGCCGGGCGTGGAGGCCATTGGCGCGCAGAGCGCGGCGAGCGCCATCACCAACGCGGCGGGCGCGCTGGGCGCGGGCGGCGTCATCCTGGTGGAGCTGCACGCGCAGGGCCCCGCGGGGCGGGCGCTTCAACCCGGCCACGCGTGACTCGGGCGCCATCCTGGTGGGCGCGAGCACGGCCACCACCCGCGTGCCCATGTGCTGGACCAACTTCGGCGCGCGCGTGAACGTGCACGCCTGGGGCGAGTCCGTCGTCACCACCGGCTACGGCGACCGCTTCGGCGGCGCGTACGGCGAGGACCAGTACTACACGTCCACGTTCAGCGGCACCTCCAGCGCGTCGCCCATCGTGGTGGGCGCGGCGGTCAGCGCGCAGGGTGTGGCCCGCGCCAACGGCCGGCTCCTGACGTCCGTGCAGATGCGCGGCCTGCTGCGCAACAACGGCACCGCCCAGGCCTCCGACACGCGGCAGATCGGCCCGCTCCCGGACCTGGCGAAGGCGCTGCCGAAGGTCATCTCCGGCAATTACTGAGGCACCGCTTCGCTGAAGTGAGGGAACAGGCCCTCCGCGCCTTCGGGTGCGGGGGGCCTTCGTCCATCCAGGGCCCGGGGCCGTCGGCTCAGTGACCGCTGTAGCGGCGGTGATCCACCATCAGGCAGCGGTCCTGCACCACGCGGATGCCCGCGGCGGCCAGCCTCTTCGCGGCCGCGTCGTTGCGGATGCCGGACTGGAACCACACCGCCTTGGGCTTCTTCGCCAGGATGTCGTCCACGTGCTGGTCAATGTCCCCCGCCCTGCGGAACACGTCCACCAGGTCGATGTCGCCCGGGATGTCCACCAGCTTCCGGTACACCGGCTTGCCCAGAATCTCTTTCGCGTCCGGGTAGTAGACGGGCACCGGCACCACGTCCACGCCGGCCTTCGCCAGGTACTCCGGCACGTAGTACGCGGGCTGACCGGAGTGGTCCTCCGTCTTGATGCCCAGCACCGCCACCCGCCGCGCGTCCTGCACCACGCGCTTCACGCCCGCCTCGTCCTCGATGAGGTTCTCCACGTGGCTCATGACCCTTCCTCCTGAAGCGTCTCCGCTTGCGATTCGGTGGTGAGGCTCAGCGTCCCGCCCTCCACCACCGCGTTCACCTTCAACAGGCGGCGCACCGGCACGAATCGCCCCCAGGCGACCACCTGCTCTCCTGCACACGTCACGTCCTTGAGCAGCTCGGGCGACCCCGCCTCCGCCCACACGGAGCGCAGCTCCGCGGGCGCCTGCTCCGGCAGCGCGTCCAGGCACTTGAGCGACAGGACCACCGCGTCGCCAAACGTCGTGGGCCGCGTGCCCTCCACCGTGCGCTCCAGCAGGTACGCCCGCTCCACGCCCCCCACGTCGAGGAAGTCCACCGCCCAGGTGCGCTGGCCCTCCACCAGGTTGCGCTGCAGGAGGCCCGCGTACTTCGCCTCCCACTCGCGGCGCGTGCGCGCCTCCAGCGCGTCCGGCGTGAAGAAGCGCTCCAGCTCCGGCAGGCCCGAACCCTGCGGCACCACCTGTCGCAGCGCCTCCTGCGCGGCCTCCGGGCCCACGAGCTTCACGAAGGTGCCATCCGCGGCCAGTTGCAGGCGCAGGGTGAAGCGCTCCAACACGGCGCCGGGCAGCGACACCACGTCCTGACCGTCATGCACCTGCCGGGGCGTGCGCACCGCCTGGGCCACGCGCCAGCCGCCGTCCACGGGGGTGAAGCGCGTCTCGGTGGTGAACTCGGCCTGGTCGCGGACCTCCGGCTGCCCCTCGCGCCGCAAGGTGCGGGTGGCGCGCACGGACTCGGTGAGGAGGCGGTCCACGGGCGGCTTGAAGTCCAGGCGCACCGGGGGCGGCAGCCCCGGCCCGGGGTTGAGGGGCGGATACCGGGACGAACACCCGGCACCCAGCGACAGCACGAGGAGACAGCACCACAGGGGACCAGGACGCATGCGCTCGCGAACGCTGGCAGAAAGCCGGGGCGCTCGCGAGCGTCTTGCTGAATCCTGGGGTGTGTGCCGCGAAAGCAAGGCGTCTGTCGGCGCTACGGGTGGCGGGTCTGTCCCTCCGGCGCGCCCTCCACGCGATCGCGTCCGATGTTGCGCCGGTCGCGATCCACGCCGTCGTCGTCCTTGAGCCCGTTCATCCCGAAGCGGCGCTCCGCCTCCGCCAGGTCGCGCAGCACGTGTTCGCGCAACATGTACTCCTTCTGGGGCAGGGACTTGAGCAGGTTGATGACATCGACCGGGGCACCACTGTCTCCGGCGGCCTCGACGAGCTCGTCCCGCGTCGCCGGGTAGTCCACGGCATCCAGATGCGGGGTGATGGAGCGAGCCGGATCCTCCGCCTGTCCGTAAGCCATCGTGCCTTCCACCTTTCTTCTGCCCGGGCCTCCAGGCCCGAGCGACCGTCCACGGAACAACGTGGGGATGACGCCCGCCTCGGGCCACCCTCCGGGGCCCCTCCCCCCCAACACGCCGGGCGGCCCGGGGAGCGGCCGTCTTGCCGAAGTCCGCTTCAGGGTAGAGTCCCCCCGCGCCAACGCCCGCTGGAGTGATTCATCCCGATGTCCGCCGCCTCCCTGCTCATCACCTGGCTCACGCTCGCCAGCCCCCCGGCCGATCCACCGTCCGCCACCGCTCCCGCCACCGCCCAGGTCCCCCGCGACGTGTACGCGCTGGACGAGGCCGCCTTCGTCGCCCAGGCCCGCCGCGACCTGGAGGCCCTGCGGCTGGGCACCGAAGGCCTGCGCCGCGTGCGCGCGGAGGCCCTGCGCTCGCGCGAGTTGTACCGGCGCAAGCAGAGCGTGCCGTACACCCCGGACGAGAAGCAGCTGCTCGTCTCCACCTGGGCGGCCTTCTTCGACTGCTTCGTGTCCACGGAGGTGGTGCGCCAGCGCTACTGGGACTTCCTCAAGGTGCCGTCGCTCACCCAGCCGAAGAAGCACGCCTGGGGCTTCCTGCTCACCCACGCCGCGCTCGCCGCGGAGCTGTCCCAGGGTTTGCACTACGCGGACCTCACCGGAGGCCAGTCGCAGTTGGAGGTGCTGCTGGATGAGTCCGTCCCGGAGTACGGCCTGCCCCCGCGCGCCTTCGCCCGCTTCAAGGAGAAGGTGCTGCATGTGGGCACCTCCACGCAGTTGTTCACCGGCGACGGCTACCGCGCGACGCTGAGCCCCATCCTCGCGAAGGCCGGCGTGCTGGACGAGCCGGGCGTCCCCGCGATGCTCCAGGCCATGCGGGCCGACAGCCAGGCCGCGCGCTCGCGGCTGCTCAAGCGAGGCCCGGTGCTCTTCGCCAAGGCCGTGGCGGACCTCACCCAGGACACCACCGCGCGCGCGGTGTTCCCGGTGCAGAAGACGGTGGCCGAGTGGATGGGCGACACGCGCGTGCACCGCGTGGGCAAGCCGCTCATCTCCCGCGAGCAGACGCTGAAGCTGGTGGAGAAGCTGGCGCCCGGGGACATCCTGGTGGCGCGGCAGAACTGGTTTCTCTCCAACATCGGCCTGCCGGGCTTCTGGCCGCACGCGGAGCTCTACGTGGGCACCGCGCAGGACCTGGCCCTGACGTTCGACGCGGATCCGGAGGTGAAGGCGTGGGTGGCCACCCTGCCCGGCCATCCCCAGACGTTCACCGGCCACCTGGCCCAGGCGTTCCCCACCAAGTGGGCCGAGTACACCGGCAAGGACCTCCACGGGGATCCGCTGCGCATCATCGAATCCATCAGCGAGGGCGTGAGCTTCACCGGCACGGAGCACGGCATGCACGTGGACTACCTGGGTGCGCTGCGCCCGCGCGTGTCCCAGGTGGAGAAGGCCCGCGCCATCCTGCGCGCCTTCACCTTCCAGGGCCGTCCGTACGACTTCAACTTCGACTTCTTCTCCGACCAGACGCTGGTGTGCACGGAGCTGGTCTGGAAGTCGTACGCGCCCGCGAAGGACATGAAGGGCCTGGACATCCCCCTGGTGAACGTGGCCGGGCGGCGCACCCTGCCGGCGAATGAGATTGTCCGCGTCTTCGACGCCGAGTACGGGACGCCCACCCGCCAGTTCGACTTCGTCGCCTTCCTGGACGGACGGGAGGCCCAAGGCGACGCCGTCGAAGCGAACGCCGAGGTCTTCCGTTACACCTACCGTCGGATGAAGTGGGACATCGCTCAGGAGTAGAGGCACACCATGACGGAAGACACGGCGAACCAGCTGCTGGACCTGGCCACCGCGCTCTATGAGCGGATGATCGCCCAGCAGCAGGCCAAGGTGCTGCGACTGGCGCGCGAGGCGGTGCCCAACATCGGGCCGGAGGAGATGCGCAACCCGCACGACTTCCCCGAGCTGAAGGAGCACCCCTCCTTCGAATTCGAGGATGGAATCCTGGCCGGACTGATTTCGGCCCACATGGCGCTCCGGGCGGAAATCAAGGGCCGCCTGCCTGCCATGCCCCCGGGAGCCTGACGCTCGGCTGCCTGCCTTTGCCGTTGGACCTTCCGTGGGTTACTGGTGCGCACCGTGAGCTTCCCCTCTGGATTCGGCCCGCCGCTGGCACGCGAGCGGCTGGTGTCTTCCCTGGCCGCGGATCCCCCGCGACTGGACCTGGCGGCCCTGGCCATCGCGACGCTCGGTCGGGTGGACCTGGACGCCCCGGCGTGTCTGCACACGCTGGACGCGCTCGCGTGCCGGGTGCAGGTGGAGGCGGAGCGGCTCAGCGAGAAGGGCGAGGCCCTGGCCTCCCTGCGCGCCCTGCGCCACGTGCTGGCGGACATCGAGGGCTTCCGGGGCAACGAGGACGACTACCACGCCCCGGACAACAGCTTCCTGGACCGGGTGCTGGAGCGGAAGGTGGGGCTGCCGATAACACTGTCGGTGCTCTACCTGGAGGTCGCGCGCCGCGCGGGCATCCCGCTGTACGGGGTCCCCTTCCCCGGCCACTTCCTGGTGG
Organism: Myxococcaceae bacterium; assembly: GCA_004173515.1. Taxonomy (GTDB): domain Bacteria; phylum Myxococcota; class Myxococcia; order Myxococcales; family Myxococcaceae; genus Corallococcus. The sequence goes on along the minus strand of SECN01000340.1, from coordinate 1,427 downwards.
CGTGCGACGCGGGCGACCACAAGCTGGTGATGGATCCGTTCCACCACGGCGACATCCTCACGGAGCACGGCTGCGAGGAGCTGCTCAAGCGCGTGGCGCCGCAGCTCAAGTTCGACCGCTCCATGCTGGCGCCCGCGCCGGTGGAGCTCATCGCGTACCGGATGCTGTCCAACCTGCGCCGCGTGTACCTGGGGCGCGAGGACAGCGAGCAGGGGCTGGCGGTGGTGGACCTGCTGCTGCTGCTGGCGCCGGATCATCCGGGAGAGCTGAGAACCCGGGCCGCGCTGCTCACCACGATGGGGGCCTTCCGTGCGGCGCTCAAGGACGTGGAGCGCTGCCTGGAGCTGTCGCCGGACGCACCGGACCGCGAGCGGCTGGAGATGTCCGCGCGCGAGCTCAAGGAGCGGGCGGAGTTGCTGAACTGAAACGCAGTGCACCCTGGCGCGAAGCCGGAAGGAAGTCCCCAGCATGTCGTCCGCCCCTGAGCCGAAGGCGCCGAGTCTGAAGCCCTGGTTGCGCCTTCGCCGGGGGTTGGAGCACGACTTCGGCGTGGTGAAGGTGCGCGAGGACAAGGTGGTGGATCCGCGCACGCAGCAGGAGCACCCGCGCGTGCGGATGGATTGCGCGGACTGGGTCAACGTCATCGCGGTGACGAAGCAGGAGGAGCTGGTGATGGTGCGCCAGTTCCGCTTCGGCATCGACGCGTCGACGCTGGAGCTGCCCGGCGGCTGCGTCGAACCGGGGGAAGCACCCGAGCTCGCCGCCGCGCGCGAGCTGGAAGAGGAGACGGGCTATCGCGCCGGGCGGCTGGAGTCGCTGGGCGCGGTGCACCCCAACCCGGCCTTCCAGTCGAACCTGAGCCACGTGTTCCTGGCGCTCGACTGCGAGCGCGTGAGCGACGGGCACCAGGACGATGGCGAGGACATCACCGTGGAGCTGCACCCGCGCGCGGACGTGCCCCGGCTCATCCTGGAAGGCCACATCACGCACTCGCTGTCGGTGGTGTCGTTCTTCATGGAGCGGCTTCGCGCGGAGGCCCGGCGGTAGGAGTTCCGGCTCAACGTGCGGCGCGACGGCAAGGGCTCACGGCAGGCGGGCCCGGCTCAACGCGCGGCGCGGAGATGAGGCTCCGCGAGTTCACGTGAGCCAGGCGCCGTGAAGGGCCCGGCTCAACGCGCGGCGCGGGGCCGGGACGTCTTACGACGGGCCTTCGGGGACGCGGGCTTCTTCACCGGAGCGGCTTCCGCCTCGCGCTCCCACGTGCCCGAGCGCCCCCCGGACTTGTGGTCCAACTGCACGGCCTCGATGACCATGCCCCGGTCCACGCTCTTGCACATGTCATAGACGGTGAGCGCCGCCGCGCACGCGGCCGTGAGCGCCTCCATCTCCACGCCCGTGCGGTCCACCGTCTTCACCCGCACGCGCAC
>SECN01000339.1 GCA_004173515.1 Myxococcaceae bacterium | reverse complement strand
GGAGGCCCGCGCGCTGCTGGAGGCGCTGGGAGGAGACTGCTGACATGAGCAAGAAGAAGCCGGAGTCGAAGGCCGCGCCCACCAAGGCCCGCCCCGTGGCGCGCAAGCCGTCCTCGCCGGGGCTGGGTGCGAAGGCCACGGTGAATGACTGGCAGTCGGTGTGGATGCGCGCCGTCGCCCTGGCGTGGAAGGAGCCCTCCTTCGAGAAGGCCCTGCTGGCCGACCCGCGTCAGGCGCTCAAGGAGCGCTTCGACTTCGAGATGCCCGCCGCCATCCAGCTCAAGGTCGTCCCGGCCACCGGCGCCGAGGCGGGCACCCCCAACGAGTGGAAGCTCGGCGGCGCGGAGGTGGAGCTGCCCCTGCCGAAGAAGCCGGCCAACGTGGCGGACCACGCCGTGGCCCTGTCCAGCCTCACGGACACGTACAACCGCTCGCACTGCTGCGGCAGCCCCTGCTGCTGAGCCCGGCGTGACGCCCGCGTCCCCTGGGCTGGCTCAGGGGACGGGCGTCGAGCCACCGGACACCGCGAAGGCGCCCACGGACGCCTCCGCGAAGCCGTCCACCCCGGCCACGCGCTGGAAGAGGTCCGGGTCGCTGCGCCCCAGCGCGTAGGGCCGCAAGGCCAGCGCGGTGGACACCAGGTAGAGCGTCTGCACCAGCGCTCCGGTGTCCTGCAACACCAGCGAGTACGCCAGCGTCTCGTACTTCCACGCGAGCCGGGGCACGCGCGCCGCCACCACCATCAGCACCTCCGGCCGCTCGAAGGGCTCCACCGGCGAGCGGGCCTCGTCCAGCAGGGCCTGGAACTCCTGCGTGGGGCCGCTCAGCTTCTCCAGTTGGTGGCCCAGCGGATCGTAGTGGTACACGCCCGGGGGCAGGCCCTGGCACTCCCCGACGAGCGGGTACAGCTCCAGCGCGTACGCCGCGCCCGCGCCAGGGTAGGGCCGGTCGGTGACGTCGCCGTCGAGCGTGCTCCTCACGTCCCGCACGCGCGCGGCGCGGTACAGCAGCTCCCCCAGCTGCTTCACGGTGAGCGGGGTGGTGCCCCGGCCCCGGAGGCTGCGCCGGTTCTCCAGCACCTCGGTGAAGGACGCGTCCCCGGTGCGCAGCGCCTCCATGTCCGGGCGGTACAGCGCCACCGTCTCCTGCGCGACGGACGGCTTGAGCGCGGGCGGGTTGGGCAGCTCGCCCCGGAAGCGGTAGGTGGCGCCCGCGCGCGTCTGGTGACCCCAGCCGCGTGAGCGCAGGTGGAAGAGCAGGTCGTGCGGCTCCCACTGGCGCAGGGCGGTGAGCGTCGCCTCCGACGCCGGCACGTCCAGCCCCTCCGGCACCAGGATGCCTGTCTCCGCCAGCAGCCGCACCAGCTCCCGCAGCGTCACGGCTTCGATGCCGGTGTTGAACTGGTTGAGCCGCGCCAGCAGCGTGGGGCGGGCCATGTCGAACAACAGCGACACCACGCGCCGGTCATGCAGCACCGCCGTGGCGTGCACGGTGGGACAGTCCAGCACCGCGTGTCCCGCCGCCATGCGCGTGTGCGCGAAGCGGGACAGTTGCAGCGGCACCAGCGCGTCGAACGTCGCGCGCCGCCGCAGGAACGACGCGGACGCCGGCGTCAGCGTCATGAGCAGGTTGCCGCGCTCCTCCACCGTCCACGACAGCAGGCCGCCGTCACCGGCCAGGTCCAGCCAGTACCACGCGAGCGAGGCATCCGAGCCCGCCGCGGCCGGCACCTCCGCCTCCTGGATGCCCCCGTCCGCGAGCGACTCGAAGACGGCGCGCACACCCGGGGCCAGCAGGCCCAGCCGCAGCGAACGGCCCTGACCTTCCACGCGCGCGTCCTCCGTTTCGGGGCAACGCAGCGCCACGCCTTCGGCGAGCGACAATCTCATTCAAGCGGCCTCACGGTTCCGCACCGTAGAACCGAGTCGGGTTTTCCCAGAGAACCTTTCGTAGACGACTTTCGGGTATCCGGTCACGCAAGGACAGCAGGGAACCCAACACGTCCTCGTCATGGTCCAGATGTGGGAAGTCACTTCCGAACAGCAGCCGGTCCTCCGGGAGATGCCGCATCATGTCAGGCAGGTAGGGCTCCTCCGGCTCCACGGAGACGAAGCAGTGGCGGCGCAGGTAGGCGGATGGAGGTTGTCGGATGGTGGCGGAGACCTCGGCACCCACGGCGCGGTACTCCTCGTCCAGGCGCCAGGACCAGTAGGGCAGCCAGCCACAGCCGGCCTCCATCGCGCCCACGCGCAGGGCCGGGTGGCGCTCCAGCACACCGCCCTGGAGGAGCGACAGCAGCCCCATCATCAGCTCCATGGGGTGGGCGCAGGCGTGGTTGGCGAAGCGCGTGTCGAAGCGGTCCGCGCCCGCGGACGGCACGTAGACGTGTCCGCTTCCGTGCAACACCACGGCGAGCGAGCGCGCCTCGCACTCGGCCCAGAAGGGCTCATAGGCCGCGTCGGAGAGGAGCCGCCCGCCGATGGGGTTGGGCCGCACCATCACCGCGCGCCAGCCGAAGCCCGCCACGCGGCGCACCTCCGCGACCATGGCCTCCGGTTCGTGGCGGCTGATGAGGCCCACGCCGCGCAGGCGCTCGGGGTTCAGCGCGCAGAAGCCGTGCAGCCACGTGTTGTAGACGGACGCGAACGCGGTGGCCACGCGCGGCTTGAGCGGCCAGAAGCCCTCCAGGAGCAGCGCGTAGGTGGGGAAGAGCGCCGCCCGGTCCACGCCCGTGCGGTCCATCTCCGCCAGGTACACGTCCGGCCGCGCCAGCAGCTCGTTGCGGCCCAGCTGCTTGTAGGAGCGCGCGGAGAACTCCAGCCAGGCGCGCTCCGGCATGTGGTTCCACAGCGGCTTGCCGTCCACCTCCGGCAGGGGCTGCATGGGCAGCAGGCCCTGGGCGCCCAGGCGCTCCACGCGCTCCTGGAGGGACTCCTCCGGCAGGCGTCCGGGCCGGGGCGCGTGCTTGCGCAGCGCGGGCTCCAGGTGCTCGGCCCACAGGCTGAGCGGTTCCAGGACGTGGCGGTCCGCGTCGAAGATGGAGAAGCCGTCACGCATCGCTCACCGTCCCCAGCTCGCGAGCTCGTCGCGCACGTCCTTGAGCAGCGCTTCCAGCAGGCCGGTTCTCCGGGCCTGGGTGCGCAGCGCGTGTTCCTCGTCGGCCTCCATCGCGCCGGGATGGCCTCCGCGCGCCGCCACCGCCGCGTCGCACAGCTCGCGCAGGAACTCGTGGTGCTGCGGCTCGAGCGTCTGGAAGCCCTCGCCCCAGCGGGAGACGAAGTCCACCAGCACCTCGCGTGAGGCCTCGGGCACGTCGTGCCGGTCGGGCAGGTCGCGGCTCAGGCGCACGTACAGGTCCGGGAACACGTCGCGCATCGCGGTGGCGAAGGTGGCCGGCACGTAGACGGGCTGCGTGTCCGGGATGAAGTCGCCCTTGCGCTCCGCGTCCAGCACGGCGTCGAAGTCGGTGAAGAGCCGCTCGTGCCGGCGGCGCTCGTTCTGGTTGCGCGCGAGGAAGAACACCGTGCGCGGCAGCATCGTGGGCGCTGCGCGGCGGACCTCCAGGAGCGTGTCGCCCACGGCCCTGCGTTCGCCCGGCGTCAGCGCCCAGGCGTCGGTGGCCTCGCGCAGGAAGCGGTCGGTGACGGCCTCCGGCCACGCGGGTTCCACCACCTGGGGCGGGCGCTGGATGCCGGCGATGAAGCCCCGGATGCGCTCGCAGGCCGCGTCCCACGTGGACAGCCGCTCCACCAGGTCGCGGAAGCCTTCGAGCAACTGGGGCCGCGTCATGCCCAGGGGCATCACGTTGAGCACGATGGCGCCCCGGTCGCGCGAGGGCGCCTTCCTGGGCGTGGCGAGCCGGCCCTCCGCGCGCAGCCGCGTCCACAGCTTCGTGCCGGCGGGCGTGTCGTGGTCGAACCCGACGATGAAGCTGCCCCGGGGCCCGATGCCGTGCGCCTGGATTTTCAGCAGGTCCCCGATGAGGTCCGCGCGCACGTTCTGGTGCTTCTGCGCTTCCTTGAGCGCGGCGGGGTCGAAGGACTCGATGCCCAGCACGACGGTGTAGAAGTTGGCGTCCGCCATGCCTTCCAGCAGCGCCGCGTCGCGGCTCAGGTTCATCGTCACCTGGGTGAAGAAGCGCAGCGGGCGGGGCAGGGCGCGGTTGAGGGGCACCAGCCCCGCGAGCACCTCCTTCGCGTAGCCCGCGTCGCCGATGAACTCGTCGTCCGCGAAGAACACGCCCTCCGCGCCGAGCGCCGCGTGGCCGCGCACTTCCTCCAGCACCTGGGCCACCGGCTTGTGTCGCTGCTTGCGGCCGTACAGGTAGATGACGTCGCAGAACGAGCAGTCGAAGGGGCAGCCGCGCGTGGTCTGCACGGAGCCCCAGGCGTAGCGCGGGAAGTCCGCCGCGATGCCGTCCCAGCGTGGCGCGGGGCTCTCGCTCATCGCGGGCTTGTCGATCTGCCGGTACTCGGGCGCGTACTCGCCCTGGAGGTAGTCCGCGAGGAAGCGCGGCCAGGTGCGCTCCGCCTCGTTGACGAAGAGCGCGTCGAAGAAGCCCCGGTAGTCCTCCGGCGCGGCGGAGACGGCGGGGCCTCCGGCGACCACGGTGGCGCCCCGGTCGCGGAAGAAGCCGCCCAGGAAGCGCGCCTGGTAGGTGAGCGCCGAGTACATCACCGACACGCCGACGATGTCGTAGTCCGCAAGCTCCGTGTCCACGCGCAGCTGGCCGTGCAGCTCCTCGTCCCAGATGTCCACGCTGAAGGTGTCCGGCGTGAGCGCCGCGAGCGTCGCGCAGGCCAGCGGCGTCATCGTCGCGCGCTTCACCAGCCCGCGCTCCGGGTCGAAGTCCTCCGTCTCCCGGTCGACGTGGCGTCGGTCCGGTCCGCACTGGACGAGCAGGATGCGGGGCTTGGGAGGGGCGGACGACACGGAAGGGGGAGCGCTCAGAAATAGAAGGGCACGGGGTTGAGCTGCGCTTCGGTCAGCGGCGCGGACAGCCAGCCCATCCGCACCGGCACGTCATACAGCCGGCCGGGGCCCAGGCGGGGCCAGAAGTGTCGCAGGCCCGGGACGATGACCTTCACCGCCGACATGCCCACATCCGGCCGCCCCTGGTCCACCACCAACACCTCCATGCCGCCGCGCGCCGCACGCGCGACGCACTCCGTCACGTCGTCACGCAGGTCGTCATGCCAGACGCGGAGGAAGTCGGAGCGGACGCGCGCCGGGGCCGCTTCGTCGGGGAAGAGCCAGGTGGGGTCCGCGTGCGCGGCGAGCTCCCAGGGCGACGCGGACGTGTCCTTGGGGTCGTAGCACTGGGCCACCTCCGTGAGCGCGCGCTGCACGGCGAGCTTCGCGTCGAAGTGACAGCCGCACCCGGCCCAGGCCCGACCGCGCTCCGGGGACCACGCGAGCGCGGCGAACACCGGGATGCCCAGGTCGTGCGTGAGGTCGAGCACCCACAGCCGCAACCCCAGCGTCCGGTAGTGCGCCTCCACCGACGTGAACCACGGCTCGTCGAAGCTGTGCAGCTCCACCCGGGGACGGCGCAAACGGTTGTACCACCAGAGCGCCACCGCATCGCGCTCCACCAGTTCCAGGAACCCCTGGAGGATGGCCTCCTCCACGCAGTTGCCGGCCGCGTTCCCGTTGGAGTTGAAGAGGCAGAAGGGGCCGTCCGCGGGCGTGGGCGCGAAGAGGTACGTGAACGCCGTGGGCACGTAGCGGAGAGCGCCGTGTGTGAGCGACCACGCGGGGCTCCAGTCCATCGGTTGATTGGCGTAGGGCCGGGGCACCGCGGTGCGCGAGTCGCGGTGGAGGGCTCCGTCGGGCCGCGTCGCGAACTGCGTGGCGCTGAAGTGCTGGAGCACGTCCGGAAGCACGGCCTGCGCTCCCAGGGATGACGCGGTGGCGTTGACGCGAGGCTCGTCGCCCTGGAACACGGCGCTGTAGCGCTCCAGGGCCTCGCCCAGCGCACCCGCGCGGGCCTGGACCTCCGTGCGGCCCTTGCCGCTGGCCACGCGGTGGAAGTCGTCGGAGGCCGGCGCGTCCGTCCACGGGCACACGCGGAAGAGGGCGGACTGGATGTGGCCCAGCGGCGCGTCCCCCGGTACCGCGCGCAGGTCGCTCACCACGCCGGTCACCGGGCTGACGAGGTGGCGGTGGCGCTCCCAGGTCTCCTCGGGCGTGAGGACGCGGTGCCCGCCGTCGTCGGTGAAGCGCTTGGGGCGCGAGGCCAGCTCCAGCGGCTTGAGGGCGCGTGCCTCCATCCAGTGCGGGTCGCCACAGTCCGGGCACTGGGGCCGTCGCGTCACGGCGTGCGAGTCCAGCTTCCAGGTGGCGAAGTCGAGCGTCCACAGCCGCGTGTGCCGTGCCTCCGCCGTGTCGCCCTCCACGATCCAGCGGGCCACGAGCGTCGCCGCGAAGGACAGCCCCGCCTGCGCCGTCGTGGGCAGGCCGATGCGCGCGGGCCGCGTCGTCGCGCCGCGCCGCGCGAGGTACTGCTCGATGGGGCGGTTGCCGCGCAGCCGCGACGTGAGGCACGTCCAGCACGCGCCGTCTCCGGGGGCGAACACGGGGCCCGCATGGCACGCGGTGCCCGCCACCTTCACCGGCAGGAACGCGGCTCCAGCGCTTCGGGCCGCACGCGCGAGGGCCAGGGCCTCCGGTGACAGGTAGTCGTCCACGAGCAGGATGTGGCGGTCCGCGTCCTCGCGCACGTCCAGGCCGGTGTCGCGCAGGGCGTCCACCAGCCGTTCGGCGTCCTCGCCCGCGACGGCGCGCACGGCGACGGGCGTGTCCAACAGCCGTCCGGCGGCATGCGCCGCGTCGATGCCCAGCGACTCCCAGAAGCCGGCGACCTCCGCGTCGAACACGTCGTCCGCTTCCTCCACGTGGCCACGCTCCTCCAGGAGCGACAGCACGTAGAGCACCTCCGGCGCGGAGACCCGTCCCTCCAGCGCGGAGACGACCTGGGCCACGGTGCGCTCGCCGTCCAGCAGGGGCACGACGCTCGCGTGCGGAGCGCCCTCCAGCAGGAACTGGGCGCGCTCACCGACGAGGAAGACGCGCCGCGCATCGAGCACCTCGGCGCGCAGGTGGGGCTTGAGGCGGAGGACTCGGTTCATGGGCGGACGCGTGAGCCTACCCGTGACGCGGGGCGGTGGATACGACCCGGGTCCTTCCCTTGCCGGGGCCTAGGCCACGTCCTCCGGGATGCCCAGTTTCTGGCGCACGGCGAGGACCTGTGCCTCCAGCACGGTCCGCTGCTCCGGTTTGAGCGCCTGCTTGCCCCGGCCGGTGCCGCCCTTGAAGATGAAACCGCTTCCCGGCGCGAGCGGTTCGTACACCGCTAGGCGCGGGTCGAAGCGGGTGTCGTGGCGCTTCATGTGCTCGAAGCTGGTCTTCTCCATCAGCAGGGGGAGGTCCTCGTCCGCCACGGGCACGCCGAGGAAGGCACCGATGCGGCGCAGGCACGCCTCGCGGTCCGAGACGAGGTCCGCGTACCGTACGTGCAGCACGTTCGGGTCGTCGCGGTGCGGCCACCACGAGGCCAGGTGCTTGTCCCAACCGTTCTGGTGGACCGCGCCCTGGATGAAGCGGTCGAAGTCCAGGCGCAGGCCGCGCATCAGGCAGTTGTGGTGGTAGAGCGACAGGAGGGTGTCGGACGCGGCGCGCGTCACGTAGATGATGCGGCAGTTGCCGGGCGGCTGGAGCGCGTCGTAGGTCCGGTGCGTCTTCAGGATGCGCGGCTCCGGCAGGTTGTCGAGCACGCGCTCCGCCTGGGGCATCTTGATGAGGTTGTCCAGGAAAGGGGCGACCTGAAGGATGTGCTCGTAGTCGCCCTGTCCACGGTGGATCAGCTGGTAGACGATCTGCTGCATCCACGTCGTCCCCGCCTTGGGGAAGGTGGCGATGTAGATGTCCGTGGGCCGGGGCTTGAGCCACACGTGTCGCATCCGCTTCCAGAGCAGGAGCTCCAGCCACTTCTGGTTCACGTCCTTCACCGCCGTGAAGAAGGCCACCAGGGCGTTCAGCACGGCGCTCAGCATGGGATGGCTTCCATTGAAGACCTCTTCCGGTTGAATCCCTGGTGCGGCGATCCTCCATGGGGTCGTCCGTTGCCGCCGACAGCGCGGCGCGATGCGCCCTTCAACGGCCCGGGGGGACCGACCCCGAGGCCTCGCGTGCGTCCGTCAGCTCCGGTGCGGCGCGCAAGAGCAGCGCCTTCAACCGCTCCGCCAGGGCCTGGACCCGAGGCGGTTGGAGCAGGCTGTAGTGGTCGCCCGGCACCTCGTGGAGTTCCACGCCACCGCCGCAGGTGCCTCCCCAGCCGCGGTCGCGCCTCACCGGGGCGAAGTCGATCGCGTCGACCGCGCGCAGCACGGTGAGCGGTCCATCGATGCGTCCCGGCACGTAGCGGCGCAAGGCTCGCGTGTTGGCGGAGAACACCTGGAACAGCGTGCGCATCTCGGGAAGGCCCGCCTCGGGAATGAGGACCCCGTGCTTGCGGCCCTCCTCCAGGACGGCCTGGAGCAGCTCCTCCGGGCGGGTCCCCTCCGGCGGCGTGGGGAGCTGGAGACCCGTGATGCGTCCAAGGTCGCCCGCGAAGCGTTCCACCGTGTCGGGCGTCGCGTCGTCGGAAGCGTCCGGGCCCGTGCGCGCGGGGCTGGGGTCGATGAGCGCGAGCAGCTCCACGCGCTCGCCGCGCCGCTCAAGCTGTCGGGCCATCTCGAAGGCCACCACGCCGCCCATGGACCAGCCTCCCAGCCGGTAGGGCCCGTCGGGTTGCACGGTGCGCAGGGCCTCGATGTAACAGGCGGCCATCTCCTCCACGCTCTCCAGCGGGGGTTGGATGCCATCCAGGCCCTGCGACTGCAGACCGTAGAAGGGTTGATCGGGTCCCAGGCGTCGGGCCAGCTCCGCGTACGCGAGCACGTTGCCGCCCACCGGGTGGACGCAGAAGAACGGCCGGCGTGAGCCCTCGCGCTGGAGGGGCAGCAGGGGCGACCCTGGGCCCGCCTCGGTCCGCAGCGCGGTGGCGAGTCGTTCCACGGTCGGGGCCTGGAAAAGGACACCCAGGGGCACGCGCTTCTGGGTGCGCCGGGCCAACACCGCGAGCAGGCGCACGGCCAGCAGGGAGTGTCCGCCCAGTTCGAAGAAGTGACTGCGGACGCCAATGGGATGCACCTCCAGCACCTCCTCGAAGGCGCGGGCCACCTCCAGTTCGAGCGCGTCCCGAGGCAGGATGAAGGCCTGTTCGAGTTCCCCCCGTGAAGCCTCCGGGGCGGGCAGTGCCCGGCGGTCCAGCTTGCCGTTGAGCGTCAGCGGTAGCCGCTCCAGCGCGAGGAAGGCCGTGGGCAGCATGTACTCCGGCAGCTTCGTCTTCAGGAACGCGCGCAGCGCCTCCTGGGACGGAAGCGCGTCCGCGGTCGGGACCAGGTACGCGACCAGATGTGGGTGCGCTGGCACGTCCTCACGCACCAGCACCGCCGCCTGACGGATGCCCGGTGCCTGTTTCAGCACGGCCTCGATCTCTCCCGGTTCGATGCGGAAGCCGCGCAGCTTCACCTGCGAGTCGAAGCGGCCCAGGAACTCCAGTTTCCCGTCCTCCCGCTGCCGGACCCTGTCCCCCGTCCGGTACAGCCGTGCCCCCGCCTCCTCGCTGAACGCGTCCGGCACATACCGCTCCGCCGTCAGCTCCGGACGGCCCACGTACCCGCGCGTCACCGCCGCTCCTCCTACGTACAGCTCTCCCGCCACGCCTCGCGGCACTGGACGCCCGCTCGCGTCCAGCACGTACATCCTCGCGTTCCCGATGGGACGTCCCAGCGCCAGCGTCGTCGTGCCTTCCTCCCACACGCCTTCCAACCCGTTCGTCAGCACGCCGACCGTCGTCTCCGTCGGGCCGTAGTGGTTGAACACCGCGCACTCCGGCGCAAGCCGCTGCACCGTCTCCACCAGCGCGCGGTCGGACGCCTCTCCGCCCACCACCAGTCGCTTCAGCGGTAGCACCTGCTTCGCGTTCGTTCCGCTCAAGAGCGCCCGCAGGTGCGAGGGCACCACCTTCAAGCCCTCCACCCGGTGCGCCTGCATGTACGCGCCCAACGCCTCCGCGTCCGACGCCACGTCCTTCGCGATGAGGTGCAGCGTTCCGCCACCGCACAGCATGGGGAAGACGGCCGTGTGTCCCAGGTCCGCCGCCAGCGTCGTCACCGACGCGAAGCTCATTCCTTCCACCAGCTTCAGCCGGCCGCGAATCGTCTCGACGTAGTTGGCCAGCTGCCGGTGCTCCACCACCACGCCCTTCGGACGGCCCGTGCTTCCCGACGTGAAGATGGCGTACGCCGCGTTCCCACCCTGAACGCCGGACTCGACGCGCGTCGTGTCCGCGCTGGCGTCCTCCACGAACAGCGTCTGGCAGCCCAGCCCCGCCAGGTCCTCCGCGAATGCCTTTTGCGTCACCACCAAGCGCAAGCGGGCGTCACCGACGATCGCCTTCACCCGCTCCGTGGGGAACGAAGTGTCCATCGGCACGTAGCCGCCGCCGGCCTTGAGGATGCCCAGCATTCCCACGACGGATTCGACGGTGCGCTCGACGTACAGACCCACCAACACTTCCGGGCCGACGCCCCGCGCGTGCAGTTGCCTCGCCACTCCATTGGCGCGTGCGTCCAGTTCCGCGTACGTGAGCTGACGCCCGTCGGCGACCACGGCCACTGTTGAAGGCCTGCGCTTCGTCTGCGCTTCGAACAGCGAGTGGATGCATCCGGACGGCACCGCTTCCGCCGTCTGGTTCCACGCCTTCAGCACCTGGTGGCATTCCTCGCCCGTCAGGAGCGGCAGGTCGCGCAGGGCGGTGTCGGGACGCGTTGTGATGGCCTCCAGGAGCACCTGGAAGTGGCGCATCATGCGGGCGACTGTGGTCGCGTCGAACAGGTCGGTGCTGTAGGTGAGGCTGCCGCCGAAACCCTCCGGCCCTTCGGCGAGCGCGAGCGAGAAATCGAACTTCGTCGTGGTGCTCTCCTGCTGTTCCTGCCGCAGGGTGATGCCAGGGAGCTGGAACTCCCCGGTCGGGATGTTCTGGAGCGCGAACATCACCTGGAACAGGGGCGAATGACCCAGGGACCGCTCCGGGGCGAGCTCCTCGACGAGCTTCTCGAACGGGATGTCCTGGTGTGCGAAGGCGCCGAGCGTGGTCTCCTTCACGCGTGCCAGCACCTCGAGGAACGAGAACTCACCCGGCAGCCGCGAGCGCAGCACGAGCGTGTTGACGAAGAAGCCGATGAGGCCTTCCAGCTCGGCCATGCGGCGACCCGCGATGGGCGAGCCCACGCTGATGTCCTCCTGACCCGAATAGCGGGACAACAGCACCTGGAAGGCGGCCAGGAGCAACATGAAGGGCGTGACGCCTTCGCGGCGGCCGAGCGCGCGCAGCGATTCGGACAGCCCGCGGGACAGTGAGACGGTCCGCATCGCGCCCCGGTAGGTGCGCGTTGCGGGACGGAGCCTGTCGGTGGGCAGCTCCAGCAGGGAGGGAGCGCCCGCGAGCTGATGGCGCCACCAGGAGCGCTGGGCCTCCAGGGCCTCACCCTGGAGCCACGCGCGCTGCCAGACGGAGTAGTCGGCGTACTGCACTGGGAGCTCGGTGAGAGGCGAGGATCTGCCCGCGGAGAAGGCTTCATAGAGGGCGGCCAGCTCGCGCACGAGGACGCCCATGGACCAGCCGTCGGAGACGATGTGGTGCAGCGTCAGCAGCAG
>SECN01000338.1 GCA_004173515.1 Myxococcaceae bacterium | reverse complement strand
GCGCGTGCCGGGACGCTTGTCCGGGTCGGGCGGGGGGATGCCAGGACTCAACCGACTCAGCGCTTCCTGGAGGAACCACAGGTCGGCGGCGGGGCCGCCCTGCTTGCGCACCACCGTGAGGGGTTGGCCCCCCTTCAGCAGGAGGTAGCCGGTGGACGCCGCGTACGCGCTCTTCTTGTCCTCGGGGTAGAGCCGGTCGCCCAGGTCACCCAGTGGGTCGCGCCACATGCCCTCCGTGGTGCCCTCGTCCGCCACCAGCACCTGGGCCAGCACGTCACCGAACAGGTCCTCCAGCGCGGCGAAGGGCTCGCGGGCCTGCGGGGGACGCGTCATCGCGGGGCCGTGGCGCACACCCGCGACCAAGAGCAGCCCTGGCGCGGCATCCACGAACGCGAAGAGCTTCTCGCGCACCTGCTTGTCGGAGAAGTAGAGAACGGCCTGCACGTCCCCTCATCCTGTGGAAGCCTCCGGCGTTTCTCAACCGCTGCCTTGCGCCCCTGTCACCTTCCCGGAAGTCCGTCCAGCAGGCCCGGACCCAGAATTCCGGATAAGCCGGTTCGATGTGGCTCGACCCTGGCACGGGCTTGCGAAAGAGTCCCCCCATGCGCTGCTGCCACCGCCACGCCCCCGCTGCCGCCGCCATCGGGTCTTCGGACCCGCATCCGTTCAGCCTCCCCGGCGCCACCGAGCACTACGCCGCGCCCCGCCCCGTGCGCGCCGAGCACGTGCGCATCGAGCTGGACCTGGACTTCCCCCAGCGCTCCATCGCCGGCACCTGCACCACCCGCGTGTCCGCCGTGCGCACCGTCTCCACCGTCACCTTCGACGCGGTGGACCTGGACCTCACCGACGCGCGCGTCGACGGCCGCTCGGTCCCCTTCTCCAACTCCGGCGCCCACGTGCGCGTGGAGCTGCCCCGCGCGCTGGAGGCCGGGCAGGCGTGCGACATCGCGCTCAGCTACCGCGCCCGTCCCCGCCGCGGCCTCTACTTCTGGGGCCCCGACGCGGGCTACCCCGACCGGCCCCTCCAGGCCTGGACGCAGGGGCAGGACATCGACGCGCGCTGCTGGTTCCCGTGCCTGGACACGCCCGCGCAGAAGGCCACCTCGGAGGTCATCGCCACCTTCCCCGCCGCGATGACGTCCCTGTCCAACGGGGTGCTCGTCAGCGACGTCACCACCGGCGAGCGCCGCACCCAGCACCACCGCATGGCGCAGCCGCACGCGCCCTACCTGGTCACGCTGGTGGTGGGCGAATTCGACGAGGCCACCGACACCGCCGGCACCACGCCGCTGCGCTACCTGTTCCCCAAAGGCCGCCGCGAGGACGCGCTCCGGTGCGTCGCGCGCACGCCCCAGATGGTCGCCGCCTATGAGTCCATCACCGGCGAGCCCTTTCCCTGGAGCGGCTACGCGCAGGTGTTCGTCACCGAGTTCATCCTGGGCGGCATGGAGCACACCACCGCCACCACGCTGGTGGACACGGTGCTGCACGATGCGCGGGCGCACCTGGACTACAACGCGGAGCCGCTCATCTCCCATGAGCTGGCGCACCAGTGGTTCGGCGACCTGCTCACCTGCCGCGACTGGCCGCACGGCTGGCTCAACGAGGGCTTCGCCACCTACTTCGAGGTGCTGTGGAAGGAGCGCGGCGACGACCGCGACGAGGCCGACCACCACCGCATGCTCGACCTGGACGCGTACCTGTCCGAGACGCGCGAGCGCTACGCGCGCCCCATCGTCGCGCGCTCGTTCCAGGCCCCCATGGACCTGTTCGACCGCCACCTCTACGAGAAGGGCGGACTGGTGCTCCACGAGCTGCGCCGCCGCGTGGGCGACGAGCTCTTCGTGCGCGCGCTTCGCCACTACGTCGCCCGCCACCGCCACGGCGTGGTGGAGACGGTGGACCTGGCGCGCGCCTTCGAGGAGGCCACCGGCCACAAC
The DNA here is from genome assembly GCA_004173515.1 of Myxococcaceae bacterium. GTDB lineage: Bacteria > Myxococcota > Myxococcia > Myxococcales > Myxococcaceae > Corallococcus. The sequence goes on along the minus strand of SECN01000338.1, from coordinate 16,909 downwards.
CTGGACCCCGTCTTCGACCAGTACGTCTTCGCCCCCGGCCACCCGGAGCTGAGGGTGGAGGTCCGCTACGAGGCCGACGACGCCCGCCTGCGCATCGCCGTGCGCCAGACGCAGCGCACCGACACCGGCACGCCCGTCTTCCGCCTCCCGCTGGACGTGGTCGTCACCGTGAACGGCCAGGACACGCGCCACCGGCTGGACGTCACCGACGCGGAGCACCGCTTCCACCTGCCCTGCCCCGCCGCGCCCTCGCAGGTGCGCGTGGATCCGCGCCGCGACGTGCTGGGCACGCTGGACGTGGACAAGGCCGTGGGCCTGTGGCGCGAGGAGCTGGCCTCCGCCCCCGAGTTCCGCGCGCGCACGGAGGCCGCGCTCGCGCTGGGCAAGGACGGCGGCCTGCGCTCCGTGGAGGCCCTGGGCCGCGCCCTGATGGACATGGGCGTCTTCTGGGCCACCCGCGCCGCGTGCGCGAAGTCCCTGGGCCGGATCCGCACCCCGGAGGCCCGCACGCACCTGCTGGACGCGCTGGACGCCGCGCACCCCCGCGTGCGCCGCGCCGTGGTGGCCGCGCTGGGTGAGTTCCGCCACGACGCTCGGGTGGCCGGACGTCTGCGCGCGGTGGTGGAGGCGGGGGACGCCAGCTACTTCGTGGAGGCCGAGGCCGCGCGCGGGCTGGGTCGCGTGCGCGCGCCGGACGTGCTGCCCCTGCTGGAGTCCGCCGCCGCGCGGCCCTCGTTCCAGGATGTGATTGGCGCCGGGGCGATGGACGGGCTGGCGGAGACGCAGGACCCGGCCGCCTTCCCGGTGGCCGTGGCGCGCACCGCGTATGGACAGCCGGCGTTCCTGCGCCGCGCCGCCGTGGTCGCCGTGGCGAAGCTTGCGGAGGTCGCGAACCGCAAACGCGAAGCGGTGGACCTGTTCGCCCAACTGCTGCGCGACCCGCAGTTCCGCGTGCAGCTGGCGGTGTGCGACGCGGCCTCCACGCTGGGAGACCGCCGCCTGCTGTCCGCGCTGGAGGGCACGACCTTCAGCGACCCGCGCACCCGCCGCTACGCCCGCGAGGCCGTGCGCTCCCTGCGCGAGGGCGCGCCCCAGGCCCGAGAGGTCGCGTCGCTGCGCGAGGAGCTGGACTCGCTCAAGCAGGAGACGCGCACGCTGCGCGAGAAGCTGGAGACGCTCTCCCTGCGTGAAGCCCCGCCCGCGTCGAAGGCCAAGGCGCGGCCCGTGCGCAAGCGCGCCGTGAAGCCCGCGCCCACGAAGCGCGGACGCACGCCGCCCAAGCGTCGGCGTTAGGCACGGCCAGCGGCGGCGACATCCCTCCTCGGGATGAGCCGCCCGCCTGCCTTCCCTCCAGGGGTCCTACCCGCATCGGGTTTCCGGCTTCGCCGCGCCGTCCCGGCCCGCAGTGTGTACCTGTAGGCAAAGGGGAAGCGCACGGGGCGACCATCGACGCACCCGTCAACGCCGGGGGACCCCCATGTCCCGGCAGGGCCGACGTCACCCGGTGTGACGTGGGTTCCCAGGAGCGAGGCATGGTCGTAGCAGCCGCACGAGAGCTGGAGGCCGTCCTGGACGCGGTGGTGGAGCCGATCATCACCTGCGGCGGTGACGAGCGCATCCTGCACATCAACGCGGCGACGGAGCGGCTGTTGGGCTGGAAGCGCGAGCAGCTCGTGGGCAGGCCGGTCTCCGAGCTCTTTCCTCCCCGCCTGCACCGCTTTCATGGGCTGAGCCTGCCGCGCTACCTGCTGTCGCGCCGCAAGGTGCTCGAGGGGCGTCCGACCCGGGTCTTCTCACAGCGCCGGGACGGCGTGGAGCTCCTGGTGGAGCTGACGGTGGGGGCCGCCGGCGAGGGCGACCTGGAGCGCATCGTGTTCACCATGCGCCGGCTGCATGAGGTCATCGACACGCTGGAGGAGCCGGTGGAGCACGTGCCCGGCGGCTCCACCCCCATCACGCACCACGAGGAGACGGTGGACCGCCTCTATCGGATCCTCGTGGAGAACGCGCCCCTGGGCATCTTCCACTTCGACCGCGCGCCCATCGTCACCGCCTGCAACGCGCTGTTCGCGCGCCAGTTGGGGACCACCAAGCGGAACATCGTGGGCCTGAACCTCCTCACGTTGCGCGACGAGCGGCTGATGGCCTGCGTGCGCGAGTCGCTGGGCGGCCACACCTGCGACTACGAAGGGGACTACCGCTCGCTCACCAGCGGCAAGGTCATCCCCGTGCGCGTGCGCTTCGCCCCCTGCTACGGCGACGACGGCGAGGTCGAGGGCGGCGTCGGCATGGTGGAGGACATCACCGACCGCCGCCGCGTGGAGGCCGAGCGCGAGGCGAACCTCGCCCAGTTGGACCTGCTCTTCCGCAGCGCGCCCGTGGGCATCGGTTTCGTGAGCACGGACCTGAAATACGTGCGCGTCAACGAGACGCTCGCGGGCATCAACGGCGTGCCGGCCGAAGCGCACCCGGGCCACACCCCCCTGGAGCTGTTCGGGCCCCACGCGGGAGCCGCCGTCGAGGACCTGCTGCGGATGGTGCTGAAGACCGGCGAGCCCCAGGTGCGCGGCGAGTCCACCACCGACGGGGACCTGGGACTCGACGGCCCCCGACGCTACCTGAGCGGCAGCGTCTACCCGGTGCGCACGCCCGACGGCCGCGTGCTGGGCCTGGGCGTGCTGGTGGAGGACATCACCGAGCGCAAGCACGCGGAGGATGAGCGCGCGAAGCTGTACCGCGAGGCCCAGGAAGCCATCCGCGTGCGCGACGACTTCCTGTCCATCGCGAGCCATGAATTGAAGACGCCGCTGACGCCGCTGAGCCTGCGCCTGGCCACGCTGGAGCGCCGCCTGGAGCGCGGCGAGCACGTGGACCCCGGCGTGCTGCGCCACGCGCGCCATCAGCTCACGCGCCTCACCGGCCTCATCAACGACCTGCTGGATGCCTCCCGCATCGAGGCCGGCCGGCTGGCGCTGCACCCGGAGGTCACCCGCTTCGACGTGCTGGTGGAGCACACGCTGACCAGCCTGGAGGGGCAGCGTGGCAACCACGTCTTCGACTTCGAGCCGCCCCCGGAGCCGGTGTCCGTCCACGGCGACGCGTACCGGCTGGAGCAGGTCGTGCTCAACCTGCTGGAGAACGCGCTCAAGTACAGCCCGGATGGCGGCACCATCCGCGTGCGCCTGGCGGTGAACGAGGACGTGACGGTGCTGTCCGTGAAGGACCCGGGCATCGGCATCCCCGAGGACCAGCAGCAGCAGCTCTTCGACCGCTACTTCCGCGCGCGCAACGCGTCCACGCGCTCCTATGGCGGCCTGGGCCTGGGCCTCTACATCAGCCGCGACATCGTGGAGCGCCACGGCGGCCGCATCTGGGTGGAGAGTGAGTCCGGCCAGGGCTCCACCTTCTACGTCGCGCTGCCGACACTCTCCGCCTCCCGGCCACCGCTCCCCCGCGTCCAGGGTGATCGCCACCTGCACTGAACCCGGAGTGCGGGCCGCGCTGAAAGAACTTCAGCCCCCCGGGTGAGGCAAGGGCCCCAGGCCCGATGCAAAGGGCCGGAATCCCACGCATCCATCCCCTGGCACGGCGGGTGCTCTAGGGGAGTGCACGGGAGGGAGCACGACAATGGAAAACATGACGATGCCTCAGAGCGAGACCCCTGTCAGCCGCGACAACGAGGGGTGGCTGGTCCGGGTGAAGGTCGCGGGGCGCATCCAGGAGGTTCGCTGCGCTTCGGAGAACCAGGCGCGCTACTTCGCCGCGGTGCTGTCGTTCAACAACGCGAGCCGGCCCAACCGCCTGCGCAACTGAAGCCGTGGTGTCATGACGGGACGAAAATCGCGCGGGCCTCTTCAAGCGAGGACCCGCGCGCGTCTTCCCCGCCCCCCACGTCAGGCATTGCGGCGCGCGATGTCGGTGGACAGCACGTTGGCGAAGGACACCCAGCCCAGGTACGGGGCCATCAGCCACGGGGCCTTGCGGTCCACGCTGCTGGCGGCGGCGGTATAGGCCACGATGCTGCCCAGCAGGGCCCAGTTCTCCACCGCGGCGGCGCGCACGTCGCGCTTCCGGAAGAACAGATGGGACCAGGCGGCGTTGAGCCCCAGTTGAACGAACCACAGGCCCAGCGCCTTCGAGCGCTTTTCGCCCGCCGGTGAGCCCCAGATGCGCCAGCCGGAGACGGCGATGAGCGCGTAGAGCGTGGTCCACACCGGACCGAAGAGCGCCCCGGGCGGCTGGAAGGGCGGCTTCTTCAGGCGCTTGTACCAGCCCTGCGACACGGCCTCACGGGTGCCCCGTGCGCCCAGGTAGACAGCCCCGGCCGTGATGGCGCCGAACGCGCCCAGCGCCACCGCCGACTCGCGGTTGAGCGTGGCGTTGTGCTCGAGGCCCTCGGAGCCTCCCAGCTCGCTGAGTTGCATGGCGTGTCCCTCCCTGCGCGTGCGTGAAGAAGCCGTGTGCGAAGCCACAAGCTGTGTCCTCCCGCCACCGCCGGCCATGCGCGCCTGCCTGCCCGTGCGGCAGGGAGCCTGCTTCTTGAACACTCCTGACGGGCACAGTGGGTCATGGCCAACGCAACGACCCCCTCGGGCGTGGATCCACGCCGGAGAGGGCCGCGTCGTCACGAGCCTCAAGGGGCGGGGCTGGACGCGGACTCCAGGGGCGCGCGCGCCTCGGTGGCCACGCCCGCCGCGAGCCAGCCCTTCACGAGCGACAGGTGTTCGGCCTCCGCGTCCAGGGCCAGTTGGAAGCGGTCCGCGAGCGCGTCGTGCCCCAGTCCGCGCGCCAGGTCGATGAGCAGCTCCCAGCTCGCGTTGTCGGTCAGCTCCGCCACCAGCAGCGCCTCCATGCACTGGCGCAGGTTGGTGCGCGCGTCCGCGATGGCCGCGGGCACGCCCTGGGAGATGACGGCGGAGAGGTCCGCCGAAGGCGTCATCGCCGTGGGGTCGGCGCCCAGCCCCTGGAGCGTCTCCGTCATGAGGGCGAAGTGGCTGAGTTCGTCATCGAGGATCTTCGTGAGCAGCTCGCGGGACGGTCCGCCCTCCCAGCTTCCAAACACCTCCAGCTTGGAGAGGGCGCCCTCGTAGAGCCGGACGCCGGTGCGCTCGAAGGCGAGCCGCTCCCCCAGCTTGTCGATGAACACGGTGGACTTCTGGCCCTTGAGCAGGTCCACGGCGGTCTTCGCCACGCCCTTCAGGTTGGACGGCGGCGGCACGTGGCCCAGTCCGTCCGCCTCCCGCGCGTACTGCTCGCGCACCCGGAGGATGCCCTGCGCGTCCCCCGGACTGCTGGGCGGCGCGCGCTGGGCCTCCTGGAGGATGTCCTTGCTGTCGAGGGGGGAGGTCTTGATGCCGGTGCGGTTCAATCCCACGTCGGCGACGGTGTCCTTGCTCATTGCAGCCTCCTGCCTTCCTGCACCGAACCCATGCGCTCCGCCTTCGCCGCGAGTTCCGTGCCCGGCCTCCAGTGGTAACCGGCCGCCACCGTCTCCGACGGCGACCCCTCCGAGTTGAGCTGCGCCTGGTAGACGCGCGAGCGGTGGCCTTCCGGCAGTTGCGACACGTCCACGTAGTCCGGCCCGTTGGAGCGCATGTCCACCTCCTGCGAGAGCACCTTGCGCACGAACTCGCGTAGTTGTAGACCTCCGCGGCCTCGTGCAGCAGCCACTTCTCCAGCATGGATTCGTCCGGGTCGCAGAGCGAGCCGTACTGGGTGACGTGCTGCTCCTCGATGGAGGCGATCTCCGCGTACAGCTGCCGCGCGACGGGGTCCGCGAACTGGGGGCCCACGGTCATGTAGTAGTCGTGCGTCTGGAACTCGGACGCGGTGATGGTGATGGCGTGCAGCTTGGACAGCGGATCCGCCGTCTTGTGGTCGTAGGGCGTGCGCACGTCATCCAACGGATGGCGGTGCTCCACCGACGTGGGACGCCCGGGACGGATGTCCGAACAGGACTGGATGAGGTTGTTGGGGTCCTTGCCCTCGACCCGGTCGTAGAGCGCCGAGTAGCGGTACAGGTGGTCGAAGTCCTCCAGCATCCCGAACCGGTAGGTCTGCGCCAGGTAGGGGTCCGGCTCATGGAGGGCCACGCTGGCGGTCGCTTCGATGGCCAGCTGCTCGAAACCCAGCGTCGTTTCGATGGGGGTCTGGTCCGGTGGGTTGAGCCAGTTGACCATCGTCTGCTGGTGGTGCTCCGCGCGCCGCACCAGCGCCAGGTGGGGCCGCAGCTCCCGGTTGAGCCGCGCGAAGATGTGCTTCATGCGCAGCGCGTCCGCTTCGATGCCGTTCATCAGGATGACGCGCGTCCGGGTGAACGCATCGTCGTCCAGCTTGCTGTAGGGCCTGCGCACCAGGTCCTTCCAGGTGAAGACCTGTCGCTCCAGGGGGACGCCTTTTTCTTGGAAGAGATCCAAAGCCACGGGTGACTCCTTCGAAAAGGGGCGGGAGGCTGCGACCCGTGCGGCGAGGAAGGCCGCGTCCACGCCCTGTTCACCCAAGGTTCGGCGGCCCCCTGGCGACGGCAACGCTCCGGCCCCCGCTGGCCGGCGGGCGCCAGGGGCTCCAGCGGCTCGCCGGGACTCCTGCTCTCCCCCTTCTGACGGCTCCTCCTGGACGAAGGTCCAAAGCCGACGGATGCCCGGGGTGCCGTGAGGCCCCGCCTCTGGGGTAGCGTCCCGCCCGTGAGCTTTTGGGGAAGGGCCTTGAGCGGAGTGCCGTGGAAGACCCTCCAGCAGCGCTGGCGCGACCATGGGCGGGTGATGCTTGGAATCGCGCTGGTGGCCACGCTCGTGGCGTGGTCGTTCGAGCTCGGCGGTCTGCTGGTGAACGCGGAGCACGGCGCCTACGACCGGGCCCTGAACACGTCCCTGGGGAACCGGGGACTGTCCTCGCACGTGGTGGTGGTGGCCATCGACCAACCCACCCTCGACGCCATCAGCCAGGACGAACAGTTGCGCACCAACTTCGGCAACTGGCCGTACACGCGCACGCTGTGGGCGCGCATCACGCAGGAGCTGAAGGCCGCGGGCGCGAAGGCGGTCGTATTCGACGCGGTGATGGACGAGCGCGCCTCCGACGAATCCACCGACCTGGGGTTCGCGCAGGTGCTGCGCGAGACGGACCTGCCCTTCTACGTGGGCATGGTGACCAACGGCTCCGCGAAAGAACTGCCCCGCGCGGACTTCCAGGCGCCCGTGCCGCTGGCGACGCCCGAAGCGGCGCCCCCGGCCCAGCCTCTGGCCCAGGACGATACCTTCCCGGAGGAGTTCGAGGACGGCCCCGCGACGGCCACGCCCACGCTGACGTCCGAGGCCATGGCGCGAGCGCTCGCATTTCCGGTGAGCCGCACGGACGGCCGGCCCCTGCCCGCGCTCCAGTACATGTCGAGCAAGGGAGAGCTGGAGCCGCGCCACCCGGTGCCGCCCACGCCCGCGCTGGTGGGTGCGGTGCGCGGCTTCGGGCTGGTGGACACGGAGGCGGACAAGGATGGGTCCATGCGCCGCACGCGCTTCGCGTACTCGGATGGCACCAACACCTATGTGACGCTGCCGGTGCGCATGATGGCGGACCTGCTGGGCGCCAAGCAGCTCACCTTCTCCGGACGCACGATGCGGCTGGGCGAGCGGACCTGGCATGTGGATCCGGACGGCAGCGCGGCGCTGGACTACGGGGACCCGCTGCACAAGCGCTACCGGTTGGTGAGCCTCATCGACGTGCTCCAGGATTGGATCCGGCGCAAGGAGGGCAAGCCGTTGCTCCTGGACGCGGAAGCCTTCCGGGGAAAGGTGGTCATCATCGGCGGCACCACGCCGGGCCTCAACGACATCAAGGCGACGCCCTTCTCCTCCACGGAGCCCGGGGTCGCGAAGCAGGCCGCCGTGGTGGAGACGTTCCTGTCCGGCCAGTTCATCACCCGCGCGCACTGGAGCGTGGACCTGGGCATCGCCTTCCTGGTCGCGCTGCTGTCGGCGGTGCTGCTGATGACGGCGCGCTGGACGCCGTTGGAGGTGCTGTGGCCCGTGGGCCTGGTCTTCGGGCTGTACGGGGTGACGGTGTGGGTCCTGAAGACATCGCACACGCATCTGCTCACCGCGATGCCGTCGCTCGCGGGCATTGGTTCCAGCGTGGCGGCGCTGGCCTTCAACCACCTGGTGGCCAACCGCGAGACGAAGTTCATCCGACAGGCGTTCAGCCACTTCATGGAGCCGAAGCTGGTGGAGCAGATGATCCGCTCGCGCCAGCTTCCGCGCCTGGATGGGGAGAACAAGGAGATCACCGCCTTCTTCAGCGACATCCGCGGCTTCTCCACCTTCAGCGAGCGCTTCAAGGAGGACCCCCGCCAACTGGTGCGCATCCTCAACACGTACCTGACGACGGTGAGCGGGGCGCTGCTGCGCGAAGGCGGCTGCCTGGACAAGTACATCGGCGACGCGGTGGTGTGCCTGTTCGGCGCGCCCATGGACCAGCAGGACCACGCCGTGCGCGCATGCCGGGGCGCGCTGGCGGCGAAGGCGGCGGTGGAGGCCCTGCGCGTGGACTTCCGCCAGAAGGGGTTCCCGGACGTGTACACGCGCATCGGCGTGAACAGCGCGGTGAACTTCGTGGGCAACTTCGGCAGCGATCAGCTCTTCAGCTACACGGCCATTGGCGACGGGATGAACCTGGCCGCGCGGCTGGAGGGCGCGAACAAGGCCTACGGGTCGGTCATCATGATTGGCCCGCGCACCCATGAGCTGGCGAAGGACCACATCGAGGTGCGCGAATTGGACCGCGTGCGGGTGGCGGGCAAGACGGAGGCCGTCACGGTGTATGAGCTGCTCGCGCTCAAGGGGCAGTTGTCGCCGGAGCAGCAGCGCACGGTGACGCACTACCATGAGGCCCTGGCGCTGTTCCGCCAGGCGCGCTTCGCGGACGCGGCGGCGGTGCTGGAGGCGGAGGCAGCGAGGGCGCCCGAGGATGGGCCCACGGGGAAGCTGCTGGAGCGCTGCCGGGAGTACCTGGAGACTCCGCCGGAGAAATTCGACGGCGTGGCGAATCTTGAGAAGTGACGGCGTAGGGACGTTGGGGAGCACGACCATGAAGCGATTGAGGATGGGCGTCCTGCTGCTGGCGCTGGGGGTGCCAGCAGCGGTGGCGGGGGCGACGAAGCCCGGTGACAAGCTCTACGTGAAGGCGCGCAACACGCGCGTCCTCGTGAGCCCGGAGGCCACGTCGAACGTGGTGGCGGTGCTCCAGCCCGGGCAGCAGGTGACGTGGAAGGGCGCGGACCCCAAGAACAAGCAGTGGCACCAGGTCACGGATCCCAAGGGCAAGCCCGGGTACGTGTTCCAGACGAACCTGTCCACGAAGCCGCCCAACATGGAGCTGGTGTCCAAGGACGGGAAGACGCGCGCCGTGGACCCGGCGGCCTTCGTCTCCAGTGGCGAGGCGGTGAAGGCCCTCAGCCCGGGGGCGGAGAAGTACGGCGAGAGCAAGGGCGTCGAGTACGCGAGAGCGGTGAAGCAGATCAAGGCGATGGAGGGGCTGGCCAAGACCATCACGCCCAAGGAGATCGCCGCGCATGTGGCGCAGGCCGACCTGTTCCCCGTGGTGGCACCGAACACGAAGACCGGCGCTCAGGCCAGCGCGAAGGGCGTCACGCCGACGCAGAAGGAGACGAAGTGATGCGTCCCTGGCTGAAGGTCCTGGTGGTGATGGGGTTGGGTCTGGGGCTGACGTCCTGCGTCCGGGTCCGTTCCGCGGCGAAGACCCTCGTCCCCGCGAACTCGAACAACATCGCGAGCCGTGCCGTCCGGAGCGCGGATGACATGCGCGAGTGCTCCAGGCTGGGAAAGGAGCCCGCGGTGAAGGAGGAGTATGCGTTGGGCAGCGCGCTCACCATCCACTTCGTGCAGGGCGGCGGCGGACTGCTGCTCCGGAACAAGACGGACGAGCAGTTGCATCTGTACCTCAACACGGTGGGCGGCAACCTCGCGTCCCAGTCCCTGCGCCCGACACTTCCGTGGAGCTTCGGGGTGACGAACGACACCCAGTCCTTCAACGCCGTGTCCGCGCCGGGGGGCTACGTGCTCGTGTCGCGCAAGCTGCTGGAGCAGGTGGACAACGAGGCGCAGCTCGCGGGAGTGCTCGCGCATGAGATTGCCCATGTGGTGCTCAAGCACTCCCTGAAGCAGTACGCCCTGGTCAAGGTCAACCTCTGCAAATCCGCCATCGTGGGTGGGATCCTCAATCCCAGACTCAAGCAGGCCATCCTGGAGGCGGAAAACTCCGATGGCTCCCTGGACCTGGACAAGGACACGACCCTCATGGGGTTGGTCATCGAAGCGGCCTTCAACAGCCTCCGCTCGGGCCACAGCAGGACCCTGGAGTACGAGGCGGACCAGATGGCCGTCCAACTCCTGCTCTCCGCGGGCTACGACCCGATGCAGTACTCCGCCCTGCTCGGCAAGACGGGCAAGGACGGGTCCTGGTTCCCGGACCACCCCAACAGCAAGGACCGTCAGGGGCGCATCAAGGCGTACCTGGAGTCCTTGAAGCCGCGTGCCCCGCCTGGCTCAGGGCGCGGTGCACGGACTCCAGGGCCTTGCGCGCCTCCAGCAGCTCGGCGCGCTCGGCGGTGAGGGACGCGACCTGCTGGGCCAGCACGTCGCGCTCGCCCTGGAGCGTCTCCACCGCGCGGCGCAGGGACGCGGACTCGTCCTTGGCGCTCTCCAGCTCCACGGCGAGGCGCTCCTCCTCCGCGAGGCTGTCGGCCAGGGCCTGCTTGCCGCGCGCCACCACCTGCTCCAGCGAGTCGTGCTCCTTCGACGCGGCCTGGAGGGCCTGGCGGGACTCCTGGAGCGACAGCAGCGCTTCGTCGCGCTCGCCTTCCAGGGCGGCCAGCTCCCGCTCCAGGTCGGCGAGCAGCTTCACGCGGCCTTCCATCTCCGCGGTGAGGCGGCGCGCCTCGTCCATGCGCAGCCGGGCTTCCTCGGTGGCCTTCTCCGCCTGACGGCGCGCGACCTCCAGGTCCTGGGTGAGCGTGAGGTTGAGCGCCTTGACCTTGGTGAGGTCCGCCTGGAGGTGGGTGATGCGCTCCACGGCGCGCTGGCCCGCTTCCGCGACGGTGGCGGGCAGCGGCTCCGGACGCGGGTTCTCGCGCACGGCCTTGAGGCGGGCCTTGAGGCGCTCGCGGCGGGACTCGGAGTCCATCGCCTCGTGCGGAGGGGCGGGCGTCTGCACTTCGACCTGGGCGGGCGGAGCCTCCTGTCGGGCCACCGGCTCGGCGGTGGTGACGGTGGAGGCCTGGACGGCAGCGTACGTCGTCATGGGCTCGGCCTCGGGCATGCGGAGGGCCTGAACGCCCATCCGTCCATCGAACTGTACCCCCGGCGGGGGACCGGCGAACGTGACCGGCGCGCCCCTGGGGGCTTCCGCCTGCGCCATCGCCGGGGGCGGCGAGGCGAAGGTGACCGGCGGGGCCTGCGTCGAGGCGGTGAAGCCAGGGCGCGAAGCCTCCGCGTGCGCCGGATTCGCGATGCCAGCGGGCGGACCCACGAACGTGGCGCGCGGAGCCTCGGCGTGCGGCGGCGCGGTGAGGTCAGCGCGCGGCGCTTCGGCGTGCGTCGGCACCTGCGCCACGGGCTCGGACCGGGCGTGCGTCGGCTCGGCGGCCACCGGCGCCACGGCGAAGGACTCCAGCGTGGATTCACTCAACTGCGTGACGTGCGCCGCGGAGACATTCCACGCGGACGCGGCGACCGCTTCGGCGACCTCGCGGTGGGAGACGGGTGACACGGCCTCCGCATCCCAGGCGGACTCCTCCACGGGCTGGGTCGCCGCCACGTTCCACGCGGGCGCGGCCTCCGGGGACTCGTGCTCCAGCCACGGCGCTGGCGGATCCTCTTCCTCTTCACGCCGCGCATCCGGGGACACCAGCGCGGACAGCGCGTGGGACACCGGCGAGAACGTGGGCGCCGTCACCGCCGGCAGGCCCTGCGCGACCAGGGGCGCCTGCGCGCGGGCGGAGGGCGTGTTCAGCGCCGCCTCGATGGCCTCGGCGGCGGTGGGACGCGGGGCTGCGCGGCCACCAGGCGCGGCAGCACGTTGTCGAGCATGGCCTGGATGTCGGTGGCCCCCTTGGACGTCGGATCCGCCACGAACACCGGGCGGCCCTCGCTGGAGGCCTGCGCGAACTTGGTGCACTGCCGGATGATGGTGGGCAGCAGGTACTCCGGGTAGTGCGTCTGGAGCGCTTCCAGCGCCTCCTTCGCCAGCTTGAAGGTGGCGTTGAAGGAGTTCACCACGATGAACACGTGGTCCAGCACGTGGTTCAGGTCCTCCTCCAGGCTCTGCACCGTTTCGAAGAGCAGCTTCAGGCCGTGGAAGGAGAGGAAGTCCGCGAGCACCGGCACGAACAAATCATTCGCGGCCATCAGCGCGTTGAGGTTCAGGAGGCCGAAGGACGGCGGCGCGTCGAAGACGATGAAGTCGTACTGCGCCTCCACGTCCTTGAGCGCGTTTCTCAGCTTGAACTCGCGGCCGGCCATGGGCATCAGCGCCAGGTCCACCGTGGACATGCTCAGGTTGGACGGGATGAAGTCCAGGTTGGGCAGCATGGACTTCTGCACCACCTGGATGAGCGGCGTCTTGCGCACCAGCACGTCCAGGAGCGTCTTCTCGAAGTCCTCGCCCTCGTAGCCCAGGCACTTGGTGGCGTGGCCCTGGCTGTCCAGGTCGATGAGGAGCACCGCGTAGCCCAGCTCCGCCAGGCGCCACGCGTAGGACGTGGACAGCGACGTCTTGCCGGTGCCGCCCTTGAAGTTGAGGAAGAGCTGACGGCGGTGGCCCGCGCTGGGCGGGAAGCGGTTGAGCGTCGTGCGCAGCTCCCACACGTCCTCGGGGCCGTAGCTGTCCTTGCGCAGCTCCGCGGGGATGCCCTTGGGAGTCACGCCGAGCATCTCGGCCACCTGCTTCGAGCTGTACGTCGGCGCTTCCATGAACGACCCTTCGGATGACGTGTGAGGCCCGGCCGATGCACCTTGCCTCAAGCGGCGAAGTATTTGTGCCCCCTTCGCACGATGGCCCCTCGGGCCACCAGCAGGGCAACAGCCTCCTGGGCCAGCTCCGCCGGCGCGGACAGCCCGGCCGTCAGCTCAGGGAGCGAGCGCCCCCGGACGGCGACCCGCACCTCCTGCAACATCGCCCCACACAGCGCCTCCACGGGAGACGGTCCACGGCGCGGGGGAACCGGCGGCGTGACGGGAGGCGCCGGGATGCGGGTGGGCGGAGGCGCGCCCATGGCCACCAGCGCGGCCTGCACGGGCGTCCGGCGCACGGCGGGAGCCGGGGCTGCGGGAGGAGGCGGAACGGAGGCGACCGGGCGCGACGGGCCAGGGCCCTGGGAGAAGGACATGCCCCCGCCGTTCGCGGCCATCGCGGGCGCGGCTCCGTGCATCACGGAGGGGGCGGCGCGGGACACGCCCACGGTGGCGACCGCGAGCGCGGGGGCGACCGTCCACTGCGAATCATTCGACGCCTGGGCCGCCAGCGACTGCTGCGCGACTTGCTCCGCGTGGACCGCCATCGGGGGCGCGGCGTTCGCGACCAGGGGCGGCAGCGCGACATTCGCGGCCGCACGCGGCGAGGCGCTCGCCACCGCCTGCTGCGCGACATCCACGGCGGCCTGAGCACCGTTCACGGCCTGCTGCGCGGCATTCACGTTCGCCTGCTGCGTCGCGTTCGCCGCCTGGGCGATCCGCAAGGCCTGCTGCGCGGCCTCCAGCACCGCCTGCTGCGCGGCGTTCGCCTGCTGCACGGCGTCCACGGCCTGCGGGGGGACGTTCACCGACTGCTGCGCGACGCTCGCCACATGCTGCGCGACGCTCGCCACAGGCGGAGCGGCGTTCACCGCATGCGGAGGAATGTCCACCCACCGCGGCGCGACGTTCACGGCCTGCGGCGGGACGTTCACGGCCTGCGGCGGGACGTTCACGGCCTGCGGCGGGACAGCACCCCCCACCGCCTGCGCGGCACTCGCGGCCACCGGCGCCAGGCGCACGGGCGCCACGGCCTTCACTTCCAACGTCGCGCGCACGGGCTTCACGGGCAGCGTCGCCAGCCGGCGGATCTCCCGGCGCCGGTGCGCATCATCCAGCGTGACCACCGCCGACACATCGTGCCCGAGGATGCGCGACAGGCTCTGCGCCGCCGCCTTGCGCACGCGCACCTCACCATCGTCCAGCGCCTCCAGCAGCAGCGCCCGCGCGTTCTCTCCGCGCCCCGCGCCCAGCGCCAGCGCCGCCAGCGCGCGGACCTCCGAGTCCGTGTCGTGGATGGCGTCCTCGCCCAGCCGCCGCGCCGTCTCCCCTTCCAACCCCAGCGCCAGCAGCGACGCTCTCCTGCGCACCGACCGGTCCGAGTCCTTCATCGCCTGCGCCAGGTGCGGCGCCGCGTCCCGGGGCGCCAGCACGAGCAGCGCCTTGAGCGCCGCGATGCGCACCTCCGGCACCGGCGAGGACAACAGCGGCGACACCACCGAGGCGCCCTCTTCCCGGCACAGCCCCGCGAACGCCTGGAGCAGCGCCACCTGCGCCGTCGCGTCCGTCTCCGCGTGCAGCGCCGCCGCCAGCGCCGGAGCCGCCGCCGGATGCGCCAGCGCCTTCAGCCGCTCCGCCGCGCGCACCCGCGCCGCCGCGTCCGCCGCCGACAGCTCCCGCACCGAGAACCCGAACAGCGTCTCGTCCGTGGGGCTGCCCGCGTGGCCGGACAGTTCCGCCATCTGCTCCGGGCTCACCCGCAGCCGGCCCTCGTTCTGGAGCCGCTGCGCCTCGCGCGCCACCGGCGACAGCCCCGCGTCCCCCGCCACGTAGGCCGCCGAGGCCCGCTGCGGCACCGGAGGCGCCGGGCGCTCCGCCCACGGCACCTGCGGCTCGTGCGACTTGAGCGGCACCGCGGGCCCCCGCAGCGGCGTGCGCACCGGAGGCACCGTGTCGTTGCGGAGGATCACCTCGCTGCGAAGCTGCGAGATGAACGACGCCAGGTCGAACCCCAGCTCGTCGTCATCGTCCTGGGAGGCGCTGCGCGAGTGCCCGGAGGAATGGATGCGGCTGGCGTCCAGCAGCTTCTCCATCAGCTGGTTGCGCTCCAGCCGCAGCGCCTGGTTGAGCCGCGTCAGCTCCTCGCGCTCTCGCGCGCGTTCGCCAGCTCGCCATGCAACTGCTGCGCACGGGCCTCGAAGTAGACGATCTTTTCGAGTGCGCTCTTGAGCAGCGCGTCCGGACGCTCGTCACTCACGGCTGAGTCTGGCCTCCCCGCAAAAACGCTCGGCGGCGCTCCCCGGTTCGCGTCACCGAAGGGAACCCCCGGCTTTCCCGACCTCGGCCGGGGGGCGCACCTTACGTCAGCCCTACGTGCTACGTAAACCACGGAAACACCAGGGGTTTTCCCCTCTGAAAACACGCTGCGATTGACAACGCCGCCCAGGCCGATTTTTCGGCCTCTGGCCCGCGCGCACGCGTGCTCCAATGCGCCCATGGCCCCTTCGCGCATCGACACCGCCGTGACCCGGATGTTGGGCATCCGCTATCCCATCATCGCCGCCCCCATGTTCCTGGTGTCCAATGCCGCGCTGCTGGAGGCCGCCGGCCGCGCGGGCGCCATCGGCGCGGTGCCGTCGCTCAACTACCGGACCGCGCAGGCGTACCGGGACTTCCTCGCCGCGTTTCCCAAGGACGTGCCCTTCGGCGTGAACCTCATCCTCAAGTGGGCCGAGCGGCTGGAGGAGGACATGGCCGCGACGGTGGAGCGCAAGGTCCCGCTCGTCATCACCAGCCTGGGAGACCCCACGCCGGTGGTGGAGCGCGTGCACGCGTACGGCGGCAAGGTGTGGAGCGACGTGATTTCGCTGCGCCACGCGGAGAAGGCCGCGAAGGCGGGCGTGGACGCGCTCGTCGCGGTGGGCTCCGGCGCGGGCGGCCACGCGGGACACCTGAGCCCGCTGGTACTGGGGCCGTGGCTCAAGCAGGAGCTGGGCATCCCGGTGGTGCTCGCGGGCGCGCTCTCCACGGGGCGCCACCTGGCCGCCACGCTCGCCATGGGCCTGGACGGCGCGTACCTGGGCACGCGCTTCCTCGCGACGGAAGAGGCCGGCGCCGGGCCCGACTACAAGCAGGCACTGGTGGACGCGAGCCCGGAGGACCTCGAGTACACGAAGGAGGTGACGGGCGTGCACGGCAACTTCCTCAAGAACGCGCTGGAGCGCTTCCGCGCGGGCCAGGGCAAGGCGTGGAAGGACACGTGGAGCGCGGGCCACGGCGTGGCCTTCGTCAAGGACGTGCTGCCCGCCGCCAGCGTCGTGGAGCGCATGGTGCGCGAGTACGCCGAAGCGCGCGCCGCGCTGCCGTCCGTGGACGCCGCGGACTGAAGCGCTTCACGCCGCACCGTCCGCGGTGAAGGGACCCGCTCCGGCGCCGCATCGCCGGAGCGCGCGGTCCCCCCGGACCCTTCAAAACGTCCAGAATTTCGCGGAACAACCCGGAGGGTCGTGCGACCCCGCAAGGCCTTCCCGTGACGTCGTGGGAGGGCAGCGCGAGCGCGCGCCTACCACCCCGGTTCGACGCTCGCATCGCGCCCGAAAACAGCACCCGGGAAGCCTTGCGAAACGCGCGCGCCGGAACGGCGGAAACCGCGAGTTGTCGCGGGTTTGCGGCGTTCGTCCGCACGTCCAGAGATGTCAGACCCCACTCGTAATCTGTGTCTCACGAGGTCACGCAAGGCAGCGACTTCTTCCCGGTACCTCTCCGTCTGAAAAGCGGGGGGAGAAGCTCCTCTTTCGACAGGTTTTCGACGCCATGGAACAACGACTGGCCACCCTCATTGGAAACGCAGTCCGCGCGTCCCGGCAGCGGCTGGAACTGACGCAGGCCGA
>SECN01000337.1 GCA_004173515.1 Myxococcaceae bacterium | reverse complement strand
CTGCCCTGCACGCGGTCCTTCGCGAACGACAGCGCGCGGAAGTAGCCCGCGGACAGCGCGGCCATGGACTTGAGGCCCACCGCCATGCGCGCGTTCTCGATGATGTGGAACATCTGCCGGATGCCGTCGTGCACCTCGCCCAGCAGCAGGCCGCGCGTGGGCTTGCCGTCGCCGAACGTCAGCTCGCACGTGACGGACCCCTTCAGGCCCATCTTCTTCTCCAGCTTGGTGCACACGACGTTGTTGTGCTCACCCATGCTGCCGTCCTCGTTCACCCAGTACTTGGGCACGACGAACAGCGACAGGCCCTTGGTGCCGGGCGCGGCGCCTTCCGGACGCGCGAGCACCATGTGGATGATGTTCTCCGCGATGTCCGACTCGCCGTTGGTGATGAAGCGCTTGACGCCTTCGATCTCCCACAGGTCGCCGTCCACGTGCCGGGCCTTGGTGCGCGCGGCGCCCACGTCGCTGCCGGCGTCGGGCTCGGTGAGCACCATGGAACCGCTCCAGTTGCGCTCCATCATCTTCGAGAGGAAGCGCTTCTTCTGCGACTCCGTGCCCAGCCGCTCGATGATGCGCACCAGCAGGTTGCCCAGCGTGAAGAACGCCAGCGACGGGTTGCTGCCCAGCAGCAGCTCGAACGCTGCCCAGCCCAGCGACGGCGGCGCGCCCATGCCGCCCAGGTGCGGGGGCTGCTCCAAGAGGTGCATGCCCGCATCGTAGAAGGAGCCCATCGCCGCCTTGAGGCCGGGGGGCAGCTTCACCTCGCCGTTGATCAACTGGGGCGGGTTGTGCTCGGACTCGTCGAAGCTCTTCGCCAGCTCCTCCGTGCACAGCTTGGAGAAGGCCTCCAGCGTCTGACGGGCCGTCGCCTCGTCCAGGTCCCCGAAGGGCGCCTTGCCCAGCGACGTGTGGCCGATGTCGAGGAACTCGAAGAGGTTGAACTCAATATCGCGGAGGTTGGGCGTGTAGTGCAGGGACGACGACGACATCGGCGGACTCCTCACGGTCGGCGCTGAAATCAGGCCCGCGCCAGGACTCCGGCGCGGGCACGGACGGGACCGTGAGGGTACCCGAGATTGATTCGGGGGTCAGTCGTGCCGCGAGTGGATGACGCGCAGCGTCTCACGGCGCTCGAAGCGGTTGCCGGCGGCGTCGCGGGCCACGAACACCAGCTCATACGCTCCGGCCGGGGTGCCCTCCGGAACCACCAGCGACGTGGTGAAGCGCAGGCCATCCTGTGACGTGAGCTGCTGCTGCGCCTCGCCGAACAGCTCGCCGTACACGCTGACCTCCTTCGTGGCCTCCACCGCGTCCACGTCCAGCGTCAGGGTGTCCCCGGGGGACAGCTCCCGCTGGGAGAAGGCGACCTCGAAGTCGTTGCCCTGGGAGTCCAGGCGGTAGCGCACCTCGCTGCGCTGCACCTGCCCGTCCGCCAGCTCCGTGATGAGGAACACCGTGTAGTAGCCATCCGCGACACCCAGCGGCACGAGGAACCGGCCGCGCCAGGCACCGGACACCGTGTCGAACGTGAGCGGCTTCACGAGGCCGAAGGGGAAGTAGGCCGTGACGCGGCGGGCGTCGCGCGGGGCGCGCACGGAGATGATGGGGTCGCCGGGAGGAATCTCCTCGCGGCTGAGCGAACCGGACACCATGCCGTCGGGGAGCTGCACGGGGACCAGCTCCTTCACCGTCTCACCGTCGGGGGTGGTGCGCGCCACCTGCTCCACCGCGACGAAGGACGTGAAGCGGCTCATCAGGTGGTACTCGAGCGCGGTGTTCGTGATGCCCTGCACGATGTCGGGCGTCTCTCCGCGGTAGCCCTGCACGGTGAGCTCCTCGATGCGCTGGCGGGCCCAGAGGCTCTTGAGTGCGTCGTGTTCCGGGGCGACCTCCGGGAAGTGCACGGGCACGTCGAAGCGGCGGAACTCGCCGCGCACGCGGCCGGAGATGCGCAGCAGGCCGTCACCGGTGCCGGTGAACCTGCCCACGAGGAACAGCGGCTGGCCGGCGAAGAGATCCGGCACGGACTTCGGGTACACGTCGGTGACGGGCAGGCCGTCGGTGTCGACGACGAGCGACGTGAGGACGGGGCCGCGCATGCGCTGCTCGAACTCGCGGGCGACCTCCTCCTCGGGACGGTTGAGGTCGACGAAGGTGGAGGCGCCCCGGCCCAGCTCGCCCATCTTCGCGATGAGGTAGCGGTTCACGCTGCTGCCCACGCCCGCGGCGAAGATGCGCGTCTCCCGACGTAGGGCAGGGCGCTCTGGATGTTCTCCGGCGTGGCGGGGACGGCGCCAGGCGCGAACTTCGTCACCTGCGTGTCGAAGTTGAGGACCTGGAAGGTGTCCTCCGGCATCAGGTGGTTCAGCACCTCCTTCGTGATGGCCTTGGACTTCTCAATGGCGAGGCCGGACTGCGAGCAGGACGTGTCCAGGACCATGTACAGCTCGCGGGGGGTGATCTCCTTCTCGGTGGGGGCGAGCTGCGGGTTGAGCATCACCATGAAGTAGCCGTGGTCCGCGCCGGGGTCGCGGTGCATGAGGACGGCGGGGCGGATGAGCGCGTCGGCGACGGCGTACTCCAGCGTGAAGTCCTTGTTGGGGATGCGGTCGTCGCGGCCCAGGCTGACGGTGGCGCGGGACTGGCGCTCGCGCTTCACCTCCACGCGGTGGGTGGTGGAGCGCAGCGACTGCACCGGAAGGCCCGCGTCCAGGCGCACGGTGAGCTGGATGTCGTGGCCGCTGCGCAGGTCCTCCGGGAGCACCGGGGGCGTGATGCGGCTCGCGTCGGGGACGGTGGTGGTGTCCGGTTCGGTGCCTTCGCCCTGGCGCGTGGCCAGCGGCTCGCCGCCGATGTAGCGGGGGCCGACGACCATGGGGAAGGTGAAGCGGTAGGTGCCCGCGTCGTAGGTGAGGCGCTCCACGTAGTGGATCCGCACCTTGATGGTTTCGCCGGGGAGGATGTTGGCGACGGACTGGGTGAAGACGTTGGGGCGCTCCTGGTCGAGCAGCGCGGCCGTCTTGCCCTCGGCCTTGGCGCGCTCGTAGGTGTCGCGGGCCTGCTCACGGGTCTGGATGACGCCCTGGATGACGCGAGCGCCGACGTGCAGCTCCATGCCGTCCACCGCGGCCAGCTCCGGCAGCGGGAAGACGTAGAGCGCTTCGAGCGGCGAGGCGTAGGGGTTCTCGAACACCTGCGTCACGGTGACGGAGGCGAGGAAGCCGCTGACCTCCGCGTCCACTTCCGTGTGCTTGAGGCTGAAGGTGCGGGGCGCGGTGTCCGGGCACCCGGTGTCCTCGGCCTGCTGACGCAGCAGCGCCACGAGCGTGCCCTGGGACACGGCGCCCTTGCTGACAGGGGACACCGGCGCAGGGCACGGGGTTTGGGCGAAGGCCGGAAGGGCCAGCAGACAGACGAAGAGCGTGGCGAGCGTGACTCGCATGGACGGGACCTTGGGTTTCAGGGTGTGCCGGAGGGACATTGCAGCCCCTGGGCCAACCTCCGACGCCCCGGAAGGACGGGGTGTGTGGGCCGCTCGGAGACACTTCGTGAGCGTCACCGTGGCCGTCCAGCCACACCCCGGGAAGCCCCGCCCTGGGCGTCAGCCGCGAGGCAGGGACGGCGCGGTGCGCTTCCACGCCTCGAGTTCCTGCACGCGCCCGAGCCAGGCCCGGAGGTTCGCGAAGTCCGCGATGGGCAGGCGCGCCGGACCGGCGAGGGCGAACGACGAGGCCAGGGAGAAGTCCGCGAGCGTCAGGCGATCCTGCGCGACCCACGTCCTGCCCTCCAGGTGCGCGTCCAGGAGCTGCGCGTTCTGCGCGACGAGCGCCTCGCCCCGAGCGATCTCGGCGGGGTCCGCCGGCCCGCGTCCCGTCTGCGCCTTCACGAAGTTCTCGAAGACCAGGATGGTGTTCGCCGGGGCCATGTGGGCCGAACACCAGAAGAGCCAGCGGGTCACGTCGGCGCGGCCGTGCGCATCCGTCGGGAGCAGGGTCTGCCCCGGGGTCTTCTCGGCCAGGTACAGCATGATGGCGCGCGACTCCCAGAGCAGGAAGCCGTCGTCATCGAGGACCGGGACGCGCCCGTTGGGGTTGAGCTTCAGGTGCGGTGCCCCGCGCTGCTCGCCCTTGGGCAGGTCGACCACGATGCGCTCGAGGGGCACGTCGAGGTGGGCGGCCACGAGCAGCACGCGGCGCGAGTTTCCGGACAAGGGGTGGAAGTAGAGCTTCATGACAGTCCTCCTGGACCGCATCGGGTGGATGGGCGCAACCTGCCCGCCCTTTGTGACAGGGGAATGTCAGGTATTGTCCGGCGCGTACGATTTGTTCCGCATCGGCACGCTGTACGCGGGACAGACGGTAGAGGTGACGAAGTACTGGCCCAGCGGTGACTGGGCCTACGGCTTCGCTTCGTGGCGGAACTACCAGCCGAGAGCTTCGGGGGCCGCTTCGAAGAGGCGTTTCAGGGTGGGGATGAGCAGGTGCTGGCGCTTCATCTCCAGCCAGACCGTCGCGTGCTGCCGCGTCCGGATCTCATCGGCCAGCCGAAGCAGGTGCTCGGGTTCGTTGCCCTGGTTGCGTTCGTTGACGTACTGCGAGAGGTGCGCTCGGTAGTCCTGATAGGCCGCGCGACGTGTTCGCGGGAGTGCTTCGCGGCGGTTGAGACCCAGAAGATCAATGGTGTACTTCGCGCGTTGATGGTCCACAGTGCCGGGTGCCGCGCTGGCGGTGAAGAAGAAGGTGTCCACGAGATCCAGTCGCATGAAGGCCGTCGGGTCATCCATGCGCGGATCCAGGAGCACTGGATGGCCGGCCACCGGAGGAGTCACAGGGTCTCCTCGACGACGGCCCACATTCGTCAGCGTGCCCGTGCCCTGCGCGAAAACCGCGAAGTGACTGTTCTTGGGGCCATTGCAGGGCCCACAGGCATACAGGTAGTTCATCCAGGCGAAGACCCAATCCGGGTACAGCGCCTTGGGGCGGATGTGCTCCACCTCATCCGCCAGCGAGTCCTCGCAGTAGGCGCAGCGTTGGACGCCCACGCACATCTTCGACAGGGTCGCTTTGACGCTATCGAACGTCGGCTCTCCCTTCCTGTTCAGACCGCCGAATCGCGTCTTTGCGCGCTCGACGCGTGCCTCGTAGTCAGGGAGCGAGTCGATCTCGCCCTGATATTCCACGAGTCGGGAGTGGGCAGGCTCCGGCAGGGGATGGTTGGGAAGGCGGATCAAGGCTGCGACACCTCCGTGCTGTCAGGAAGTGCGCTGGCTGCGGTCGGCAGTTGCGCCCGCAGGCCCTGCTGTTCTGTCTGCTCCGCAGAGGACAGCCCCTCCGCAAGCTCCTTCTGATTGAGGATGGCGAGCCGTTCGAGCTTCTCCAGGGCCTCGGGCGAGCGCAGGGGGACATCGCCGAAAGCGCCAGTGCTGTAGGCATCCAGCACGTTTCCGTAGAGCAGTCGGTCGAGGGCGACTCCCGTGACCATGCCTGCTTGTTCGTCACTGCCCGGCCTCGGAAGGCGGAACACGCTGCCGACGGTAGCGGCTTGGCAAATGAGCGGACTGTGGGTCGTGACGATGAACTGGACGTTCGGGAAGTGTTCGCGGAACCAGAGGCCCACCCTGCGCTGCCACACGGGATGCAGGTGAGCGTCGATCTCGTCGATCAAGACGACGCCGGGCACCATGATCTTCGTCGGATCGTCGGGCGCGAAGATGCTGCTGGGGCCATAAGTTCGAGCAAGCTGACGGATCAGCTCGAAGGTCATGCTCAGGATGGACCGGTAGCCATCGCTCAGGTTCTCGACCATAACCTCACAGCCATTGCCGTCGACGAAGCGCACGCCCTTCGAGGAAATCGATTCAAGCCGCGCTTCATTGGGCAGGAAATCGGGCTGATTGATGAACTGCTTCAGAGGCTCAAGCAGGTCGCCCTCTGGATCCTTCTCCAGCTTCTTGAACTGAAGGAGCTTGAGCCAATCGAGGCACTCGGAAAGTGCGACGGACTCTCCGAAGACGGACAGATGTCGAGCCAGTTTGGAATTTGAATGGAACAGCTTCTCCTGCTCCGTATCGCCTCCCGCGAACCTCCTGAAAGGGCCGTAGGAAGCGCTGAACCAGCCGACGCCTTCTCCCCAGATATGCTGCTCGGGGTATGGGTCAGGAGATGCCGCTTGATTCAGTTGGACCAAGTCGGGAGAGCCGAGGCCTCGCTCCAACTGGAGGTTCGCAGTCAGGATGGAAGGAGGGACGATACCAGCCTCTCCACCGATTGCTTCGTAGGCGCTATCCCAACCCACGACGAGCTTGATGGATCCGATTCGCGTCCCCCTGCGGAGCCATTCGTTCCAGTCCTGACGAAGAGCAATGGCCTCCCAGGGACCTACCAGCGCAAGAGCAATAGCCCGAAGGAACGAACTCTTGCCCGCTCCATTGTCTCCGATGACAACGTGCCACCCCAGCGCGGGTCCATCCGGAAGTGTCCACGTCAGTGACTCAATGGACCGGATGTTGGCGAGGCGGACCTCTTTTACGTACATGTGCCCTAGCTCGCCCGAAACAGGGGGAGGGGTCAACCTCGGTCCAACCTTCTGAGGCACTGGCGGACGCACGAAGGCCCCCGGACCCGTGCTTCCGGTCCGAGGGCCTCCACCGCGCTCACAGGTGCATCAGCTGCCCTTGAGCTGGAGCGTGGGCACCGCGCCCTCGCCCAGCACCAGGTGGACCTGACCCACCTTGGACGCGAGGTCCTTGTACGCCTCCAGCTCCTTGAGCCGCACCAGGAGCGGGTTCTCCGCCAGCACCTTCGCCGTCTGCGCCATGGACCGCGTGGCCGCCGTCTCCTCGCGGCGCATGATGACGTTGGCCTCCGCTTCCTTCTGCGCCTGGATGACCCGGTTGAGCAGCTCCTTCATCTCACCCGGCAGCACCACGTCCTTGATGCCGAAGCGCAGCAGCTCCAGGCCCACGTTCTCCGCCCCCGCCTTCACCTGCGCGAACAGCGAATCCGCCACCGCCTCTCGCGACGCCAGCAACTCATCCAGCGTCCGGGTGGCCACCGCCTCCCGTGACGCCAGCTGCATCGCCAGGTACAGCACGTCGTCCGGCGCGCGTGACACCACCGACAGCCGGCGCGCGTCCGCCACGCGGAACGCCGCGGACAGGTTGAGCCGCAGCGACACGCGGTCCTTCGTCATCACCTCCTGGCCGGTGACGTGGAGCAGCCGCTCGCGCAGGTCGATGACCGCGAACTGCACCTTGTGCACCACCGTCCACGCCGCGTGGCGGCCCGGAGGCAGCACGGCGTCCAGCACACCGTCCACGTACCGCAGCGCCACGCTGCCCTCGGCGGCGATGCACTCCGTGTAGTCGGTGGAGGGGATGAGCGCGCGCACCTCGTCGCTGGGCGGTGAGGTCACCACCCCGGACACGTCCACGCGCTCCACCTTCACCGTCGGCGTCTCGGGCCGACCGGTACGACCGGGCAGCCGCTGCGCCGTCCACACCTGGTGCTGACCCCGCTTCAGCCACTGCACCGGCTGGCCGTGATGGAAGAGGATGGCCCGCTCGTCCGCGGCCAGCTCCACCACCTGGAGGTCCTTCTCCGGCACCAACGCGAGCTTCGCCTCATCCAGTCGGGTCAGCGGCTGCTCCACCGACACGCGCTCGAAGCGGACGTGCTGGAAGGGACGCACCACCCAGTGCCGACCCGGCCCCAGGTACTGCTCCGCCCGCCCGTTCACCACGACGAACAGCCGCTCGTTCTGCGCCACTTCCACCCGACCGATGCTCATGACACGCCACCCCTGTTGCCTCCCGCGAAGGGGAGGGTCCCGCGAAAAAGAAGAAAGGATCCGAACGAGAAGAAGAGACCCCGCCGCTCACGGGCGCTTCCCGCGGACAAGCCGTCCAGGCCGCATCACGCCGCCCGCGCGTTCGCACCGGATGCCGGTCACGGACGGCGACCGGAGCGTTCCGTAAAGCCGCACGGAAGCATCCAGAAGCCCTGGCAACCGACCAGGCTGCGTCGAGGAGGAGGAAGAAGCGGTGGACCCGCGCTGACACCAGCGAAACGACGGGGTCTCCAGCGAACGAAGGAATCGAACCTTCGACACCGAGATTGGATTCTCGTGCTCTACCAGTGAGCTAGTTCGGGTGATGTCCCCACGGGGGACAGTCGAATGCACGCCTGTCGTTGGCGCGCGAACGGTCGACCTCCGATGCTGGGGGAATGCGCGGAAGCGATGGCCTTGAAGTACGTCCGAATCCCGTGCCCCGGCGCAGAGCGCCACGGCCTGGAATCGGAAGCCTCGGGCCAGCCCCGTGCACCCCCTGAAGCGCCGACGGGAGCACCAGACGCGGCCCCGAAATGAACCTGACAACGCCCCCGCGAAACTCAGCCCCGCGTCACGTCCCACCAGCCGAACCACATCACGCGCTCCTCGGCGAGAATCTCCCAGCCGGGCGCGTGCACGTAGCCGCCCACCCGCAGGCCCGCGGCCTCCAGCGCGCGCACCGTCTCCTCGGAGGACCACAGGTGCAGCGTCACCACGGAGTCCGCCGTGCCCACCTTGCGCGTGGGGTGCTCGTGCGCCTCCACCCCCGGCCTGCGCTCCAGCACCGTGAACAGCATCCGGCCGCCCGGCTTCAGCGCCCGGGCCAGATGTCCCAGCACGCGCGGCAGATCGTCGCAGAAGTCCAGACAACCAATGGCCAGCGCCACGTCGAAGGGGCCCAGGTCCTCCGGCACCGGCTCCATGTAGCTGTGCACGCGCCACGTGCCCGACGGCCGTGAACGCTTCGCCAGCTCCAGCATCTCCGGCGCCAGGTCCAGGCCCACCACGTCCACGGACGCGTCCAGGCCGCGCGTGTGCAGCCCGGGCCCGCAGCCCACGTCCAGCACGCGCATCCCCGGGGCCACCGCTTCGGCGAGGAAGCGCTCCACGCGGTCGCCGTAGCGGTGCAGCGCGGGGTAGAGCACCTCGTAGGCGGAGGCGATCTCCCCGTACACCCTCGCGACGGCGGATCCGCTGGACCCCATGTCAGGCCCGGGTGTTCCGCCGTCCCCTTCGTCCACCATGCCGCGCACCCTCGCTCGACGCCGTCGGTGCGCCGCACGGTATCACAGCGTGTTGTTGCCCCCGCTCTTGCGGAACACCGCGAGCGACCGGCCCGCCATGTCGAACTTGCCCGGCTTCATCTGCTCGTCGCCGCGCTTGTCGTCCGCCGTGTAGAGCTCCAGCATCCACTGGCCGCCTTCACCCACCGGCGGCACCGTGAAGGACACCGTGTCGTGGTGCGCGTTGAGCAGCACCAGCAGCGCGTCGCCAATCACGCGCTGGCCGCGCTCGTCCGGCGTGGGGATGGCGTCGCCGCCCAGCAGGTACGCCAGCGACCGCACGAAGGGCTTCTGCCAGTCCTCCGGCCCCATCTCCGTGCCGTCCGGACGGAACCACGCCAGGTCCTTGTGCTCGGAGTCCCACAGGTGCTCGCCCTGGAAGAAGCGGCGGCGCTGCAACACCGGCTGCCCGTGGCGGAAGTGGATCAGCTTGCGCGTGAACGCGAGCATGTCCTGCTTCACCGAATCCAGGTTCCAGTCCACCCACGACAGCTCGTTGTCCTGGCAGTAGGCGTTGTTGTTGCCCTTTTGCGTGCGGCCCATCTCGTCGCCCGCGACAATCATGGGCACGCCGGTGGACAGGAACAGCGACGCCAGGAGGTTGCGCTTCTGGCGCTCGCGCAGGGAGATGATGTCGGTGTTGTCCGTCTCCCCCTCCACGCCGCAGTTCCACGCCTGGTTGTCATCCGCGCCGTCGCGGTTGTGCTCGCCGTTGGCCTCGTTGTGCTTGCTGCTGTACGTGACCAGGTCGTGCAGCGTGAAGCCGTCGTGCGCGGTGACGAAGTTGATGGACGCCTGCGGCCTGCGGCGCGCCGCCGCGAAGAGGTCCGCGCTGCCCGTGAGCCGGTAGCCCACCTCCGCGGCCTGGTTCTCGTCGCCCTTCCAGTACTTGCGCAGCGCGTCCCGGTACTTGCCGTTCCACTCGTGCCACGGCGACGGGAAGCCGCCCACCTGGTAGCCGCCCAGGCCCACGTCCCACGGCTCCGCGATGAGCTTCACGCGGCTCAGGACGGGGTCCTGGTTGATGATCTGGAA
>SECN01000336.1 GCA_004173515.1 Myxococcaceae bacterium | reverse complement strand
TCCGGGGCGGGGACATCAAGAACTCGCTGTGGCAGTGGCACCAGGCCGCCGTGCTCCCGCTGGTGGCGATGATGTACCACTACAGCCTGCGCGGGCCGGAGGACTGGCCCGTGGTGGCGCGCACCATCATCCTGGCGGCGCTCACCAAGTCCGCGGTGAGCACGTACTTCGCGCTCGTGGTCATCCCGGCCCAGGGGCTGGAGGTCGAGTACACGACCTGCCACTCGGACTCGATGACGTTCATCTGCGCCATCACGGTGTGCATCGCGCGGTGGCTGGAGCGGCCGAAGTCGGGCCACGCCATCCGGGGCATCCTCATCATCATCCTGGTGGGCATCGGGATGTTCTTCAACGACCGCCGGCTCGCGTACGTGAGCCTCGTGGGCGGCCTCGCCGCCGCGTACTTCTTCAACCCGTGGACGCCGCTGAAGAAGTTCATCACGCGAGGGATCATCGCGTGCTCACCGCTGCTCATCGTGTACTTCCTGGTGGGTTGGAATTCGAGCAGCGGCGTGTTCAAGCCGGTGGCGACGTTCCGCTCCATCATCGAGGGCCAGCACGCCGAAGGAGAGCTGGACTACCGCGACATCGAGAACCTGAATCTCATCGCGACATGGAACACCAACCCGCTGTTGGGCACGGGCTACGGGCACGAGTTCCTGGAACCCTACCCGCTGCCGAACATCGCGTTCGTGTTCCCCACGTACCGGTTCCATCCGCACAACTCGCTGTTGGGCCTGTTGGCCTTCGGCGGGTGGTTGGGGTTCACGGGCGTGTGGATGTACCTGGTGGTGACGGTGTACCTGGCTGCGCGCTCGTACCACCGGGCCTACGCGGCGGAGCACCGCACGGCGTGTCTGGTCATCGTGGGCGTGGTGGCGTCGTACCTGAATCAGGTGTTCGGAGACATGGGCATCATCTCGTACATCTGCACGTTCCAGGTGGCCGTGATGTCTGTCCTCGCGGGCAAGCTGGCCATGGTGACGGGAGCGTGGCCGTGGCCCCAGCGTGAGAAGGTGCTGGGCCTGACGCGCGCGGCGCCTCCGCCTCCTGAAGAGCCTCGGCCCGTGACGGTGGACGCGGGACAGGTGGCGTGACGGCGCGTCAGCGCTGGACCGCGAGGATGCGCCACTGGCGCGTGTCGATGGCGTAGGTGGAGCTCATGTCCATGACCGGCCCGTCTGAATCACAGGTGTTGTGCCTGGGAACAATGTTCACGAGCAACACGCCTTCGGACGCGGGGGACGTCCACACGTCGTAGGAGTCACGCCGGTAGAGGCAAAGCTCGTCCGGTGTGGCGCCCTTGTGCGGCTTGAGTTCCAGGGGACGGAAGTCATCCATCGCCAGTTGGGCCGCGACCGCCACGGTGGCGGGGGTCAACATTCGACCCTCGGCGGGGAGATCCAACGGGAACTTGAAGCGGGCCGCCTCTTCGGGCGGCGCGAAGACGGGCCGCACCGGCCGGTAGAAGAGCGCGCAGGCGGGAAGGGTCAGCGCCAGCAGCAGCAACACCCCCTGCTTCGCCCGAACCTGCAGGAACACAGAACGCTCGCGCGGCATCGAGTCCTCACCCAGGGGCGTCATGAAGCCCATGTCATTGTCGCCTTCATGGAGTGATGGTGGACGCGGGACAGGTGGCATGACGGGGCTTCAGCGCTTGACCGCGAGGATGCGCCACTGCTTCACATCGATGGCGTAGGTGGCGCTCACGTCCATGACCGGCCCATCCGAATCACAAGCGTTGTCCCTGGGAACAAAGCGCACGAGCAACACGCCTTCGGACGCCGGGGACGTCCATACGTCGAAGGAGTCACGCCGGTAGAGACAGATCTCGTCCGGTGTGGCGCCCTTGTGCGGTTGGCGGTCCAGGGGCTGGAAGTCGTCCATCGCCAGTTGGGTCGCGACCGCCACCGTCGCGGGGGTCAGCATCCTGCCCTCGGCAGGGAGATCCAACGGGAACTTGAAGCGGGCCGCCTCTTCGGGCAGAGCGAAGACGGGCCGCACGGGCCTGCGGAAGAACGAACAGGCGGGAAGGGACAGCGCAAGCAGCAGCAACACCCCCTGCTTCACCCGACCCTGAAGGAACACAGAACGCTCGTGCCACATCTAGTCCTCACCCACGGGCGTGACGAATCCCGTGTCCTTGTCGCCTTCATGGATGTACCCGATAAGCTTCCACGCCTTGTCCCGACGAAGATAGACCTCGCCCGGACGCCGCTCCCCTTTGTACGGAATCAGCTTCGTGAGGGTGCATTCCGAATCGAACTGGATGCGCAGGGACCAGCGCTGGGTCTTGGCCCAAAGGTCTTCTTGGGACATCTCGGAGGGGAACCAGGGATGGCTGTGGAAGTCCGCCAGGATGGACACCGTGCCCCGGTCGTCCCGCACGCTGCTGGGGACGCGGCAGCTCTTGCGGCGCATGTCATCAGAGACCAGCCTCGTTCGCCCCAGCGGTGAAGGCCAGGTGGCGTAGTACTCGCCGGTACCGAGGGAGTAGAGCACCCCGCAGTACTCCCGGCCGTAGTCCTTCGCCTGGGCGAGGTCCAAGGTCATGACCGCCGGGCAGAGCTGGTCGATGACCTCATCGACATTCGACGACGGGTGGACGGCGGGCCAGGGGCCCTGGACCCAGACCTCGTCCCCCTGACGACCGAACAGGGTCTCATTACCGCGCTGCCAATAGGACGGGGCGCCAGCACAGCCCAGCAGCAACAACACCCCAAAACTCCATCTCCACCGCTTGTGCATCCCGCCTCGCCTCTCCCAGACGGGAGGTCGCGGGAACACAGCACACACGCAATTCAATACAAACTAGATTTCTTGGAAAAACCTACCCCACCAGCGAACGACCTTCCGCAGCCTCCGCCGCGATGGCGGCGGCGCTCAGGTGCTCCAACTCCAGGTCGATGTGCTTCGCCTGGGGAATCACGCGGCGGACCTCCGCTTCAATCGCGTCGATCTCCTCGCTCAACGTGCGGATGAGGTGACGCGCCGCCTCGGTCAACACGCGGTCTCGCTCCGCCCCCTGCTGCGGCACGCCCTGCGCCGGCAGCGCCTCCGCGAGCCTCGCCGCCACGAACGCTTCGCTGAAGCGCAGCTCCGCCTTGAATTGATACGACTCCGGCGTGAGCTGCCGCGTCTTCACGTCGTGCAGGTCGGCCAGACTGGGCCGCGCTCGCAGCAGGTCCTCGAAGCGCTGCTCCACGTCCGGCGGCACCGACCGCCCCAACAGCAGCTCCCGGTTCTCCACCATCAGGTACACGGCGATGAGCCCCAAGAGCACGCCCACCGTGAGCGACGCCAGCGCGTCCCACACCGGATTCGCCGTCACGTGCGCCAGTGCGATGCCTCCCGTCGCCAGCACCAGTCCCAGCACCGCCGCGCCGTCCTCCAACAGGATGGCCACCGACGCCGGATCAGCCTTGTGCCGCACGAACAGGAAGAAGGTGTCGCCCACCGCCTTCGCCTGCTTGCGCAACCCCAGCACCGCGAACAACAACACGCCGCCCTCGATGAGGAACGACGCCCCCAGCACCGCGAACGTCACCACGCCCGTCTCCGCCACGTGCGGGTGCAGCAGGGACTGGATGCCGTGGTACACGGTCACACCACAGCCCACGAAGAAGATGCCGGACGCGGACAGGATGCCGAAGATGAAGCGCTCGCCGCCGTAGCCATACGGATGCGATTCGTCCTCCACCCGCGCCGCACGCTTCAACCCCAGGAACAACAACACCTGGTTGCCCGTGTCCGCCGCCGAGTGGATGGCTTCCGACAACATCGCCCCCGAACCCGACAGCAGGAAGGCGATGAACTTGATCAACGTCACCAACACGTTGCCTGACAACGCGACGATGACGGCCTTGAGCGACGAAGCAGGAGCGGCCATGGAGGTCTTGAACCTACCATGACGACGCGACGCGGCAGGCTCGGCCCCTCCCTGCCCGTCCGCGCCCCGTCCAGCCCTTGACGACCCGCGTCAGCAGCGGTGGACAGCCCGTCTCCAAGGTGATTGTTTGTTCTCAAAACATCTAGACCCGAGACTGGGGAGTGCCGCCGTGCGCCGTTCCGTTCCGCCGTGGATGTGGCTGTTGCTGCTATTGGGGCCCGTGGGGGCGTTCGCGCTGAACTCGGGGCTGCCACCGCCGCCCGCTGACGTGGACAGGCGCACGCCCGCGGCGACGGCGGCGGGGTTCCTGGACGCGGCCCATGACCGGGACGCCGTCCGCGCGCCGCAGTACCTGGACCTGTCCCGGGTGCCCCCGGCGTCACAGGCGGAGGAGGGCCTGAAGCTGGCGCGGCGGCTGGTGGTGGTGCTGGACAGGACGCTGTGGCTGGACTTCGCGCGCATCGGCCGGGAGCCGGCGGGGCCGGGGGAGCGCGCCCGCCGTGAAGTGCTGGGACAGGTGGCCACGGCCCGGGGGCCCCAGGACATCATCCTGGAGCGCGTGGACGCGGAAGGAGGCCCTGTGTGGGTCTTCAGCGCGGACACGGTGGGCGCCATCGACGCGCTGTTCGAGGAGCACGGCTCGCCGCTGCTGGAGCGGCTACCGCCCGTGTTCTTCACCCGCCCGCTGTGGGTGTTGGAGGCGTGGCAGTGGCTGGGGCTCGCGCTGCTGCTGGCCGGCGCGTGGGTCCTGGGACAACTGGGCGAGGCGCTGGTGCTGCGCGTGGGGGCCCGCGCCGCCGGGCTGACGAAGTCTGGCTGGGATGACGAGCTGCTCGCGGCGGGCAAGGGGCCGATGCGCCACATGCTGGGGTCGCTGATCGCGGCCACGGGCGCGCGGCTCCTGATGCTGCCCCCGCCGGCGCAGGGCGCGGTGGACCTGGGCGCGCGCTCCATCATCATCGTGTCGGCGGCGCTGTTCCTCCTGCGCTTCTTCACCCGCGCGGCGCGGTTCCTGGAGGAGAAGGTCGCCCGGTCACCGGAGGGCACGGACGTGGCGCGTGTGCGCGGGCTGCGCACGCAGCTGTCCATCCTGCGCCGGGTGGTGGAGGTGGCGGTGGTGCTGGTGGCCGCGTCGCTGCTGCTGCTCCAGTTCGAGGCGGTGCGCAACGTGGGCGTGTCGCTGCTGGCCTCCGCGGGGCTCGCGGGCCTGGTGATTGGCCTGGCCGCGCAGAAGTCCATCAGCACGCTGCTCGCGGGCATCCAGTTGTCCATCACGCAGCCCATCCGCATCGGCGACACGGTCATCGTGGAGAACGAATGGGGTTGGGTGGAGGAGATCACCCTCACCTACGTGGTCGTGAAGGTGTGGGATTTGCGCCGGCTGGTCATCCCCATCACCCAGTTCCTGGAGAAGCCCTTCCAGAACTGGAGCAAGGTGTCCCCGGACATCCTGGGCACGGCGGAGCTCTACGTGGACTTCCGCACGGACGTGCCCGCGGTGCGCGTGGAGTTGAAGCGCATCCTGGATGAGGAATCCAAGGGCCTGTGGGACGGCAAGGCGCACGGGCTCCAGGTGACGGACCTGAGCGAGCGCACCATGAAGCTGCGCGCCCTGGTGAGCGCGTCCGACGCGGGCAAGGCGTTCGACCTGCGCTGCCTCGTGCGGGAGAAGCTGGTCGCCTACCTCCAGGCCCAGCCCCACGGCCTGCCCCTCCTGCGCGCCGAGGCCAGCCACCTGTCCCTCCCGGAGGAGAAGGCCCAGGGCCTGGGGCTGATGCCCGCGCGTCCCGGCAACTCCGCCCGGGTGGAACCTCCGCGCTGACCTCAGTGCCACGCGCCGATGGAGAGCCGGCGCTCCTCGGCGATGGGCAACAGCCGCTCGCGCAGCTGCTCGCGCACCTGGTGCAGCCACCAGCCCACCGTGCCGGTGGAGCGGCCCACCTGGGCGCCGATGCTCACGTAGGAGCGGCCCTGCGCGCGCAGGTGGAACACCTCGCGCTGCTGGGGCGGCAGCCCGTTGACCGCCTCCATCAGGTCCTTCTCCTGGATGAACGTCCAGAGCTCGCCGCCCTCCTGCTCGTCCGGATCATCGCTCAGCGCCGTCACCCAGCCGGCGTTGACCGCCTTGCGCTGCTCGGCGCGGTGGTGGCGCAGCAGGCTGATGGCCCGCGTGTTGATGACCCGCCCCGTCCAGGCCCGGAACGCCTCCGCCCCTTGCAGGTGCAGCCGCTCCTTCCACGCCTCGTCCAGCGCGTGCTGCACCAGGTCCTCCGCATCCGCCGTGTTCCCCAGGATGCGGCGGGCGTGCTTCAAGAGCCCCGAGCGGAATTGAATCACCAGCATCGCGAACAGCTGCATTTCTTGGTCAGCCATGGAGTGCCCCCCGAGCGGCGTCCGTGCAGGACCATGATGACAAAGCTTTCCAACCCGGACAGAGCCTTCTTTCCCGGTTTTACCCAGACTGTCTGGAAAACCTATCCCACCCCGTGATTTCCAACCGGGCTGTCACGAATGCATCCAGTGTCTGTCTTTCAGGTGTCCAACAGGGGCAGGGGTGCCAGGATTTCCAACAGCGTTTTTGTTGGAATGACAGACATCCATCACCCGGGGCTGTTTCAGGTGTGACGGCCCTGCGGGGTGATTGACCGGATCCGACGAAGCGGTGTCCGGACCACCGCGCGCCCTGTATGAGCCCCCCTGACACCGCGTCCGGGAGGCCGGTCTCCGCCGGGGCGGACCGTGCGAAATCCGGGCACCGCGCCACGCGACCGCTTAGAGAGGACGGGTCGGACGCAGAAGGTGGTTCACATCATGGCGGAACAACGACGCCCCGAGTCAGCCGTACGCGACGTGCTTCCCTACCGGAAGCCGAAGCTGGGACGGGACTACTGGATCCACGACAACGTGTTGCCCCGCGCGCTGGGGGTCTACGAGCGCAACCTGGCGCGCGAGGATTGGACCTTCGGCGCGCCGTGGCGTCCGGAGATATGGCCCGGCATCCGCGCCCCCCACGCGCTCACGCCCTCGGAGCTGGCCCCGGTGGAGCAGTGGGTGTGCGCGCAGGCCGGCGTGCGCGGCCTCAAGCAGGAGGCGCCCACCCAGGGTGCGCTGTCCCACAACCACGTGCAGCTCGTGGGCGAGACCGAGTCCACCGCCAAGCCGCACGTGGACTCCCTGGCCCTGTGTGACTTCGCGGGCGTCATCTACCTGCACCCGAAGCCCCCCGCGAAGCACGTGGGCACGTCCTTCTACCGCCTGCGCCTGCCGGGTGGCGGCCTGGGCGGCAACACCTGCCCTCCTGGCTGCGTCAACCTCACGCAGGCCTTCGGCGTGACGAAGCTCCCGGCCAACGCCTGGGTGCAGGACGTGGAGGTGGAGAACGTCTTCAACCGCCTCATCGTCTACCGGGCGGACTTCGTGCACTCGGCGACCGCGTACTTCGGTCAGGGCGACAAGCGGAACAAACGCGCCACCGCGCTCTTCTTCTGGAAGGCCGTGCGCTGAAGGCAGCCCACGGCCCTCCAGGGGCGCGCTACGACGGACGCGCGCCCAGCATCGCCGCGAGCATGTCCGCGCTGCGCTCGCTGCTGAACTGCTTCTCCACCTTGAGCCGGCCCGCCTCGCCCAGGCGCAGCGCCTCCGACGGGTCGCGCGACAGCTTCTCCAGCTTCTCGGCCAGTTCCACGGGGGCCTGCGGCTGCACCAGCACGCCGTCCACGCCGTCGTCCACCAGCTCCTTCACGCCGCCCGCGCCCGTCACCACCACGGGCACGCGCATCGCCATGGCCTCCATGATGGCCACGCCCAGCGGCTCCTGGAGGCTGGCCAGCGCGAAGATGTGCGAGCGCTGGATGCCGTCCTTCACCACGTCCTCGCTCACCGCGCCCAGCAGCGTCACCGCGTCCTGGAGGCCGTCCTTCGCGAGCTTCGCCTCCAGCACCTTGCGGTACGTGGTGCCGCCCGCCTCGTCCTCGCCCGCGATGGACAGCCGCGCGTCGATGCCCTTCTTGCGCAGCATCCCCACCGCGTCGATGAGGT
>SECN01000335.1 GCA_004173515.1 Myxococcaceae bacterium | reverse complement strand
GTTGGAGACCCCCAACGACGAGCGGTGCGTGCGCACCTCGAAGTTGTAGGAATACAGCGTCCGCTCGGCCAGCGCGAGCTGGTCCGGGTCATCGTCCACGATGAGGACGCGAATCTTGGGCTCCGACGACATGGTGGCTCCCCCTGGAACCGACAGTTGGGATGTCTCCGATCACACCGCCCCAGGAACCAGCGAGCCGGACACCCCCGGAGTATCGCCCAAGCGTCTCCCGGCTGGCCAGCCTCCCTGGAATTTTCTGGAATGTTTCATCCTGGAATGGACCCCTGGACCCCCAGGGTCGGGCCATGGGGGTCCCCCATCGTTGGCTTTTCAAGGAAGAGACTTTTTCAAGGAGGGCGGATCGCCTCCCAGAGGCTGCCCGAGATGACCACCCAGGACGTCGCATCGAAGCTGAGCCAACAGGGTTGTGCCCTGGAGGCCCGGGCGCAGGCGCGCAGGACGGAGGCGGTGGCGGCCCGGGCGCAGGCGAAGGCCTACGGCGTGCTCGCGGAGGCCTGTCAGCAGCGGGCCCGCGCCCTGCGCAACGTCTTCCGCGCGAACCAACTCCTGGTCGCCAGCACTCCCAACGACGCCGCGGAGTGCGAGCGGGCCGCTGGGGACGGGCGCCGCGCCCACGCGAGTGCCTCCAGCGTCGAACGGGAGGCCTCGGCCCACGAGTCAGGGGCCCGCCGTGCGAACGCCGAGGTGCTTCGCGCCGACGCCGAGGCGGAGACGTCTTCGTTGAAGGCCCGGGTCCTCCAGGCGTCGTGGCGAACAGGATTCCCGGGTCGAGCCTGAGAGGGGAGGACATGCCCGTCCGGCAGCCTTCCAGCGGAGGGGCCGTGGGGCCCGTGAGGTGCTGCCGGGTGGGTCCGGCCTTCCTTACCTTGAAGGGTCCATGGCCCACCACGACCTCATCGTCATTGGCGCCTCCACCGGAGGCGTGGAGGCCCTGAGCCGGTTGGTGCGGCAGTTGCCCGCCGACCTTCCCGCCACGGTGCTGGTGGTGCTCCACGTCGCGGCCCAGCACCGCAGCTACTTGCCGGAGATCCTCACCCGTGCGGGACCGCTGCCCGCCCACCATCCCCGGGATGGGGAGCCCCTGAAACCGGGCCGCATCTACGTGGCGCCCAATGACAGACACCTGCTGGTGGAGCCCGGCCTCGTGAAGGTGGTGAAGGGCCCCCGGGAGAACGGGCACCGGCCGGCGGTGGATCCGCTGTTCCGCTCGGCGGCGGTCGCGTACGGGCCGCGCGTGGTGGGCGTGGTGCTCACGGGCGCGCTCGACTGCGGGACCGCGGGGCTCATCGCGGTGAAGCGGGAAGGGGGGCTCGCCGTGGTGCAGGACCCGACGGACGCGTTCTGCCCGGACATGCCCCGCAGCGCCCTGGAGTTCGTGAAGGCGGACCACTGCGTGCCGCTGGTGGAGCTGGCGCCGCTGCTGATGCGGCTCGCCTCCACGCCCGTGGCTTCCCGCGCGCACCGGCATTCGCGGCAGGTGGCGTCGGAAGTGAAGGCGATGACGGTGGACGTCCCCTCCATGGAGGAGCCGCCCGCGGCCTCGCAGTACGCGAAGGCCTCCCACTTCTCCTGCCCGGACTGCGGCGGCGTGCTCTTCGAATTGGAGGAGGAGGGGCTGCTGCGCTTCCGCTGCCGCACCGGCCATGGCTACACGGCGGAGGCGCTGTCCAGCAGCCAGCAGCACCACCTGGACGCGGCGCTGTGGGCGGCCCTGCGCGCGCTGGAGGAGAGCGCGTCCCTGGCGCGCCGCATGGCCACCCAGGCCCGGGAGCGCAGTCACAACCAGTCCGCGGAGCGCTTCGCAGAGCGGGCCCTCACGGCCGAGTCCCAGGTGGAGCTGCTGCGCCGCGCGTTGCTGTCAGGGCCCTCGCCCGCCGCGGCGGCCGGTGACAACGAGGTCGGGGACGAGCCCGGCGAGACGGGCTGAGCGCGTCCCGGCTTCAGCGCGGCTTGCGGCGCGCGGGGTGCTTCGCCTTCAGGGGCTTCGTCGCCGGGGCCTTCGTCGCCGGGGACTTCCGCGGGACCTTGAGGGCCGGGAACTCGAGTGTGAACACCGCGCCTCCCTGCTTCCGGTTGGCGCCGGTGAGCGTGCCACCCGCGCGTGTCACCACGCCGTGGGCCATGGACAGGCCCAGGCCGGTGCCGTCGTTGCCCTTGGTGGTGAAGAAGGACTGGAAGAGGTGGGGTAGGTGCTCCGGGGCGATGCCGGTGCCTTCATCCTCCACCGTGAGCCGCACCGTCGCGCCCTTGCGGACGGCCCGCACGCGGATGGTGCCTCCCCGAGGCATCGCGTCGCGGGCGTTGATGAGCAGGTTGATGAGGACGTATCTCAGCTCCATCGCGGAGCCCGCGATGGGGGGCAGGCGCCGGGGCATCACCACGTCCAGGTGCAGCGAGTGACCCTGGAGCAGGGTGCGGTGCTCGATGCCGCCCCGAGCAATGTCCACCGCGTCCCGGACCACCTCGGTGAGCTGGACGCGCTCCCCGGAGGCATCGGTCTTCTGGCGGGTGAAGTCCTGGAGCCGGCCCACGCGCGCGTCCGCGTCGGACACGATGCGCCCCAGGGCATCCAGATGCGGCTGGTGGTGGCTCGTGAGCGCTACGTCGCGCTGGAGCATCTCCAGCCGCAGCCGCATGGCGTTGAGCGTGTTGCGCAGGTCGTGCGCGATGCCCGCCGACAGCTCCCCCAGGGCGCGGATCTGCGCGCGCTCCAGCATGGTGGAGCGCGCGCGCAGCAACTCCTGCTCGTCGCGCGCCTGCGCGGTGATGTCGCGCGCGAGCACCAGCACGTGCCCCTCCACGGGCCCGGCGACGCGCTCCGAGCGCACCTCCAGCACCTGGGGGTGGGTGGGTTGGCTCTGGCGGTAGCGCGTGACGCGCGGCCCCACCGCCTCCGGGGCCAGCGCCGCCTCCATCTCCACCTGGGCCAGCTCCCGCAGCGAAGCATGCGTCGGGGTGGCCTGCGTCCGCACGCCGGGGCCGGGCTCGGCCATCTGTCGCCAGGGCCCGCGGCTCTGGTTGAGCGCATGCCAGCGCGAGTTGGCCAGCACCACGCTGCCCGCGCGCAGCACCGCCAGCGCGCTGTCGCTCGTCTCCAGCGCCCAACTGGACAGCCGGAAGGTGCTGACGTGCAGCGTGGTGCGCTCCGTCAGCTTCTGCACCAACTGCTCATGCTTGGCCAGCAGCTCGCGGTACTTGCGCAGCAGGCCCGGCTTCTCCTCCGTCGCGGGCGTGGGGACCGGCGGTGGAGGAGGCGGGGGCCGTGCGCTCACGGTTTCCTCTTCAACTTGAGGAGGCGGTTCTCCTCCAGCAGGGCCGTCGCCCGGGTGGTGTCCTCGAAGAGCACGATGGAGCCCAGCACGTTCGTCTCCGTGACGAGCGGGGTCGCGACCAGGGTGGCGCTGCCCGTGCCTCCGTGGGGAAGCTCATAGGGCACGCCCTCCAGGCGCAGCGAGCGGTTCTCCTGGAGGTGCCGGCGCAGCTTCTGGATGAGGGGCCGCTTGAGGGCGGGTACGTGCAGGGACCACAGCTTCTGGCCCATCGCCTCGCGCTCGGTGACGCCCAGGAGGCGTTCGGCGGCCAGGTTCCAGGCGGTGATGCGCCCTTCGCCCTCCAGCACCAGCACCGCGGCGGAGAGCGTGCGGATGATGGTGCGCTGGGTGAAGGCCAGCGAGTCCATCTCCAGCGTGCGGTGCGCCAGCTCGCGGTTGGTGGCGTCCAGCTCCGCGTTGGCGGACTGGAGTTCCTCGTTCGTCGTCTCCAGCTCCTCATTGGTGGACTGGAGCTCCTCGTTCGTCGTCTGGAGCTCCTCGTTGGCGGACTGGAGCTCCTCGTTCGTCGTCTCCAGCTCCTCGTTGGAGGCCCGCAGCTCCTCGTTGGAGGACTGCATCCGCAGGTTGATGGACTGCAACTCCTCCTGCGCCGTCTGCAGCGCCTGCTCCACCCCCCGGGCGTTGGTGACGTCGTGGGTGACGTACAGCAGGCCCTGGCGCGTGCCCGCACGGTCGCGCAGCGGCACCACCTGCGTGCGCACGGTGATGGATTCGCCGCCGGGGTTCTCCAGCAGGCCGTCGGAGAACTCGCGCTCGGTGCGACCGTTGCGCACCCGGCCGCTCTGTTCGATGAGCAGGTCCCCGATGAGCCCGCCCAGGCCCAGCGCGGACAGCTTCTTGCCCAGCACGTCGCCTTCGTTGCGGTTCCACATCCGCGCCGCCGCTCGGCTCCAGAACGTCACCGTGCCGTCGTTGTCGGTGGTGATGGTGGGGCAGGGCTGGGAGTCGAGCAGGTCGCGCAGGAAGGGGCGCTCGGGCTCGACGGCGGGCGTGATGAGGCGCAGGGGAAGGGAGGGCTCCGGCGGCAGGCGGTCCTGCGTCGTGGTGGCCACCTCCGCGTGGGTGTCCTTGCGGTAGATGCGCCGCGCCAGGTCCACGGGCCGGAAGATGCGGGCCGCGAAGGGGATGAGCTCCGAGCGGCCCAGCATCAGCAGGCCGTTGCGCCGCAGGGCGAACTGGAAGCGCGCCAGCACCCGCTTCTGCAGGTCCGAGTCCAGGTAGATGAAGACGTTGCGGCACAGGATGAGGTCGATGCGCGACACGGGCGCGTCCGACACCAGGTTGTTCACCCCGAACACCACCGCGCGGCGGATCTCCTTGCGCACCGTGAAGGTGTTGCCGGTGCGCACGAACCACCGCGCCAGCCGCTCCTGGGACACGTTCTCCAACTGCTCGGGCGTGTAGACGCCCCGTCGGGCGGCGGCGATGGCGTCCTCGTCCACGTCCGTGCCGAACACCTTCAGCTCCGGGCCGGGGTGGCCTGGCCCCAGGGCCTCCGCCGCGGCGATGGCCAGCGAATACGCCTCCTCGCCGGTGGCGCAGCCCGCGCTCCAGATGCGCAGCTCCTTGTCCGGTCGCTGACGGATGAGCTCCGCCATGGACTCCTCCAGCGTCTGCCACACCTCGCGGTCGCGAAAGAAGGTGGTCAGCTTGATGAGCATGGAGGAGACGAGCGTGCTCACCTCCGCCGGGTCCTGCTCCAGCAGCGCCAGGTAGGCGGTGCGGGTGCGGCAGCGCGTGGCCTGCATCCGCCGCTCGATGCGGCGCTGCAGCGTGGCGCGCTTGTAGTTGCGGAAGTCGAAATTGCGGACCTGCCTCACCTTTTCCAGGATGGCTTCGAGCTCACTGTCGCGGGGGGGGCGGGTCGCCATCCGGACGGCCTAGCGCAGCCCTCGCACTCCAGCAACACCCGCTTCCCGACCTCCGCCGTCCACACCCCGCTCGCCTACCTGGAGTCCACTTCTGGAGGGCGGGGGTTGCCCGAAGCGAAACCCGGGGACGCCTGTGTCATCGTGTCCGGGAGGACGGTGCGATGCACGGCAGAAGGCAGGGGTGGCTGCGTGGAAATGAACCTGACGGGGAGTGAGATCCGCGTCGCGGTGCTGGAGGACCAGCAGCTCTTCCGGGAGACGCTGGTGGACCTGTTGGAGGGCGCGGGCATGAAGGTGGTGGCCCGCTGCGCGGAGACCAGCACGTTCTTGTCCAACGTGCGCGCGGCCGCGCCTGACGTCGCGCTGGTGGACCTGCGGCTGGAGCAGGTCGGCCGGGCCACGGTGGAGGACGGCCTCACCGTGCTCAAGCAACTGCACGACTTCCATCCGCGCGTGCGCCCCCTGGTGCTGTCTGGCCACCATGAGCCGGAGGTGGTGGAGCGCTGCTTCCAGGCCGGGGCGGCGGGCTACCTGTGCAAGCTGAACGTGGGCGTCCAGGACGTGGTGGAGGCCGTGGCCCGCGTGGCCCGGGGCGAGCGGCTGGTCCCCATGAAGATGCTCGACTCCCAGTCCCTGCAACAGGACGAATCCGGCACGCCGGCCTCCGCGCTGACCTCGCTCACCCTGCGCGAGCGCGAGGTCCTGGGCTACGTGGCGGCGGGCGCGGACAACCTGAAGATCGCCGTGCACCTGGGCATCACCGAGCGCACGGTGAAGGCCCACCTGACGAACATCTACCGCAAGCTGGGCCCGGAGAACCGCGCGCAGCTCGCCGTGCTGGCGTGCGAGCTGGGCGTGACGCGTCCGGTCCTTTCGCAATGACAGACATCGTGAGCCCCCGTGATGGACACGGGGGCTCGCGGTGAAGCGTTGACGCGTTCGCGGCCCGGAAGGCTCAGGGCGCTGGCGCGGGATCCCCTTCCTGTTCGTACCGGGGCACGTCCATGTGCTGGAGGAACCATTCTCCGGCGAGCTCGGCCACCTGTTCCAGCTCCGCGTCCTCCTGGAAGTGGTGGGTCGCGCCCGGGATGATCTCCATGTGCTTCTCCGCCCGCAGGTCTTCGTAGGCCCGGCGGTTGATGTCCAGGCCCAGCGCGTCCGCGCCGCCCACGAGCAGCAGGGTGGGCGCCCGCACCTTGGGGAGCACCGCGCTGGCCATGTCGGGCCGGCCGCCCCGCGAGACGACGGCGTCCACCAGCTCCGGACGGTTGGCCGCGGCGGACAGCGCCGCGCCCGCGCCGGTGTGCGAGCCGAAGTAGCCCACGCGCAGGCCGGTGGTGTGGGGCTCGCGTTGCAGCCACCGCGCCGCGCCCGCCATGCGCAGGCCCAACAGGCCCATGTTGAAGCGGAGCTGCCGCGTGCGGCGCTCTTCCATCTCCTCGCTGGTGAGCAGGTCCAACAGCAGGGTGCCCAGCCCCATCGCCTGGAACAGGCGCGAGGTCTGCGCGAGCCGGGGACTCTGGCGGCTGCTGTCGCTGCCTCGCGCCAGCACCACCACGCCCCGCGCGCCCGCGGGCACCGCCAACCGCCCCCGGAGGAGGACGGCGTCATCCACCGGCACCATCACCTCGCGCTCCAGGTGCGTGCGCGCCGCGTGTGTTGCTCCCCGTGTCGCGGGAGCTTCCCGCGGCGGCTCCGACGACCCGTGGTCCTGCCGTGCTGCCCTCAACCCCGTTCGTGACCGGGGACCTGTCATACAGGCTCCTCCCGTCTGCGTTTGGCTGACCTGCGACTGAGGGCAAGTTGAGCACCTGCCCGGCCGCTGTGACCTGTCGGAAGGTCCAGGTTGTCCGCCGTCCGACACCGCATTGTAGGGAGGGAGGAGCCCCCCGGGGAACGACCCACCCCGGAGGGTGGGACCCGTGTCCGGTTTCAGGGCTTCGTGGCCACGACCAGCTCGAAGGGGCCCGGCAGCACGTGCGCGTCCCGGAAGCCCATCCCGGTGAGCGCGTCCAGGTAGAACTCCACCTCGCGCAGCCGGCTGGAGCACGCGTCCACGCCGATGAGGAAGTAGGACCAGAAGAACTGTGCCGCCAGTCGCTCGGGCGTGCGGAACTCCTCGCAGATGAGCAGCCGTCCGCCGGAGGGCAGCGCGGCGAAGGCGGCCTGCATCAACTGGCGCGCCACCTCCGCGGGCCAGTCGTGCAGCACGCGCACGAACGACAGCTCGTCATAGCCCCCGGGCAGCGGCTCGCGCAGGAAGTCCCCGCCCACGAAGCCCAGGCGCTGGGGCGTCAACCCCGCGCGCTCGCGCGTGCGCGTGACGAGCGGCTCGGTGGACGGCAGGTTGTAGACGTCCACGTCCAGCTTCGCGTGCTCGCGCAGCAGGTGCTCCGCGAGCGTCCCGTCCCCGCCGCCCACGTCGAGCAGCCGGGCCCCGGAGGGCCACAGCGCGCCCGCGTGCGCGCGGAACGTCTCCAGGATGGGGCCCAGGCCCGCGGCCATGCTGGCCTCGAAGCCCTCCACCTGTTCGGGCGTGCGCGGAGGCCAGTCGAAGGAGGCGGCGGACATGGAGTGCTGGCCCTTGAGCACCTCCGGCAGCCGGCCGTGCAGCGCCTTCCAGTCGTACTTCTCCCGGTCGCGCTCCAGCGCGCGCGGCCCCAGCACCGCCTCCGCCGCCGCGCGCAGGCCCGCGACGCCCCGGTA
>SECN01000334.1 GCA_004173515.1 Myxococcaceae bacterium | reverse complement strand
GGACCCCGGGTGCGTGCTACCCGGGAACTCCATGCACCCCGCCTCGTCGCCGCTGGATGGTGGATGCCTTCCGCGGGGTTGGCGGAGGGGCGTCCGGTCGCTCCCGGGTCGGCTCTTCGGGAGCCTGGGGGGGCTGGCGCTGCTCGTGCCGGTGGAGGCGCTGGCGTGTCCGTCATGCACGGCCAGGGCACCCGAGTCCCCCGGGGGCGCGGGTGGGTTGCTGCTGGCGCTGATGCTGGTGCCCTTCGTCCTGGTGGGCGTGGGCATCTGGGCGGCCCGGCGGGTGATGCATGAGGAGAGGGCTTCGGCCCCCGTGGAACAGGAGCGCCCGTGAAGCCCGTGCCCGGACCTCCGCTGTCCGTGTGGCTTGCGTCCGGTCCCCCGCCGTCCGAAGCCACCGCGCAGCCTGCGCCGTCCGGGGTCACCGCGTCGCCTGGAACTTCCGCCCCCGTGATGCCTGCGCCATCCGGGGTCGCGGCGCCGCCTGCAACCTCCGCCTTCGCGTCGCCTGCGCCGTCCGGGGTCACCGCATCGCCTGCGCGGCCCGGAGCCTCCACAGCGCCGCAGGACGCGCAGGCCCCGCTGGCGGTGGCCCCCTCGCGAGGGGCATGGACCCTGTCGCCTCCGGAGAACGCGAGCGCCCACGGTGGTCGCATCGACGCGCTGCTGGCTTCGAGCCATCGCTTCGAGCTCGCGCTGGCGGCGGTGATGCTCGGGTGGCTGCTGGTGGCGGTGGTGCGCTTCCGGGGCGCCCGGAAGGTGTCGCCGGACGGAGGCACGCGCCGCTCGCGGGCGTGGGTGCTGGGGCTGGCGCTGGGCGTGTTCGGCGTCGTGGACGGGACGCTTTTCCTGGGCTCCGAGGGCTACCTGCGCGACGTGCTCTGGAACTTCCGCGTCCCTTCCGAGGACCCGCGCACGGTGCGCATCGAGATCAACGCACACCAGTGGTCGTGGGAGGCGCGCTACGCGGGGCAGGACGGCACGTTTGGCACCAAGGATGACGTGGTGACGTGGAACGACCTGCGCGTGCCGGCGGGCGTGCCCGTCTGGGTGCAGCTCGTGTCCACGGACGTGGTGCACGGCTTCTCCCTGCCGGCCTTCCGCGTGAAGCTGGATGCGATCCCCGGCCGCGTGAACCAGACCTGGTTCCAGGCCGCTCGCGAGGGCGCCTGGGAGGCCGCCTGCTACCAGCACTGCGGCACCAGCCACTACCGCATGCGCGGCATGCTGACGGCGCTGACCCCGGAGGCGTACGTGTCCTGGCTGCGCGAGGCCGGACGGCAGGCGGTGCAGGCCTA
The DNA here is from genome assembly GCA_004173515.1 of Myxococcaceae bacterium. Classification (GTDB taxonomy): domain Bacteria; phylum Myxococcota; class Myxococcia; order Myxococcales; family Myxococcaceae; genus Corallococcus. The sequence continues at coordinate 10,141 of SECN01000334.1, read as the reverse complement.
CGACCCGGACGACGCGGCGGCCCACTGGGGCTGGGTCTGGAGGATGCCATGAAGTCCGGCGCGTTCGTCAGGTCGCTGTGGACGACGGACCCCCAGCGCGTGGCCCGTCAGTACCTGTGGGGCGGGTTCCTGTTCCTGCTCGTGGGCGGCCTGCTGGCCATGCTCATCCGCTTCCAGTGGGCGTGGCCGGGGCAGCCGGTGCCGGGGCTCGCGTGGGCGCTGCCCGAATCGAAGGGCGCGCTGACGCCGCCCGCGTACACCGCCGTGTTCACGATGCACGGCCTGCTGATGATCTTCTTCGCGGTGACCCCGCTGCTCTTCGGCGCGCTGGGACACTTCGTGCTGCCGCTGGCCATCGGCGCGCGGCAGATGGCGTTCCCCCGGCTGTCGGCGTTCGGGTTCTGGGCGTACGCGGTGGGCGGCACGCTGATGCTCGCGTCGTTCGGCGTGCGGCTGGGCGCGGCGAGCGCCGGGTGGACGTCCTATCCGCCCCTGTCCACGCCCGCGTTCACGCCGGGACTGGGCCAGACGCTGGTGACGGTGGCGGTGCTGTGCGTGGGCGTGTCCGCGTTCCTGTACGGGCTCAACTTCGTGGTCACGGTGGTGCGCTGCCGGGCGCCGGGGATGACGTGGGGGCGGCTGCCGCTGGTGGTGTGGGGGCTGTTCTACGGCGCGGTGCTCAACGTGCTGTTCGTGCCGGTGCTGGCGGCGGCCACGGGGCTGCTCCTGTTGGACCGCGTCGCGGGCACGCAGTTCTTCATCGCGGGCGCGGCGGCGGTGGGCGGGGGCGGCGACCCGGTGGTGTACCAGCACCTGTTCTGGCTGTTCGGCCACCCGGAGGTCTACATCCTCATCCTGCCCGCGTGGGGGATGGTGGGGGACTTCGTGGCCTACTTCAGCCGCAAGCCCGCGCACGGCTACCGGCTGACGGCGGGGGCCATGGGCACGGTGACGGCGCTGAGCGGCGCGGTGTACGCGCACCACCTGTTCACCAGCGGCATGGCCCCGGTGCTGGGGCGCACGTTCATGGTGCTGACGCTGCTCATCTCCCTGCCCGCGGAGGTGATGTTCCTCAACTGGCTGATGACGCTGTGGCGAGGCAGCGTGCGGCTCACGTCGCCGATGCTGGCGGCGCTGGCCACGATGATCGTCTTCGGCCTGGGCGGCATCACCGGACTCGCGCTGGGAGCGGTGGCCACGGACGTGCCGCTGCACGGGACGCTGTGGGTGGTGGGCCACTTCCACCTGACGATGGGCGCGGCCAGCTTCCTCGCGGTGTTCGCGGGGCTCTACTTCTGGTTCCCCCGGATGTACGGGCGCTCGCTGCACGAGGGCCTGGCGAAGGCGCACGTCCTGTCGAGCGCGGTGCTGTTCATCGCCGTCTTCGGAGGCCAGCTGGCGGCGGGGTACGCGGGGCAGCTGCGGCGGCTCTACGACCCGTACCAGTACACGTTCCTCGCGCACCTGCTCACGCTGAACCGGTGGACGAGCTGGGCCGCGTTCCTGCTGGGCACGGCTCAGTTGCTGTTCGTGGTGAACCTGGTGCGCACTCTCGGGTGGGGCCGCGCCGCGGAGCCCAACCCATGGCGGGTGGGCACGCTGGAGTGGACGGACGCGGGCCCCTCACCGGTCGTGCTGCGCGGGCCGCATGAGCTGTCGCAACCTGAAGTACAAGAGCAACTGGGTCGTGATTGGATCGGTCAGGCGGAAGCGCTGCCCGTGGCCGTCGCGGTGAAGGTGACCTCGGAGTCCGACGCGCCCGGAGTGGAAGGCGCGGGGTAGCGGCGAGGGTTCACTGCGCCCGCCGTTCCCATACGTCCACGCCGCTGGCGTCGCCGGTGGGGAAGCGCCGCACGAAGCGCTGCTTGAACCAGGGGCGGCTCTCCGGGGTGAGCTGCCAGGTGCCTCGCAAACCGAGGACCACGAAGCGGCAGGACTCCAGCATGACGCGCAGGGCCTGCTGGGCTTCCGGGGCGGCGAAGGCCTCGTCGAGGTCGTCGAAGCGGTCGCCGGTGCTCATGGCGTCCTGGATCATCGTGGCGTAGACGTCCACCACGGGCGTGGCCCCCATCGGGAGCCGGCCGGCCGCGAGCGCCCAGGCGGGCTCGAACGAGAACAGGCACGCGTTGGCGGGCACGTCGGTCCGCAGGTAGCGGGCGAGCGCCACGACGTCCGGGGCCTGCGAGCGTGAACTCTGGAAGCCGTGCCACGCGCCCGGCAGCGTCGCGGCGACCAGGGCGAGTCCAGCCACGGCCCTGGAGGCGACGCGGCCCCAGCGCAGGCTGAAGGCGTGGAGCACGGAGGCGCCCAGGCCCGCGAGCACGGCCTCCGACGCGGCGAGGTGCGCGTTGTACTGGTCCCAGTAGGTGACCGACGCCAGGAACATGGCGACGGTGAGGACGAAGGTGGTGGCGAAGAAGCGGGCGGCGGGGCGGCCCGGGGAGGAGGCTCGGAAGGCGTGAGCGCACGCGACCCCCAGGCCCACGAGGGCGAGCACGACCTCTCCCAGCCGGCGCTCGTGGAAGATGTCGCGCAGGCGCAGCAGCCGGTCGGCTTCGCCGTGAGGGGGGCGCAGGGCCTGGAAGGAGATGACGTCGCGGAAGAACTCGGACGGGGCCCGCGCGGCGAGGGGGCCCACGACGACGACGAACGTGGCGAAGGCGATGAGCGCGAGCGTGAGCACGTCGCGCCAGGACTCCTTCCACGGTCGGGCCAGCAGCGCGGCGACGAGCCAGAGTCCGCCGGGGAGCTTCACCGACACCGCGAAGCCGATGAGCACGCCCGCGCCGATGCGCCGTGCGCGGGAGGGCGTGTCGGAGGTGAGCCAGAGGTTGGCGAAGCCCAGGCACAGGACGTTGAGCAGGGGTTCGAGGAAGGTGCCGCGCTCGACGATGATGGCCTCCGGGTACGCGGCGTAGGCGAGCGCGGCCACGCAGCCGGCGAGGGGACCCCAGGCGCGCCACGCGATGCGGCCCGCGAGGAACGCGCAGAGGGCGCCCACGGCGGCGGCGGCGAAGCGGGTCACGCCATAGGCCGTGGCCGCGTCGAACCCCAGGGTGAGGGCGGCGCCGGGAGCCCAGAGCAGGAGCGAGCCGGGCGGGTGGACGAAGATGAAGTCGCGGTAGGGCAGGTCCCCGCGCAGCAGCAGTGACGCGGCGGAGAAGTAGACGCCCTCGTCGTAGTCCATCGGGTAGCCGAGCGGGCCGGTGGGATGGATGAACGCCAGCGCCCGCAGCACGAAGGCACCGAGTCCCACGAGGACCAGGGGCCAGGGGAACCGTTCGCTCCAGGAGCGCGGAGGAACGGAAGGGGACGACGTCTCGAGCGGAGTGGGAGCGGGTTGCATCGGGGGCGGACCCGCGACGCTACTACCCGGAGGCCCCTGCGCACGCGGGGTTCTTGTTCTCCGTGGGCCTGGGGTTACCGTCCTTGGGAACGGCTCTCCCGCACTTGGTGCGAAGCGGGCACGCCAGGAACGGAGTCCAGGGGGACGCCCCGTCGGTGGCTGTCCGCCAGAACTGGTCCGACAGTCGGACAGGTTCGTGCGATGCGCCACCCCTCGGCGGGCATCATCCAGGTGGGGCACGCCAGGAATGCAGTCCAGGGTGACGCCCCGCCGTCTGCTGTTCGCCAGAACTGGTCCGACAGTCGGACAGGTTCGCGCAAGGTGCCACCCGCCAGGGGCTTTATCCAGTCGGGGCACGCGGCGCATCCAGTGCAGGGGGGAGAGCCGTTTGCTGTGCCGCGATGGGACCGACGCGAGGGACAGCGCCCCTCATCCGCCAAGACCACCCCGCGGTGAATCCAAACAAAGCGTGGGGGAGCGGCCAGGTTCCCCGGTGCTTCGCGCCGGGCCCAGGCATGCGAGAGTCACCCCCCGTGAGCACGAACGACCCCACCGGGACGTTGTCCCCGGTGTCCCCCCAGCGCGCCGAGGCCAACCTGTGGTTCGGGATGGTCCTCGCGCACGCGGCGGCGGCGATGCTCTTCTGCGCGGTGGCCTTCGCCGCGGACTTCTACCGGATGCGAGGCTTCTGGCCGCCCGCGTTCGCGCTTCCGGGGCGCTTCGTTCCCTCGTTGGCGGGTGTGTTGCTCGTCATGGGCGGCGTCCTGCAACACGTCGCGCTCCGGCACGTCGCGGATCCACGTCGCGCACGCGGTTGGATGTTGGGCATCCTGGGTGCGGGGGCGGCGTTCCTCGCGACGCAGGCTGCGTGGCTCCACGTGCTGTGGTGGCACCGCGACCTGCGCATCCCCGAGAGCGGCGTCTTCGCCTCCACGCTGTATGGCCTGTCGGCGGTGCAGGCCGCGCACGCGGCGGCCGTGCTCACGGGACTGCTGCGTGCCACGCTGCGCACCCTGCGGGGACTCGAAGCACGCGCGTCCCTGCGGCGTGCGCTGCCGGGCTGGTGGTGCACGACGGTGATGTACGGCGTCCTCTTCGCGGTGGTGTACCTCCCATGAAGCCCCCTTCCTGCCTCCCTGGAATCCCCTCCGTGTCGCGTGCGCTCCGCATGTTCGCCGTGCTCGCGTTGGGGGCGCTTGGCCCCGCGTGTCGCCGGGAGCCGCCGAAGTTCGAACCGTTGAAGCTGGCGAACGGCACCGTCGTTCCGGCCGCGACGCTGGCTCGGGGCTGGGACGTCTACACGCACTACTGCGCCTCCTGTCACGGGGAGAAGGGCGACGGCCAGGGGCCCGCGGGTTCGGGCATGCGCCCCGTGCCGCGCAACTTCCACCAGGGCCTGTTCAAGTTCGGAGGCGTGGCGGCCGGCGAGCTGCCCACCGACGACGCGCTCAAGCGCACCCTCCGCCGGGGCATGCACGGCACCCCGATGTTCGCGTGGGACGTGCCGCCCGCGGACGTGGACGCGGTGGTGCAGTACCTCAAGACCTTCAGCCCGCGTTGGAAGGAAGAGGCGCCGGGCGTGCCGCTCGCGATGTCGGAGGACCCGTGGAAGGGCCGAGACGCGGAGGCCGTGGCGCGAGGCCGCACCGTCTACCACGTGGCCGGCAAGGGCAACGCGGGCTGCGCCAGCTGCCACGTCGCGTACCTGCCCCGAGCCGAGCTCGCCGCGCTCACCGAGAGCGTCACCGGTCGCAAGGTGAACCTGGCCCACGTGGATCCGTACACCGCGCTGCCCAGGGATTCGGACTACTCGCTCACCGTGGACGCGAAGGGCGAAGCCACGCAGCTCTCCAAGGTGCTGCCCCCCGACTTCCTCTTCCACCGCCTGCGCACCGTGTGGCCCCAGGGCACCCGCGTGGAAGGCCAGCCCTACACCGCGCAGGCCCAGCGCGAGGACCTCTACCGCGTCATGGCCGCGGGCGTCGGTGGCGCCGCCATGCCTTCGTGGAAGGGCGCCATCCCGGAGGAGAACCTCTGGGCGCTCGCCTACTACGTGCAGAGCCTCGTGGTGCTCCATGACACCGACGAGGCCCGCGACCTCCAGCAGCGCCTGCGGGACTCCAAGATGCAGCCGTAGCGGATTGATCCAACAACCTGAAAAGACCGTCTTCCTGGGAAACTAATTCTCAGGCGTCACGAAAATCCGGGCACTGGTTTCCAATTTTTCCCGGAGTTTCAATCGTGACGACCTATTCCGTTCGCAGCGGCGACACGTTGAGCGGCCTCGCGCAGCGCTTCAACACGTCGGTGGGTTCGCTCCAGAAGACGAACCACATCGCGAACGCGAACCTCATCCGCGTGGGGCAGAAGCTGTCGGTGCCGGACTCGTTCCAGGCGGCGGCTCCGTCCAAGGCGGGTGCGAAGGCGGGCAGCTACACGGTGCGCAGCGGGGACACGCTGAGCGGCATCGCGAGCCGTCACGGCACGACGACGGGGGCGCTCGCGAAGGCCAACAACATCTCCAACCCGAACAAGATCTATGTGGGCCAGAAGCTCACGATTCCGGGCAAGGGTGGCTCGGCGCCGGTGACGCCGAAGCCGTCGTCGGGGGGCTCGACCTACACGGTGCGCAGCGGTGACACGCTGAGCGGCATCGCGGGTCGTCACGGCACGACGGCGGCCGCGCTGGCGAAGGCCAACCACATCTCGGATCCGAACAAGATCTACGTGGGCCAGAAGCTCACGATTCCGGGCAAGAGCGGCGGTGGCGGGACGACGAATCCGCCGCCGACGACGGGCGGGGTGGGAGGCACGCCGGGCACGTCGGGTGGCAAGGGCGGCGTGTCGGTGGCGCAGCTGCGGAAGATCATGCCGAACCTGTCGCAGGCGAAGGCGGAGCAGTACCTGCCGCACCTGAACAAGGCGATGGCGGAGGCGAAGATCAACACGCCCAAGCGGCAGGAGATGTTCCTGGCGCAGCTGGCGCATGAGAGCGGCGAGCTGCGCTACATGGAGGAGATCGCCTGAGCGCGCGAAGGATCCGGACGTCGCGTTCCGCATCGCGGGTTGGTACTGGGGTTCGCGCAACCTGAACAGCTACGCGGACGCGGGCAACTTCCGCGAAGTCACCCGCCGCATCAACGGTGGCTACAACGGCATGGCCAGCCGCGAGATGTACTACCGCCGCGCGCAGGACGTGCTGGGCTGAAGCAGGGCTGGGTTCATGGACGGGCGTGAGCGTGCCGCCCGTCTGCACGCGAGGATCCCGCGTCCGGATGAGGAGATCCTTCGTCCGGCGCGAGGCCCTGATTCCGGGCACCTGCCCGTGGCGCACCCGCTGCATGACGTCCGGGTTCCTCCTTCGGAGCGAGCCCGATGTCCCGAATCGATTCTTCCGGCAGCAGCCCTGTTCCCCTCGACAGCCCCCTTCCCGAGACCTCTGGTCCGACAGCCCGCGAGGCCCTGGACGCTCCGCGAACCGCGTCCCGTCGGTCCGCCGTCAGCGAGAGCAGCGGCTCCGCGCCCCTGTCCCTGAAGCCCGCCGCTTCGTCCCCGCGCAACGAGCTGCGGGCCTATGACGGTCCGCCCGGTGCCCCCTCGCATCCCTCCGTGGCGCCGCCGCCGGGTGGCCTCGCGGGGCCCGCCGTGACCGCGCGGGAACTCGCGGCTGTGGGCGGACGGTTGCGCCCCGCGTCCGCACCCGTTCCAGAGGACGTCTACGCCACGCTCCAGTCACACCTGACGCGCAACCTGTCGAACCCGTTCCTCACGGGCAGCGACGTGCAGGCCACGCACGTGGCGCTCGGATCCGTTCCGCGCGAGGCGTACCGCGCCACGCTGGAGCGCATGGACCGTGACGGCCTGCTCGCCACGTACGTGTCCCGCATGGATGCGCCCTCCCGCCGGTCCTTCCTCGAACAGGCCGCGTCGAACGGTGTGCTCCAGCGGCGTCCGGGCGGTGTCAGTGGGGAACTCGGGATGCCCGGGCGGCCGGAGGTCTTCGTCAATGATCCGAAGCTGCCCGGCGCGCTGCGGGACGCGGTGAATGCCCACGCCACCGACACCGGCCACGCCGCCGTCCGGGCCTACGACGCCTACCTGCGCCGCTATGGCGAAGCCGTGGAGAAGACCGACAGCCTGCGTGGACTGCGCACGCTCGGGCCGCCCCAGGCGCTGGACCTGCGCGAAACGGTGCTCGGGCTCGCGTGGGCGGACCCCCAGCGTGAGCGCTACGAAGCGGAATGGAAGGCCGGGCTCGGACGTCCCCAGGCCTCCCTGGTCCAGGCCTACGAGAAGGCCACCGCCCGCGCGCTGGTCCTCTCCGGGCAGCAGCCCGCCGGCGTCTTCCTCACCGCCGAGGCGAGCGCGTCCCACGACCTGCTCAAGCTGAAGTCCGAGGCCCGCCTCGAATCGCGCGGAGCCTCCGAGGTGCACACCCAGGCGGGCGTCGTCGCGAAGGGCGGCCCCCTGGAACTGGAGCTGATGACGGACGCGCACGGCAAGACCGAATCGGAGCTCCAGCTCAGCGCGGGCATCGCTGGCGTGAGCCGTGACTCGGAGGGCAAGGTGGAGCTGTCACTGGGCGCGGGCCCGCATGCCCGGGCCCACGCGAACCTCAACCCGCGCACCGCGGAGTTCGGAGGCGGCGTGTCCTTCGAAATCTCCGACAAGTCCCATCAGCACCACGCCGGACTCAAGCTGGGCTACGGCCTGCGCGGCCTTCCCCCCGAGCGCGCGGGCCAGGCCGTGCGCAGCGACGTCCCCGGGGTCTTCAGCCGCCCCAAGGACCTGGACCCCGGCACCGCCTGGGACGCCCTGCCCGCGGAGCGCCGCGCCCTCTACGAACGGCAGGGCTGGACGCGCGAGGAGTGGGCCGAGGACTCGCGGCGCCCGTCACCGCACGTTCGCGGGCAATAGCTTCTCCACCACCACGATGTCGTGCCACACGCCGTCGAGCGGGGCGTGCTTCTCATGGACGCCCACCTCGCGGAACCCCAGCCGCCCGAGCAGCGCGCGGCTGCGCACGTTGGTGGCGAAGACGCGCGAGGTGAGCTTGTGGAAGCCCGCCGCCTCCGCGGCGAGCAACAGCGCCTGGAGCACGTGCTGCCCCACGTTCCGGCCCCGGGCCTCCGGGGCCACGTAGATGCTGAAGTCCGCGATGCCCGCGTAGCACTCGCGCGGGCTGTAGGCGCTCGTGGAGGCGTACGCGATGACGCGGCCTTGCTCCTCCGCCACGAGCACCGGGTGGCGCTTGCCCAGCCACGCGTCGATGTCCTCGGGCGTGCGGGGGCGCGTCTCGAAGGTGGAGGAACGCTCAGCGAGGGCCGCGTTGTAGATGGCCGCGATGGCTTCGCGGTCCTCCCGCGTGGCGGGCCTCACGGTGGGCAAGGGGCGCATCATGGCTTGGAGGCGGGCTGCGGCGCTGGCGTTGTCGGCTCCGGTCCCGGGCGCATCGCCAAGGCGGCCCACAGCGTCACGTGCCAGGGCAGGATGGAGAGCAGGACGGGTCCCCAGGTGGGAATGCTCGAGAGGCTCGCCAGCGCCCAGACCGCCATCAGCAGCCACTGCCCCCATGAGCCGATGCGGTGCAGCGTCCGCTGGCCCGTGCCGAATCCGATGAGGGCGCACAGCGTGGGGATCCACGTCGCGAGCAAGGCGGGGATGAAGAACCCGGCCAACGGATTCAACGCGTCGCGAGACCAGATTCCGAGGAAGAGGTGCATCACGGCGACGAGGCCCGTCTGGTACAGCGCGGACACCAGCGAGGCGATGACGCCCTCCACCCCGGGTCCCGTGTAGGGCCGGGAGCGGGCGCGGGGGCGGGGCGAATCCAGCAGTTCGGGCGGCAGCTCCAGCGCGTACGGATAGCCCAGGGCCAGCAGGGCGGACTTCGCCGCGTGCCGCACCTTCGTCCCGTCGCGGCCCTTGTAATCGCCCAGGGGGTTGTCGCGCGCCATCAGCGCCAGCAGCTCATCGGCTCGGGCCCGGGGCTGCTCATCCGCCGTCGGCGGCCGGCCCATCGCCGCGATGAACGCATCGATGTCCGAGCGATTCGCCGCCGGAGAGCGCATCGCCTCCAGCAGCTCCGAGAACGGGGGAAACATCTCCGCGTCCCTGGGCTCGGGCCGGGGGGCCACCGCGTTCGCGGTCCCGGGAGCAGGCAGGTCGGCCACCGCGTCGGCGGCCACGGATCCGGGACGGTCGGTGGTCGCGTCAGCGGTGGGAGGCGCGGGGCGGTGGGCTTGCTGGGACATGGAGGCTCCTCGACGCCATTCATCCTCCGCCCCGATGCCCGGATGCAACGGGGGCACGCCGGAGCGCGCGGACGCTCCCCGGGGACGCGGTCAGGGCGTGGGCGACGGTGCGGGCTCCGGCGGTTTCACCGGGCGCAGCACGATGGCGGCCCACGCCGCGAGGTGCCACGGCGCGAGGAAGAAGAGGAAGACGATGCTCCCCATGGAGAAGAGGAGGCCCACCAGGACCCACGTCACCACCTGCAGCCACATCGCCACGGAGCCGAGCACCTGGAGCGACCGTGACTTCTCGGAGTGGCCGAGCATGCCGAGCAGGGGCGGTCCCCACACGAGCAGCAGGGGAATGAGGACCCCCGCCGACAGCAGGTCGCTGAAGTCCATGCGGAAGAAGGGGAAGAGTTGGTGGGCCCAGAAGGCGGCGAACGACTGGTACAGCGTGCAGCCGGTCGCGATGAGGAACTCCTGGCTGCCGGGGCTTCGTCGCGCGGACGGAGCCCCGGCAGCCAGGAGTTCCTCATCGCGACCGGCTGCACGCTGTACC
>SECN01000333.1 GCA_004173515.1 Myxococcaceae bacterium | reverse complement strand
TCATGGCGCGGCTCCCCCACGAGCGGACGGTCTACCTGGGGGACACGGCGCGCGTGCCCTACGGCACCAAGTCCGGCGAGGTGGTGACGCGCTACTCGCTGAAGAACGCGGAGTTCCTGATGGAGCGCGGCATCAAGCTGCTGGTGGTGGCCTGCAACACGGCCTCCGCCGCGGCGCTGCCCGCGCTGTCCGCCACGCTGCCGGTGCCGGTGCTGGGCGTCATCGAGCCGGGCGCGCGCGCGGCGCTGCGCCAGACGCGGGGCGGCGGGGTGGGCGTCATCGGGACGCCGGGCACCATCCGCTCGGGTGCGTACCAGCGGGCGTTGGAGGCCGGCAGCCCCCAGGTGGTGGTGAAGGCGAAGGCGTGCCCGCTCTTCGTCCCCCTGGCGGAAGAGGGGTGGACCACCGGCGACGTGCCGCTGCTGGTGGCCAAGGAGTACCTGGCCGGCTTCGCGCACGACGGCGTGGACACGCTGGTGCTCGGCTGCACCCACTACCCGCTGCTCAAGGGCGTCATCGCCGAGGTCGTGGGGCCGCACGTGTCGCTGGTGGACTCGGCGGAGGCGACCGCGGAGGCCGTGGCGGAGCTCCTGGGCACCCGGGGGCTGCTCGCGCCGGAGAGTCCCACGGCGCCGGAGCACGCGTACTTCGTCACCGACGTGCCGGAGCGCTTCGTGGAGGTGGGGGCCCGCTTCCTGGGGCGCCCCATTCCGTCCGCGGAGCAGGTGGACCTGCGCTTCTGACCGCGAGCCTCGCGGGCCCCTTGCTTCCAGGGGTCCCGGCTTCAGCGGCTTCCTACGGAGACGGGCGGCTGGAGACGGACGGGGCGGGCTCCTCGGCGGAGGCCTTGAGCAGCTCCTTGGCCGCCTGGAGCACGGGCACTTCGGTGGCTTCGTCCACGGCGACGAGCGCCTGGGCGGCCTCGGTGCCGATGTCGTCCTGGCGCGGCAGCTGGCCGGTGACGAAGGTGATGAGCCGCTCCATCAGCGGGAAGAAGTGGATCATCCTGAGCGGCCGGTTCATCCAGCCCACGGTGATGCAGTAGTACTGGTTGAAGGGCGCGGTGTGGTGGATGCGGTGGTGGTCCGGCGGCAGGATGAGGTGCACGCGCTGGAGGAAGTGGATGATGGCGGGCGGCGCATCCAGGTGCGACCACTTGTGGAACTGGTTGGTCGCCATCACCCAGAAGATCATCGCGCCCAGGAACGCGGCCAGGAACACCCAGCCCGGCCCGTTGAGCGGCACGGCCACCGCGAGCGCCGCCACCGGCAGCGACACCAGGCAGTTGTTGCCGTTGGTCTCCACGAAGTCGTGGCGGGTGATGGCCTTCTCATCGACGTGGTGCTCGCGGAAGGGGCGGATGAACGCCTTGCCCAGCACGGGCATCTGCGTGGAGCCCCACGTGTCGCCCATCCAGTGGACGAAACCGGAGACGAAGTCCGCGGCCAGGTAGCCCAGCACTACCGCCAGGGTCAGCAGCCACGGCCCGGTGTGGTGGGTGCTCCAGAGCTTGTAGGCGAGCACGCCTTCCAGCGCGATGAAGGAGACGATGGAGGCGATCTCCATCGCGCGGATGGCGGGGGAGTACCCCTGCGCCAGCGTCTGGGCATCCTGGAGGCGGACCTTGTCCGTGATCTTGTCCGGCTTCGTCATCGGTGGGTTCCCGCCCTTCCGGCGTGGTTCGGCCTGGATGATAGCGCGCGCATGTCCAGGGGGTACGTTGAGCGTGACGCTTGCCTTGTGAAGCCTGGAACCCGCTGGTACGGTGCCCGACCTCGGCAATGGCGAAAACCTTCGAAAAAGCCGTCACTGGCTTCAACCACAACATCAAGCACAAGGGGAAGGTCTACCACGTCCAGACCGAGGACTCTGGTGTCAACAATCCTCACATCATCACCCACCTGTTCGTGGGCGGGAACATCCTCGCGTCGAAGAAGACGTCCTACGCGGACATCCTCAACGCGGAGAACCTGGCGGAAGTCGTCCGCGAGCTGATGGAGGAGCAGCACAAGGAGATGCTGCGCAACCTCATCAACGGGGTCTACGACAACTACGAGTCCACGGTCCGCTCGTACCAGCCGGGCCAGCTCGCCACGGACGCCGAAGCCGCCGCCGCGCCGAAGTTGGCGCCCATTGCCGCGCCGCGCCCCGTTCCGCCGCCTCCGCCCCCTGTCGTCGCCGCCCCCATCGTCCTGCCTCCCGAAGTGGCCGCCGCGCGCGCCCTCAAGGAGAAGCCCCGCATCAACGAGGTGGGCGTGGAGACGCTGTTCGGCGAGGACCTCATCTCCGAGAAGAGCCTGGACGAGGTCATCCTGAGCTACCTCGCCAGCGAGGGTGAGCCCTCTTAAGTCGCGCCGCCTGTCCGCGCGTCTCCCCGTGAGCGGCCCGTTCCTGGGCGTGCTCCGGGGCCGTGGTAGGCTTCGGGAGGTTCGCGCTCCCGGTCATGATCCAGTTCTTCCACGTCTACAAGGCGTATCCCGGCGATCCGCCCGTCCTGCAGGACATCAACCTGAACGTGGAGAAGGGCGAGTTCGTCTTCCTCACCGGGCCTTCGGGCGCGGGCAAGACGACGCTGCTCAAGCTCATCTTCTGCGGGGAGAAGGCCACCAAGGGGCAGATTCTGGTGGGCGGCAAGAACATCGCGCGCATCCGTGAGTCGGCGGTGCCGTACCTGCGGCGCAACATCGGCGTGGTGTTCCAGGACTTCAAGCTGCTGCCGCACCGCAGCGTCGCGGACAACGTGGGCTTCACGCTGGACGTGCTGGGCGTGCCCCGCGCGGAGGCTCGCGAGACTGGCGGACGAGCCCACCGGCAACCTGGACCCGGCGCTCACCGTGGAGATCATGGACCTGCTCACGGACATCAACATCCGGGGCACCACGGTGATGGTGGCCACGCACGACGCCACGCTGCTGTCGCGCTACCAGAAGCGCACGGTGCGCCTGGAGCGCGGGCTCATCGTCTCCGACGAGGACGGCGTCAAGGCGGCCCGGCGGATGGTGGTATGAGCGTGCTGTCGAAGGTGGCGTACTTCTGGCGCTCGGCGGCCGGCGGGCTGAAGCACGCGCCCTTCGTCCACTTCATCGCCGTGTCCACCATCGCCATCGCGCTGTTCGCGGCGGGGCTCGCGCGCGGCGCCTCGCACGTGGTGGACAACCTGCTTGCGTCGCTGGGCGGGGAGGTGGAGGTCACCATCTACCTGGCCCCGCAACTGGGACAGGACGAGGTCCACGGCGTCCACACGCGCGTGGTGGAGCTGAGTCACGGCGAGGTGACGGTGGTGCCGCCGGAAGCGGCGCTGCTGCGGCTCAAGCGCGAGCTGGGCGACTTGGGCGAGGCCCTGTCGGAGCTGCCGGAGAACCCGCTGCCCGCGACGCTGGAGCTGCGCGTGCCGGAGGCCCGGCGTTCGCCCGCGGCGCTCCAGGCGCTGGCGAAGGAGCTGCGCACGCTGCCCGGCGTGACGGGCGTGGACTACGGCGAGGCCGCGGTGGAGCGGCTGTCCGCCATCGCGCGGGCGCTGAGCTTCGGGGCGCTGGTGGCGCTGGTGGTGGTGCTGGGGACGACCATCGTCATCGTCGCGGCCACGCTCCAGTTGGCCATCTACGCCCGGCGCGAGGAGATTGAAATCCAGAAGCTGGTGGGCGCCACCGACCGCTTCGTGAAGGCGCCCTTCCTGCTGGAGGGGCTGCTCCAGGGTCTGTTGGGCGCGCTGGTGGCGCTGGGTGGGCTGTGGCTGTTTGGCCGGGTGCTGGGCCCCACGCTGGGCTCGCTGTTCGCGTTCATCCTGGGGCCGGGCGTCAACGCGCCGTGGGTGGAGACGCGCACCGCGATGGAGCTGCTCGTGGCCGGGTGCGTGCTGGGCCTGGGTGGCAGCTTCGTCGCGGTGGGGCGCTTCCTGCGGGTATGAGCCGGCGCGCCTGCTTCGGGATGATGCTGGTGCTGCTCCTGGGCGCGACCTCCGCGCGAGCCCAGCAGGACGAGGAGTCGGAGCGCGCGGCCATCCGCGAGAAGCTGGCCGCGCAGCGCGCGACGCTCGCGCTGGTGGAGGCCAAGAAGCTCTCCGTGCTGGAGGGCATGGAGCTGATGGAGGACATGGCCTCCTTCTCCCGCCGCCGCGTGCGCGCGCTGGAAGGGGACCTGAACCTGTTCCGCCGCCGCGTCACGCTGGCCGAGCGCGAGGAGGCCGTGCTGCGCGAAGCCCTGCGCGCCCAGCTGCGCCGCCTGTCCCCGCGCCTGCGCACCCTGTACCGGCTCCAGCGCCGACGGCCGCTGGAGGTGCTCCTGTCCGCGGAGGACTTCTCCGCGCTCGTGTGGCGGGCCCGCGCGCTGGAGGCCAGCATGGCGGGCGACCTGGAGCTCTTGCGCACCGTGCACCACGTGGCGGGGCTCCAGCGACAGGCGACGCTGGAGCTGAAGCGGCTGCACACCTCGCTGTCCCAGCGCGTGGCCTTCCTCCAGGCGCAGTCGAAGCAGGCCCGGGCGCAGCAGGAGCTGGAGGGCGCGGACGCGGAGCTCACCCGCATGCTGGTGGACCTGCACGAGGCCCCCGCGACCAGCGGCTTCGGCGCGCTGAAGGGGAAGCTGCCCCGGCCGGTGGCGGGCATCATCGAGGTGGGCTTCGGCCGCGTGGTGAACCCCCGCTTCAACACCGTCATCTTGCAGAAGGGCCTGGACATCCGCGTGCCGGCGGGCACCCCCGTGCACGCGGTGGCGGAGGGCACGGTCGTCTACGCGGGCTGGCTGCGCGGCTACGGCAACCTGCTCATCGTCGACCACGGCGATGACTTCCACACCCTGGTGGCCCACCTCTCCACCATCGCCGCGGAGGTGGGAGCGCGCGTGGCCCCGGGCGACGTGGTGGGGGAGGTGGGGGACTCCGGCTCCCTCAAGGGCGCCTACCTGTACTTCGAGGTGCGCCGCGCCGGGCAGGCTGTCGACCCGGCCCCCTGGCTGGCCCCCGCTGCCGCCGCGACCGTCACGCCCTGACTGTGTCTGCTCTGACGCGCTGCGCTGGAATGCGGGAGGCGTTAAAAGGGGCCGGACGGCTGTCGGCGGAGAAGGAGGCTCGCACGTGGACCTGATGGTGGGGATGCAGAAGGCGATGCGCCGGGTGCTGGTGGCGCGTGGCGTCCAGTCGGAGACGGTGAACGTCGCGGGCCAGGCGGTGCACCACTACGCGCTCCAGGGGCAGGGCAAGGGGCCGCCGGTGTTGCTGGTGCACGGGCTGGGCGGTTCGGCCAACGGCTTCGGGCGGACGTTCTTCGGGCTGGCGCGCCGCTTCTCGCGCGTGCTGGCGCCGGACCTGCCGGGGCACGGCTTCTCCGGGGCGTACTGCGGCGGGCCCACCTGCGTGAAGAGCCAGTTCGACGTGCTCACCGCCTACTGCGAGCAGGTGGTGAAGGAGCCCGCCCTCGTGGTGGGCAACTCGCTGGGCGGGGCCATGGCCGTCAACCTGGCCGCCGAGCATCCCGAATGGGTCAAGGCGCTGGCGCTGGTGGCCCCCGCGGGCGCGGAGCTGACGCCGCAGGCCCTGACGACGCTCCTGAGCGTGTTCGAGGTGAAGTCCAACGAGGACGCGCGCGAGCTCACGCGCCGGCTCTTCCACCGTCCGCCGTGGGCCGCGATGTTGCTCGCGTCGGAGATGCGCAAGTTCTATTCGAACCCCACGGTGCAGGCGCTCGCGGCGGACGCCATCGCCACGCAGGCGAGCATCGCGCCCCAGGCGGTGCGGGACCTGAAGATGCCGGTGCTCTTCCTGTGGGGCGGCAGCGAGCGGCTGCTGCCTCCGGAGATCCTCACCTGGTACCGGCAGCACCTGCCGCGCCAGGCGGAGGTCCACGTGGTGGACGGCTTCGGCCACGTGCCGCAGATGGAGCGGCCGGACGCGTTCGTGTCCCACCTGGTGGGCTTCGCGGACCGGGCGGGCCTGCCGGGCGGGAATCGTTCCGCGGACCGGGTGTAGAGTCAGGGGGTTCCCGCTGGGCCCCTTCCTCCCCGCCACAAAGGACGCGCTCCCGTGACAGGTCTCCTCCCGCCGTGGCGCCTGGGTCTGGCCGCGCTCCTGCTGTGGGGCGCTCCCGCGTTCGCGAGGGAGCCGGCGGACGCGGCGGCGAAGGACGAGACGGCGTACCGGCAACTGGAGCTGTTCGCGCGCGTGCTCTCCTACGTGGAGAACAACTACGTGGAGTCGGTGGACAGGAAGACGCTGGTCCAGGGCGCCATCCAGGGGATGCTCGACACGTTGGATCCGCACACCGTCTTCATGCCCCCGGAGGTGTTCCGGGAGATGAAGATCGACACGTCGGGCGAGTTCGGCGGGCTGGGCATCGAAATCGCGCGCAAGGGCGAGAAGCTGGTGGTGGTGGCGCCCATCGACGACACGCCCGCGGCCCGCGCGGGCATCAAGGCCGGGGACGAACTGCTCGCCATCGACGGGGAGAGCACCCAGGGCATGGACCTGGGCCGCGCGCTCCAGAAGATGCGCGGGCCTGCCGGGGGCCGCGTGCTGCTCACGCTGATGCGCTCGGGCTTCAACGCGCCCCAGGAGCTGGCCATCCTTCGCGACCACATCCGCATCGTGTCGGTGGAGGGCGCGCTCTACGACGGCATCGGTCACGTGAAGGTGAAGAACTTCCAGGACCGCACGGACCTGTCCCTGCGCAAGGAGCTGGACCGGCTGCGCGCGCTCAACGGCGGCAAGGAGCTGGACGGCCTGGTGCTGGACCTGCGCAACAACCCCGGTGGCCTGTTGGACCAGGCGGTGGCGATGAGCGACCGCTTCCTGCCGGGCAACCTGCCCATCGTGTCCACGCGCGGACGCGACGGCCGCAACGCCTCCGAGGAGCGCAGCCGCGACCGCGACACGGAGAAGGACTATCCGCTGGTGGTGCTGGTCAACGCGGGCAGCGCGTCCGCGTCCGAAATCGTGGCCGGCGCGCTCCAGGACCACGGCCGCGGCGTCATCATGGGCACGCAGACCTTCGGCAAGGGCAGCGTGCAGACCATCATCGAGCTGGAGGACGGCTCCGGGCTGAAGCTCACCATCGCGCGCTACTACACGCCCAAGGGCCGCAGCATCCAGGAGAAGGGCATCACCCCGGACTTCCTCGTGCCGGAGGAGTCCTCGGGCAAGGCGGGAGCCGAGGCGCCCCGGGAGAAGGACCTCCAGCGCCACTTCCGGGCGGAGCCGTCGCAGACAACGTCGGAGGTCGCGGCCGCGCCACGCGGACTGCCCGCGAACCTGAAGGACTGGGCGGTGACGGCGAAGCTCACGGACGCGCAGCTCCGGGTGGCCCTCAACTACCTCCATGGGTTGGCGCTGGGAACCGCGTCCCGGGGGCCTGGGACGACGGCGGGTCGCTGAAACCCCTTTCGAGGCTGGCATTCCGCCGTGCAGTGCGTGTAATGCGCACAGCAACGAGGGAGACCGGATGCGACGTCCTTTCAATCGCGCGCTGCACGCGACGCTCAGTGGCTGGCTGGTGGGAATGCTGGCCATGGGGCCCGCGGCGGCGCAGCAGCAACACGTACCCCTGCGGCTCATCCCGCGCGCGCTGCCGGCGGCGGCGGGCCCGCGCGTCGCGGTGGTGGCCATTCCGTTGGACCCCTCGCTGGAGGGCGAGGCGCTGAAGCTGTCGCACTGGGCCGAGCAGGCCGTGGCCCGCTCCGGGCGGCTGGAGCTGGTGCGGCTGACGGACGCGCTGGACGCCCAGGGCGCGAGCGCCCGTGAGGCCAAGGCGGTGGAGGGCAACGCCGCGTTCAAGGAGGGCGCCAAGGCCTACGACGAACTGGACACCGTGAAGGCGCTCCAGAGCTTCGACAAGGCGGTGCGCGCGTACGAGCTGGCGGACCTGTCGCGGGCGTTCGGGCTGCTCAGCCGCGCGCGGGTGATGAAGGCCGCGTCGCAGGTGGCCAACGGGGAGAACAAGGCCGCGGAGCTGGAGATGCGCGCGGTGCTGGCGGTGGACCCTCGCGCCCAGTTCAACCCGAACTTCTTTCCTCCCGAAGAGGTCGCGTTCGTGGAGAAGGAGCGCAAGGCGCAGATGACCAGCGCGGAGGCCACGCTGTCGGTGCGCACCCAGCCGGTGCCCGCGCAGGTGTTCGTGGACGGGGCCTTCCGGGGCGTGTCCCCGGTGGCGCTCACCGGCCTGACGCGCGCGGACCACTACGTGACGCTGGTGGCGCCGGGCTACGCGGTGCTGGAGGGCAAGGCGCGCGAAGGCGAGGCGTCCTTCACGCTCACGCGCCTGCCGGTGCAGCAGCGGTCGCAGGCGCTGATGGAGCGCATCGCGAAGGAGCCCGACGGCGAGGACCGTGACAAGGCGCTGCGCGAGCTGGGCGCGCTCGCGGGTGTGCAGCAGGTGCTGGCGCTGCTGGTGCGCGGCGGCCCGGGCAACGCGCCCTTGAGCGTCACCGGCCTGCGGCTGGACGTGGCGGACGGCCACAATCTGGCGTACGCGGTGGGGCCGCAGGTGCCGCGCGGCGACGCGATGGCCACGGGCTCCGAGGCGTTCCTCACGGGGCTGGTCGCCCAGGACGCGGCGAAGGTCGGCGGCAAGCCGACGACGCACTTCACCGGGGGCGGCAGCGTGAGCCGCCGCACGGTGGGCTACGTGCTGCTGGCCACCGGTGTCGCGCTGCTGGCGGGTGGCATCTACTTCGGCCTGGAGGCCTCCTCCAAGTCGGACGCGTTCAAGACGGCGCCGCAGGGGAGCACCCGCGCGGAGGACCTGAAGAGCACCGGCAAGACGTACGCGCTGGTGGCGGACGTGGGCGTGCTGACGGGCCTCGTGGCCGCGGGCGCGGGCGGCTACCTCGCCTTCTACAAGGGCGGGAGCGGTTCGTCGTCCCAGCCCGCCCAGAGCCCGGCGGCCCGCCGGGATGTCCAGGCCCGCGACGCGAAGCCCATGGACCAGGCGCTGCCCATGCCTCCGCCGCCCGCTCGCACCGAGCCGGCCCCGAAGGCGAATGCCACCTCGACGCCGCCCGCCGCGACGCCTCCGCCCGCCAAGGCCACTCCGGCCGCGACGCCGCCGCCTCCCGACGTCGTCCCCGCGTTCGAGCCGCCTCCCACGCCTCCGCCGCCGCCCGCGAAGAAGCTGACGCGCAAGGAGCGTGAGGCCGAGGCGAAGCGCGAGCGTGAGGAGGAGGCCCGCCTCAAGAAGGAGCAGCGCGAGCAGGAGGAACAGCGCAAGCGCGACGAGGAAGCAAAGCGCAAGCGGGACGAAGAGGAGAAGCGCAAGCGCGACGAAGAGGAGAAGCGCAAGCGCGACGAAGAGAAGAAGCAACGTCCCAAGCTCGACGAAGACGATCTCCGGAACTACTAGCCATGCGCCGTCGCCTTTCATCGCTCATTGTTCCCTCGGCCCTGGTTCTGGGGCTGGGGTTGTCCGCCTGCAGCCTGCTCGTCGACTTCGACCCGGAAGGGCAGCCCTGTGACCAGGGCCGATGCCTGGACGGCTACGTCTGCCGGAACGAGGTCTGTGTCTCCGGTGACAGCGTCACGACCGACGGCGGCTCGACCGACGCCGGTGGCCAGCAGGATGCCGGGACCACCGACGCCGGAACCACCGATGCAGGTGCCACCGACGGTGGCCTGCTTCCGGATGGGGGCCTCGCCGACGGCGGGTGAAGTCCAGGGAAGGGCGCCGGGCGGCTGACCCGGTTCCCGGCCCATGCAGGTGTCGCGGAGGCGCCCGGGCATGAAGGCCCGCGCGCCTCCTTCTGCTTTGCGGGGGTCGGTGGCGCCAGCGCGTTGCGCCTGGCCGTGTGCGCTGACCGGGCCTTCGCTCCCGCTGTGTGGCCGGTGTCCGCCGATGCGGGCCCGAACCCGCCCGGAGGCTTCACGGGAAGAGGCCCCCGCGCGCGTGGTCCCCGGGCCGCGCCGTGTCCGCCCGGACACGCCTGCCCGCTCTCCCATGGAGCCCTGGAAACTCCTTTGATTCCAGCAGGTTGCACGGGAGCCCCGCGTCCGGGATCCCCACCGGTGGATGGCATCATCCATGCTCTGGAGCAGGCCCACGGAGGCATCAACGACATGGGCAAGCGCGTGGGAGTGCTGATGGGCGGGTGGGGTGAGGAGCGGGAGATTTCGCTCAAGACGGGGGAGGCCGTGGTGGCCGCCCTGGAGACGCTGGGGCACACCGTCACCCGCGTCTTCGCCGGCCCCGGCCTGGACCGGGCGCTGCGCTCGGCGGAACTGGACGTGGCCTTCCTCGCGCTGCACGGCCGCATGGGCGAGGACGGCCGCGTGCAGGGCCTGCTGGAGCTCTTGGAGCTGCCGTACACGGGCTCCGGCGTGCTGGCCTCCGCGCTGGCCATGGACAAGCCCATGGCGAAGAAGCTCTTCCAGCTCCACAACCTGGCCACGCCCCGGGGCTACAAGGTGGGCCGCGCGGACGTGGAGCGCGCCCTGGAGCTGCACGGCGACAGCGGCTTTCCCTGCGTGGTGAAGCCCGCGAAGGGCGGCTCGTCCGTGGGCCTGTCGGTGGTGCACGACGCCGGGGCGCTGGTGCCCGCGGTGGCCCAGGCGTGCCGCTTCGGCGGCGAGGCCCTGGTGGAGCGCTTCGTCCAGGGGCAGGAGGTGACGGTGGGAATCCTCGGCGACAGCGTGCTGGGCAGCTGCGAGGTGTCCTTCCCGCGCGAGGGCTTCGACTACGACGCCAAGTACAAGGGCGGCGCGCAGTACTTCCTGCCGCCCCGCCTGTCCGACACGCGCCGCCTCAACGTGGAGACGCTCGCGCTCGCCGCGTACCGCGCCCTGGGCTGCCGGGGCTACGGCCGCGTGGACGTGCTGTGCTCGGACACGGAGAACGACGTGGTGCTGGAGGTGAACACCCTGCCGGGCTTCACCCCCACCAGCCTGCTGCCCAAGATCGCCGCCCGCGCGGGCCTGGACTTCCCGGAGCTGGTGCAGGGCGTCCTCGACCGCGCCACCCGCGACGAGTCCCACGTCGCCGACGCCGCGCCCCTCACCGTGGCCCCCGCGCCCCTGCGCGTCGCCGCCAGGTCCTGAGCCGACCTCCGCACCCTGGACGTCCTCCACCCGACGGGGCCCGGGGGACCTCCAAGGCCCTGTCATGACGCGGAGAACGCCCGTTTGACGTTTTGCGTCAACACCGGCCTTTCAAGCCTCTCGGAACCGGGGAATAGTTTGACACGACCCGGGTGCCTCCCTATTGTCCGGCCGCGATCAGGAGTCGGAACGTCAAAGCCTAGTCTTTTCGGGCAGATACGGGGCGGGGCTCAGCGGACCCAGCAGGCGGCGGTCAGCGTGAGCGGGTCGGTCGGGCATGCCGCCACGTCTGGTTGGACCGCTGGCGACAGGGCCAGCGGGAGGGGCTGAGCGTCACCGATGACCACCGTTGAGATCATCTTCCTGGCTGTCTACTTCAGCCTGCTGAGCGTGCTGGGGGTCTATGGATCCCACCGGTACCGCATGGCGTTCCTGTATTACCGCCACAAGTTCAAGCTGCCCACGCCGAATGGCACGCTCCCCGCGCTGCCTCGCGTGACCATCCAGCTGCCCATCTTCAATGAGATGTACGTGGTGGAGCGCCTGGTGGAGTCGGTGTGCCGCATCGACTACCCGCGCGAGCTGTTGGAGATCCAGGTGCTGGACGACTCGACGGACGAGACGTGCGGCATCGCGCGTGCGTGCGTGGAGCGCCACCGCCAGAAGGGCCACGACATCGTCTACATCCACCGCGTCAACCGCCAGGGCTTCAAGGCGGGCGCGCTGGAGAACGGCCTCAAGCTGGCCACGGGCGAGTACGTGGCGGTGTTCGACGCGGACTTCGTCCCGAGCCCCGACTTCCTGATGCGCACGGTGCCCTTCTTCGCGGACGCGAAGGTGGGCATGGTGCAGGTGCGCTGGGGCCACCTGAACCGTGAGTTCTCCATCCTCACGCAGGCCCAGAGCATCTTCCTGGACGGGCACTTCATCATCGAGCACACCGCGCGCAACCGCGCCGGCTGCTTCTTCAACTTCAACGGCACCGCGGGCATCTGGCGCCGCTCCACCATCTCCGACGCGGGCGGCTGGCAGCACGACACGCTCACGGAAGACCTGGACCTGAGCTACCGCGCGCAGTTGAAGGGCTGGCAGTTCGTGTTCCTGCCGGAAGTGATTTCCCCGGCCGAAGTGCCGGTGGACATGAACGCCTTCAAGAGCCAGCAGCACCGCTGGGCCAAGGGCTCCATCCAGACGGCGAAGAAGCTGTTGCCCACCATCCTCAAGAGCGACCTGCCCCTGTTGGTGAAGCGCGAGGCGTTCTTCCACCTCACCAACAACATGGCCTACCTGTTGATGGTGCTGCTGTCCGTGCTGATGCCCATCAGCATGGTGGTGCGCTTCCAGCACGGCCTGTACGGCACGCTGTTCCTGGACCTGCCCTTCTTCATCACCGCGACGGCCAGCGTCTGCGTCTTCTACGT
>SECN01000034.1 GCA_004173515.1 Myxococcaceae bacterium | reverse complement strand
GGGAGGATGAAGTGCGTCATCTTCGGCAGCTCCTCCTCGTAGCGGTCGATGTGGCGCTCCATCTCCTCCACCCACTCCGGCTTCAGCTCCGGGATGTGCGCCGCCGCCTTGGTGTGCGGCGGCGTGGCCAGCACCGCGCCCACGGTGAAGAGCTGCTCCTGGAGCCGCTGGAGGAAGTGGTCCAGGTCCGCGGGCAGGGGGAAGGTCCGCGCGAGCCCCAGCGTGGCGTTGAGTTCGTCCACCTCTCCGTAGGCGTCCACCAGCACGTCATCCTTCGCGACGCGTCCACCACCGAACAGGCCCGTCTCTCCCGCATCGCCAGTCTTCGTGTAGATCTTCATTTCACCCTCTGTAACGGCGCTTCGCACCCGACACTAGCCAACCGGCGCAGAGCAGGAGGTTGATCTGGAGCCTGCACCCCATCATAAGGGGCGCATGCAGCAATACCTGAGTCTGCTGGACCATGTCCTGCACCACGGTACGAAGAAAAGTGACCGGACCGGCACGGGGACCCTGAGCGTCTTCGGCCACCAGCTCCGCTTCGACCTCACCCAGGGCTTTCCCCTGGTGACGACGAAGAAGCTGCACGTGAAGTCCATCCTCCACGAACTCCTGTGGATGCTCCGGGGGGACACGAGCGTGCGCTCGCTCCAGGAGCACGGCGTCACCATCTGGGACGAGTGGGCCAACGCCGACGGCAGCCTGGGCCCCGTGTACGGCCACCAGTGGCGCTCCTGGAACACGCCGGACGGCACGCCCGTGGACCAGATGCGGCAGTTGGTGGACGGCTTGAAGAAGAACCCGGACTCGCGCCGGCACCTGGTGAGCGCGTGGAACGTGGCGGACCTGCCCGCCATGAAGCTGCCGCCCTGCCACGTGATGTTCCAGTTCTAC
The DNA here is from genome assembly GCA_004173515.1 of Myxococcaceae bacterium. Classification (GTDB taxonomy): domain Bacteria; phylum Myxococcota; class Myxococcia; order Myxococcales; family Myxococcaceae; genus Corallococcus. The sequence goes on along the minus strand of SECN01000034.1, from coordinate 43,172 downwards.
GTGGCCGACGGCCGCCTGTCCTGCCAGCTCTACCAGCGCAGCGCGGACATCTTCCTGGGGCTGCCCTTCAACATCGCGTCGTACTCGCTGCTGACGATGATGGTGGCGCAGGCCACCGGCCTCGTCGCGCATGAATTCATCCACACGCTGGGCGACGCGCACCTGTACCTGAACCACGTGGAGCAGGCCCGGGAGCAGCTCCAGCGCGAGCCCCGCGCCCTGCCGCGCATGCGCATCAACCCGGACGTGAAGGACCTGTTCGCCTTCCGCTACGAGGACTTCGCGCTCGAGGGCTACGACCCGCACCCCGCCATCAAGGCGCCCGTCGCCGTATGAGCCCGCGCCTGTCCGCCATCGTCGCCATGGCGGCGAACCGGACCATCGGCCTGGGCAACACCCTGCCCTGGCGCCTGCCGCAGGACCTGGCCCGCTTCAAGCGCCTGACCCTGGGCCACACCCTCGTCATGGGCCGCAAGACGTACGAGTCCATTGGCAGGCCGCTGCCCGGCCGCGCCACCGTGGTCCTCACCCGCCAGCGGGACTGGGCCGCCCCCCCCGGGGTCCAGGTGGCGCACGCCGTGGACGAGGCCCTGGACAAGGCCCGGGCCGACACCGAGGTCTTCATCGCGGGCGGCGCGGACCTGTACGAACAGACGGCGCACCGGTGGCACCGGCTCTACCTCACCCGCATCGCGCGCGACTTCCCGGGCGACACCTTCTTCCCCCCCGTGGACCTGTCCACCTGGAGGCTCGTGGAGGAGGAATCCCACCCGGAGGCGGACCTCCCCTTCGGTTTCCTCACCTACGAGCGCTGACCTGCTTCAGGCAGGTCCGTCAAGGCCATGTCCGCAGGCCGCGGCATCGACCCCGGGGTGGGACGCGGGCTAGAGTCGGCCCGTCAACTCGGCTCGCGGAGACCGGCTCTCTTGGTGATCCTGCGCAACGTCACAGAGGAAGACCTCCCGATCTTCTTCGAGCACCAACGGGACGCGGTCGCGCTGCGCATGGCCGCATTCCCGTCGCGGGAACGCGATGCCTTCCTGACCCACTGGCGCACGAACGTCCTCCGCCCCGAGAACGTGACCCGCACCCTCGTCGTTGGCGGCGTGGTCGCTGGGTACCTCGGCAGTTGGGAGCAGGACGGCAAGCGCCTCGTCGCCTATTGGATGGGCCGCGAGCACTGGGGCAAGGGCATCGCGACACGAGCGCTCTCGGAGTTCCTCGTGCTCGAGCCGACACGTCCGCTCCATGCGTGGGTCGCTGTCCACAACGTCGGTTCGATCCGCGTCCTCGAGAAGTGTGGCTTCCGCACGGTGGCCCGGGAGAACCCGCAGCACGCGGACGGAGTCGCCGAGGTCCTCATGTCGCTGGGTCCGAATAGGGTGTCGACCCCGCCGCCCCCTTCCTCCGCGGAGGGGGCGGTGTATCCTGATATTGATTCTCAGAATTGAATGCCCGGGGGGGCGTTGGTAGAAGTCGGACGTGAATCGCGCCGCCTCCGTCACGTTGTGCCTGCTGCTCGCGCTGTCCTCCTCCGTCCGGGCCGAAGCGCCCGCGTCCGACGAGGGGCGCACCTGGCACCGGCTGGTGGGCATCCTCCAGTACCTCCAGGCGGACTACCCGGCGGCGGTGTCGTCGCGCTCCGAGTTCGAGCTGACGGAGCAGAAGAGCTTCGCGGCGGAGGCGCTGGACGCGGCGAAGGACCTGGGCCCGGCGGCGGCCACCTTCGTGCCCCAGGTGCAGGCCATCCAGGCGCGCGTGGACCAGTCCATCGACCCCGAGGGCGTGAGCCGCGACTGCGGTGAGCTGGTGGAGCGCCTGGTGCTGGCGGGGGGCCTGGCTCGCAGTCCTCGCAAGGCGCCGGACCTGGAGCATGGCGCGAAGCTGTTCCAGGCGAACTGCTCGGCCTGCCACGGCGTGGACGGCAAGGCGGCGGTGGCCATCGCGGCGAACATGGAGCCCGCGCCGGCGAACTTCCAGGACCCGGAGCTGATGGAGGACGGCCTGACGCCCTACAAGGCGTTCAACACCACCAGCTTCGGCGTGCCCGGCACCGCGATGCCGGCCTACCCCACCCTCTCCGAGGACGACCGCTGGTCGCTCGCCTTCTTCGTCTTCACGCTGCGCCAGCCGCCGTGCCAGGGCGAGCCGCCGCGCGCCTCCATGGAGCGGCTGGCCACCACCACCGACGCGCAGCTCGCGAAGGAGTACGGCGCGGACAAGGTCGCGTGCCTGCGCCGGAACATGCCCGACGAGGACGAGGAGAAGTCCCTGCTCGCCGCGCGGCAGTCGGTGGGCAACGCGATGCGCATGGCCGCCGCGGGCGACTACGCCAGCGCGAAGACGGAGCTGCTGGACGCGTACCTCAACGGCCTGGAGCCGGTGGAGCCCAAGCTGCGCGGAAGAGACCCCGTCCTCACCCAGAAACTGGAGGAAGCCTTCCTCCAGGCGCGGCTCGCCGCCGAGCGCAAGAGCCCGCATGTCCAGGACGAGGGGCGGGAGCTGCTGTCGCTGCTCGACCAGGCGCGCAAGGCGACCGGGAGCACGACGGACATGCTGTCGGTGGCGTGGCTCACGCTGCTCATCCTGCTGCGCGAGGGCTTCGAGGCGACCATCATCGTCACGGCGCTGCTGGCGGCGCTCAAGAAGATGAAGGCCCTGGACCAGGTGCGCGTGGTGCACGCGGGCTGGGTGTCCGCGCTCATCGTCGGCGCGCTGGCGTACGTGCTGGGACGCAAGCTGCTGGCCGGCGCCCAGCGCGAGTGGATGGAGGGCGTCACGGCGCTCGTCGCCGTGGGCATGCTGCTGTACGCGGCGCTGTGGCTCAACGCGCGCGCCAACGTGAGCCAGTTCATGGGGGAGCTGCGCCAGCGCATGCAAGGCGCGCTGGGCCGGGGCAGCACCTTCGGCCTGTTCGCCATCGCCTTCACGTCCGTGCTGCGCGAGAGCTTCGAGACGGCCATCTTCCTGCAAGGGCTCGCGGTGGACTCCGCGGCGGGCGTGGCGTGGGGCGTGGTGGGCGGCCTCGTGGCGCTGGCGGTGCTGGTGCTCTTCATCAACCGCATGGGCTACCGGCTGCCCATGAAGACGCTCTTCAACCTCTCCACGGTGGTGCTGGTGGTGACGGCGGTGATGCTGCTGGGCAAGGGCATCCATTCGTTGCAGGAGGTGGGCGCGCTGCCGCTGGTGCCGGTGCGCTTCTTCACCGTGGACATGCTGGGCCTGTACCCGGACGCGCTGTCGTTGGTGCCGCAGGCGTTGCTGGCGGTGGCGCCGCTGGTCTACCGGGCCGTGCGCCGTCGGACGCGCGTGGAGGCGGGCGGTTCCGGGGACGGGGCGACGCAGCCGCCGCCCTTGCGGTAGCGTGGAACGTGGTGAAGCGCTCCCGTCCGTTCCCACTCCTCGCCCTGCTGCTCGTGTCGGGCCTGGCCTCCGCCCAGGAGGCCCCCGCCGAGCCGGCCACGGCTCCCACCGGGAGCCTCACGCCGCCCCCCCTGGTGGGCGCGGCGGAGGAGGACGTACCGCCGCCGCCGGACCTCGATGCCCGGGGGGATGAGCCCTCCGGTTCGCGCCCCTCCGTCACCGCCGGGGCCCTGCCGGACACGCGCCCCCCGCCGTCCAAGGACCCCGTGCCGCGCGTGGCGGTGGAGGTGCTGGGCGGCGCGACGGGGGGCGTCGTGGGCGCCACGGTGCTGGGCTCCTTCGGCTACCTGCTGGGCTCCGCCACGGTGGGGTGTGACGAGTGCCTGGTGATGGCCGTCGCGGGAGCAGCGGCCGGGGCGCTCATCGGCATCCCGGTGGGCACGTACGCGGGCTGCTGGGCATCTCGCTGGTGAACAGCGGCGGCGCCGACGCGCCTCCCGCCGTGAACGCCGCGCTCTTCATCCTCCCGGTGGTGGGCGCGAGCGTGGGCTACGAGCTGACGCACAGCAGCGCCCTGCGCGTGGAGGAGGCGTCACGACAATCCCGCTCCCAGGGCGTGACGCTGATGCCCGTGGCCACCTACGGCGCGAAGGGCCCGCACCTGGGCCTGCTGGGCAGCTTCTAGGCCCCCACGCGGAACCAGCTGAAGGACTCCTCGCGCACGCGGCCCTCCGCCACCAGCTTTTCCAACGTGGCCAGGGCGCTGCGCTCCGCCACCGGGTGCAGCAGCGGCGGCGTGTCCGCGTAGGCCGTCGCCACCACCTCCGCCAGCGTGGCGCCCGTCGAGGGCACCGCCTCCAGGATGATGGCCTCGCGCTGGGCGCGGTGGCGCAGGTACTCGTCCAGCTTGCCCGGACCGTCCGGCACCGGCGCGCCGTGCGCGGGGTACAGCGTGGTGACGGGCCAGTCGCGCAGCCTCCTGAGCTGCGCGAGGTAGTCCACCATGTTGCCCTCGGGCGGGTCGATGACGATGGAGCCCACGCTGGCCACCATGTCCCCCACCACCGCCGCCCTGCTGCGCGAGTCCACCAGGCACACGTGCCCCTGCGCGTGCCCCGGCGTGTGCAACACGCGCCAGCGCTGCGGCAGCGGGCCGCCCAGCTCCAGCACCTCGCCGTCCTCCAGCAGCCGCTCCGCCTGGAAGTCCAGCCGGTCCGCCGTGCGCGCATGGCACCAGAGCGGAATCCCCAGCCGCTCCTTCACCGCGAGCGCCCCGCCCACGTGGTCGCCGTGGTGGTGGGTGAGCACCACCGCCACCGGCCGCATCCCCTCCGCCTTCAGGCTGGACACCAGCGACAGCAGCTTCGCGTACTGCTTCACGTCGGAGGAACCCGGATCCACGATGAGCAGGTCGCCCGTGCCCAGCACGTACGCGTTGGTGTGCGTCGCGGGCGGCAGCGTGGGCGTCTCCAGCGCCACCACGCGCACGCCGCGCTGGAACTCGATGCGCTGGGCCACGTAGCCCGGGCAGTACGGCGGCGTGTTCAGTCGCGCGCGAGCGTCCGCTTCGTCCTTGAACTCCGACAGCACCTGCAACGCGTGCTGCGCGGGAGGGTGCAACAGCGCCGTGCCGTCACTCCAGCGCGACAGCGCGTCCTCCGGGCGGATCCACGCGCCCTCGGACAGCTCGCCAGGGACGATGCTCGCGGTCGCGGTCTCCGGCATCTCCACCAGGTAGAAGCGCGTGTCGAAGCGCACCGGCACCGAGGGCGGGGTGATCCACCGGCCCGCGGCCTTCAGGTCCTCCGCGCGAAGGGCCATCGCATGGCCCGCAAGCCACGCGCTCCACTTCACCGTCCCCGCGAGCAGCGCCGTGCGCCCCTCCGCCAGGGCCTCCGGAGAAAGGGCCCGCGCGCCCTCCGCCACCAGCACGCCCGCCTCCTCGAACAATTCGCGCGCCGCCGCCGACCGCAGCGCGGCCTCTTCGCCCTGCGCGCCCTGCACGGGCACGTCCGCGTCGTCGCGGTCCAGCTTGCCCCCGGGGAACGCGTAGAAGCCTCCGGCGAAGGCCAGCGCCCGCTCCCGCTTCACCCAGAACACCTCCACGCCCACGCCATCGCGCGCGCGGCGGTAGAGGATGACCACCGAGGAGGCCCGGGGTTCGACGGGGGTGTAGGGCGCGAAGAGGCCCATGCCGGGGAGCGGCTCGCTCATGGTTGCACCATCCTTCAGGACTGCGTCGTCTGGCCGAGCAGCCGGCCCATCATCTCGCGCGCCCGCTCCGCCTGGTCCGGCCGGACATACAGCCGCGTCAGTCGCACCGCGCCACTGTAGCGCTGGTACAGCGGCGTGTACCGCGCCACCTCCGTGAGCCGGCCCGTGGACACGTCCAGGATGTACAGCCCCGGGTTGCCCCCGGCGGAGCCCACGTACTTGCTGAGCGCGCCCTTGGACTGGACGGTGTAGTGCTCGAAGCCCTCGCTGGTGAGCGCGCTGTTGAGCACCTCCAGGTCGTAGCCCGTGTCGCGTTCGGTGAACTGCGCCAGCAGCTTGAAGCCCTGACGGCGGCTGATGCGCTCCGCCCACCGGTTCTTCGAGCGGCGCAGCGTGTACCAGAGCGCCGCGTCGTCACAGAGCAGGAAGGCCTCCGGGTCGGCGGGGATCTCGCAGGTTGGAGACGATCCAATCCATGTCGTACCGGCCGTAGTTCACGCCCGTGTAGAACGAGTCGCGCAGCAGGTAGTCCATCCGGTCCGCGTCCAGCTCCCCGGAGACGATGGCGCGCAAGAGCGGCGTCCAGTCCACGCCCTTGTACGTGAAGCCCGGGTCCCTGGGCGGCTTCGCCCCGGAGATGAGCGCCACCGTCGCCATGGGGGTGATGCCCCGGGGGCCGAACTCGCGCTGGATGACCTCCGTCAGCGAGCTGTCCAGGATGAGCTTGGCGGTGAAGTCCTCGTGGTTCGCCTGCTCCCCTTCCGCCACCGAATCCAGCCAGCCGGGCAACCGCAGCAGCGACCGCCGGGGCGCGATGCGCTCCGACGCGTGCGACAGCGGCATGTGCCCCAGGTCATGACACAGCACCGCCAATCGCACGGCTTCGCAGAAATGTTCACGCACATCGTCCGGCAGGTCGGACCGGCTGGCGACGGCGGCGAACACGCGGGACGCCACGAACATGGCGCCCAGGCTGTGGGCGTGGCGGGTGTGGGTGGCGCCCGGGAAGGCCAGGTCGCCGAAGCCCAGCTGCCGCACGTAGCGCAGGCGCTGGTAGAAGCGACTGTCGATGACGGCCTTCTCCGGGTCGCTCACCGGGATGACGCCGTGGATGGGGTCGCGAATCCGCATGTCGTCCTTGCCGGGCTTCGGGAATCCCGGACCTCCTCCAGGCGGTCGCCCACCTTGGAGGTCACCTACCGTACCGCAGACCCTGGCGGGCGGTAGCCCTGTGAGGGGCCAACCAGCCACCGTGCCTCAAGCTGGGAAGGTCCCTGGGGACGTGCTAACCCTTCGGCCACTCCGAATGCACATCATCCTGCTGCACAATCGCGACCACGAGCTGCTTGAAGAGGACCCGGGGCGAGAAGCCCGCGAGGACGTGGTCCGGGTGGCCGAAAGCCTGGCCCACGCGCTCAGCCGGGACGGCGTCCACGCCGAGCCGCTCGCCATCGAAGGCGACCGGCTGGACTTCGTGGAGTCCCTGCGCTTCCTCCAGCCCGACCTCGTGGTGAACCTCTGCGAGTCGCTGGCCGCCGACAGCCGCGGGGAGATGGCCGTCCCGTGCCTGCTGGACGCGCTGGGCCTGCCGTACACCGGCTCGTCCGCCCTGTCGCTGGGGCTGGCGCTGCACAAGCCCAAGGCGAAGGAGCTGCTTCGCGCCAACGGCGTCTCCACCCCCGCGTCCTTCGTGGTGCGCCGGCGGGAGGACGCCCTGGCGGTGGACCTGCCCTGGCCCCTCATCGTGAAGCCCGCCCGCGAGGATGCGAGCGTGGGCATGGACTTCGACTCGGTGGTGACGGAGCGCTCCGCGCTGGTGCGTGCGTGCGAGGCGGTGCTCAAGACCTTCCACCAGCCCGCGCTGGTGGAGCAGTACATCCCGGGCCGCGAGGTGTACGTGCCGCTCTTGGGCAACAGCCCGCGACAGGCGCTGCCCCTGACGGAGATCCACTTCGGCCACGCGTTCGACAACCGTCCGAACATCGTGTCGTACCGGGCCAAGTGGGAGGTGGAGTCGCCGGAGTACCGGGATTCGACCTCCGGGCCGTGCAAGCTCGACGCAGTGCAGGAAGCCCGTTGCGTCCAGACCGCGCTGGAAGCATTTGCAGCGTTGGACTGCCAGGACTATGGACGCGTGGACCTTCGGGTGTCGCCCGAGGGTGTGCCGTACGTCATCGACATCAACCCCAACTGCGACCTTCACCCGGGCGCGGGGTTCGCGAAGGCGGCGCAAGCCGCTGGGATGGACTACGCGACCCTGGCCTCACGGCTGGTGGAGGTCGCTCTCGAAAGAGCCCATGGAAATCCGCACACTCGAAAGAAAGGACCGGGAGCCGCTCGCCGCGCTGATCCGGCGAATCGAAACCTTCTCGCAGGAGGAGCAGGACTGCGCCATCGAGCTGGTTGACATCGCGCTCACCGCGGGCAGCCGGGACTACACCATCCTCGTGGCGGACCGCGGGCAGGAAGGCGGCCTCGTGGGCTACGTCTGTTACGGCCCCACGCCGATGACGGAGCACACGCACGACCTGTATTGGATCGCCTCGGCGCCGGAGGTGCGCGGCCAGGGCATCGGCGCCCAGCTCGTGTCCTCCATGGAGGGCGACCTGCGCCGCCGCAAGGCGCGGCTCATCCGCGTGGAGACCAGCGCCACGGAGGCCTACGGCCCCACGCGCGGCTTCTACGCGTCCATGAAGTACGGGGAAGAGGCGCGCCTGCGGGATTTCTACAAGCAGGGCGACGACCTCATCATCCTGACCAAGCGCCTGTAGTCAGCAGTCCCGGACCACCCCTGGGCGTGAAGACGCCGCCCAGGTCCCCGTCAGGAGGGGGCAGATGCCTTCCACGAACCGACCGATGCGACGCACCCGTCTGGGACTGTTGAGCCTGCTCGCCCTGCTGTCCGGGGCACCCTCCCCGGCCTGGGCCTTGGCCGCCGCGCCCCAAGCGCAGGAGCTCTCCGACGCGCTGAAGGCCCCGCGCCCCAAGGGCGGCGAGTACTTCGGCCTGTACCTGATGGACAAGAAGGTGGGCTGGTTCTTCACCGACCTGACGGCGCTGCCGGGCGGGAAGGTGCAGAGCGTCAACGAGCTCATCTTCAAGGCGCAGGTGGGCACGCGCGTGTCGGAGCGCGTGCACCGCGAGGTGCGCGTCTACGAAGCGAAGCCCGGTGGGCGCCTGCTGTCCTTCACCGTCAGCCAGCGCGGAGACGGCGGGGACAACGAGCTGGTGGGCACGGTGACGGCGGACGGGCTGCGCGTGGTGCGCAAGCGCCCGGGCCAGCCGGAGGAGGTGCTCAAGCCGATGCCCGCGCCCAGGGAGACGGTGGAGGACGCGGACCAGGCGCGCGTCGCGCTGCTGCGCGGCAAGCAGGTGGAGGGCGTGCTGCTGGACGGCACCGACCTGGAGGGCTACCGCACCGTCACGACGGTGGAGGCCCCGGAGGAGCAGGTGCTGGGCGGCGTGAAGGTGAAGCTCGCGCGCGTGAGCACGCTGTCCGACAAGGAGAAGGTGCCGGTGGCGGCCTTCCTGACGACGGACGGGAAGATGGTGCGCGTGGACTTCGGCCAGACGATGCAGGCGCGCGCCGAGTCGGAGAGCGTGGCCAAGCGCATGGACCTGGTGGAGGTGTTCGGCCTAACGCGCGTGGTGCTGCCCAAGCCGCTGCCGGCCAAGGCGCGCGAGGTGCCCGGGCAGGTGACGCTGGTGATGAAGAACCTGCCGGCGAAGTTCCAGCAGGACACGTACCGGCAGAAGTACAAGGCGCTGCCGGACGGCCGCGTGGAGGTGACGCTGATGGCGGCGCCGCCCGCGCCCAAGGGCCGCAAGCCCCGGCCGGTGTCCGACCCCGACGGCGGGGAGAACCTCAAGTCCACGCTCGCGGTGGAGTCCGAGGCGCCCGCCATCGTCGCGCAGGCCAGGAGCATCATCCGGGAGGAGAAGGACGCGTACACGGCGGCGCGGATGCTGTCCGCGTGGGTGTACAGCAACCTGCAGAAGGACTACGGCGCCAGCGCGGACCGGGCCACGGACGTGCTGCGCCAGAAGAAGGGCGACTGCACGGAGCACTCGCTGCTCACGGTGGCGATGCTGCGCGCGTCCGGCATCCCCGCGCGGCGCGTGGACGGCGTCATCTACATGGTGAACTCCGACGGCGTGCCCGCGCTGTACTGGCACGAGTGGGTGGAGGCCTACGTGGGCGAGTGGACCCAGTTGGATCCCACCTTCAACCAGCCCGTCGCGGACGCCACGCACTTCGCCGTGGGCTACGAGGGGAACGCCGAGATCACGCCCCTCATCGGTTCGCTCCAGGTCACCGACGTGAAATAGCCGTCGGCGGTGGCCCGGGCTGCTTGTTTCAGTGGCCCGGGGCCGCCACCAGTCGCTCCGCGAGCGTGGCCGCGTCCGTCACCGGCCGCTCGCAGACGAAGCCGCGGCAGAGGTACGCCGCGCCCTGCCCGTCCACCGGATCACGCCCCTCGAAGAGTTCCTGGAGGCGCGCGGGCGGAGGAGCGGCGGTGTCGTTCCACCCGAAGGAGAACGCGGGTGCGTAAGTGCGGTTCGCGGCGGCCAGCAGCGGCGCCACGGCCTCACGCGTGCCCGCGAAGGTGACGCCGGACGCACCGTCCAACAGCGAGTCCGCCGCGAGCCCCAGGTGCCCGTAGCCCAGCGGGTTGCGCACGAGCTGGTCTCTCAGCTTCGCGACGTAGTGCTCCGGGTGCTCCAGGTGGGCCACGTCGCCCGTGAGCGCCGCGAGCGCCACCTGCGCCTCCGTCAGCGTGGAGGCCCCGGACGGGAACGCGTTGTCGAAGAGGGAGAAGGCCGCCACCACCAGGTCCTTCTGTCCCCGGGGGGCGGACAGGTACGCGTGCTTCTCCTCGTCCCAGAACAGCGCCACCGCGCGGTGCGCGAGCGCGTCCGCCGCATCCAGGTACTTCGCGTCGAAGGTGGCCTGGTAGAGCGCGGTGAGCCCCGCGGCCAGGTCGCCGTAGTCCTCCAGGAAGCCGTCGATGCGGCCCTTGCCGTCCTGGTGCGAGCGAAGAAGACGCGTGCCGTCCCACAGGTTCGCGAGCACGAAGTCCGCCGCGTTCGCCGCGAGCCTCGCCCAGTCCGGCCGGTCGAAGACGCGCGCCGCGAGCGCGAGGCCGCGGATCATCAACCCGTTCCACCCGGCGAGGATCTTGTCGTCGCGGCCCGGCTTCACGCGCTGCTCGCGCGAGGTGAAGAGCAGGCGGCGGGCTTCGGCCAGCTCCTGCTGCACGGACTCCACGGGCCGGCCCTGTTCGGTGGCGATCGTCTCCACGGGGACGACGACCTCCAGCACGGTGGCGCCGTGTTCGAAGTTGCCCTGTGGTGTGATGCCGTAGTGGCGCAGCACGGTTTCGGACTGGCTGGGGGACAGCACGGCGCGGACCTCCTCCGGGCGCCAGACGAAGAACTTCCCCTCCTCGCCCTCGCTGTCCGCGTCCTGCGTGGCGTAGAAGCCGCCGGCCGGGTCGGTCATCTCGCGGCGCACATATTCGACGGTCTCCTCCACGACCTTGCGCCAGAGGGGGCGCGACTCCACCTGCTCCGCTTCCGCGTACAGGTGCAGGAGCTGGGCGTTGTCGTAGAGCATCTTCTCGAAGTGGGGCACCAGCCACCGCTCGTCCACCGAGTAGCGGTGGAAGCCTCCGCCCAACTGGTCGTAGAGGCCGCCCAACGCCATGCGCTCCAGCGTGCGGAACACCGCTGCCTTGAGGGGTTCGCCCGCGCCGCGACGCCACGCGCGCAGGAGCAGCGCGACGTTCATGGGGTTGGGGAACTTGGGCGCGCCGCCGAAGCCGCCGTTCACCGGGTCCATGCGCTTGGCCATGTTGTGGCCCATGGCGACGATGTCCTCGGCGTCCAGGTGGCCAGGGGCGGCGTCCAGGCCATGCGAGGACAATTCGCCCAGACCCTCCTGGAAGCGGCGGGCCTGCTCTTCGATTTCGTCCGCCTTGTTCTCCCACGCGTCGCGCAGCGCGGTGAGCAGGCGGGGGAAGCCGGGGCGGCCGTAGCGGTCCTCCGGCGGGAAGTAGGTGCCGCCGTAGAAGGGGCGCAGGTCGGGCGTGAGGAACACGGTGAGGGGCCAGCCTCCGCCCTGCCCCATGAGCTGCACGACGCCCTGGTAGATTTGATCCAGGTCCGGGCGCTCCTCGCGGTCGACCTTGATGTTGATGAAGCCGTCGTTCATCAGGCGCGCGGTGTCGGGGGACTCGAAGGACTCGTGCGCCATGACATGGCACCAGTGGCACGCGGAGTAGCCCACGGAGAGCAGGATGGGCTTGTGCTGGGCGCGGGCCAGGGCCAGGGCCTCGTCGCCCCACGGGTGCCAGTCCACGGGATTGGTGGCGTGCTGGCGCAGGTAGGGCGAGGGCTCCTGGGCAAGCCTGTTGGTGGAGCCAGAGGGGGGATGTACGGCCATGGAGGGCTCCCGGAGCGCGAAGACTTGGCGGCCCATCACATTGTGAGCCTGGGTGCTCCGGGGCAAGCCGAAATGGGCTCACTCGCCGCTGGCCAACGGCCTTCCGGTGCGCTTTGTCCGGGGGCGTGCGTGCGTCCGCCGACTCCACCTCCGGCCTGGGAATGAGGGCCTGCGTCGCCCTGGTGGTGCTGGGCCTGGGGCTGCGGCTGGCCCTGGCGCTGGGCACGGACGTCTACTTCGACGAAACCTATTACTGGCAATGGGCTCGGCATCTGGCGTGGGGGTACTTCGACCACCCGCCGCTGGTGGCGTGGCTCATCGCGGCGCTGGGCATCCGGGGAACGGCGCTGCTGTGCGGCCTGGGCACGGGCGCGGCGGTGTGGGGGCTCGCGCGGGACGTGTACGGTTCGAAGGACGTGGCGTGGCGAGCGCTGGCGCTCTGGAGCGTGGTGCCGGTGGGTATCATCTCCGGAGTCTGGGCCACGCCCGACTCACCGATGCTGCTCTTCTGGGCGTTGGGGTTGTGGGCGCTGTACCGCGAGAAGTGGGTGCTGGCGGGCCTGACGTGTGGACTGGCGCTGTTGTCCAAGTACCCGTCCGTGCTGCTGGGGCTCGCGTTCATGCTGGCGGCGCTGCGGGCGAGGAGGCTGCCGGCGGGCGCGTGGCTCACGGCGGGGCTTGCGCTGCTGTGCTTCCTGCCGGTGGTGCTGTGGAACGCGGACCATGGGTGGGTGGGCTTCGCGTTCCAGTTGAACCACGGGCTGGGTGGCAGCGGCGGGTGGAAGACGTTCGGGGAGTTCGTGGCGGGGCAGTTGGCCATGGGCGGGCCGCTGCTGTTCCCGCTGGCGGTGCTGTACGCGGTGCGGGGTCCGCGCGAGCAGTTCCTGTTGCGCATGGCGGCGGTGGTGCCGCTGGTGTTCTTCGGCTACGCGGCGGCGCGCACGCGGGGCGAGGCCAACTGGCCGGCGGCGGCGTACCTGGCGGCGTGCATTGGCGTCGCGGGCATGAAGCACCATTGGCAGCGGGATACAGCATGGAGCGGAGCGCTCATCTCGCTCGCGGTGGCGTCGCACCTGCTGTTCCCGGTGCTGCCATTCGAGCGGGATGTGCTGCTGTCACGGACGCATGGCTGGAGTCCGCTGGAGAAGCTGTCCGCGCCCGAGCAGCTCTTTCCTGGCATGACGCCGGGGCGCACGGCGGTGTACTCGCCCACGTACCAACTCGCCTCGCAGGTGGCCTATTACGCGGGCGTGGAGACGGACACCGTGGGCCCGTCGCGGCGCAAGAGCCAGTACGACCTCTGGCCTGCGCTGGAGCTGAAGCCCGGGCAGGACGTGCTGTGGTGTTCGGAGAACGGCGCGCCACCGCCGGAGGAGCTGATCCAACGCTTCGGTTCGGTGGAAGGCCCGGTGGAACTCGTGGGCGACTTCCGGGGCCGGACACTGCACACGTTCACGGTTTGGAGGCTGAGCACGCGGGAGTGACCGCCGCAGCTCCGCATCATCCCCTCGCGACTCGGGGGTGGAGGCTGACTTTCCTTGGACTTCTTTCTGGCCTCGGCTGCGGCTTCAAACCCCACCCCTCGGAGAGGCAGGGCGAGAATTCTCAGCGCACCCCAGGTCAGTCGTTGGCCGCGCCCGCGAGGATCCACGAGCGGACACGGACAAGGAGCCCCGGGTTCTGATCAAAGTAGGCCGGAGCATTCCTGGGCATGCGGCTGCCGCACGCCGTGCCCTCCATCTTCCGGACGAGCGCCGAGTTGTCCGGGTCCCCGGGTGTAACGCGCTTGAGCGTATTGCAGGCGCCCGCGGTGACGTTGACCAGGTTGCTGTAGCTGTTCGCCGCCGCGAGGCTGAGACTTCCGCTGGTGCCGTGGCATCCCGTGCACGGGACGGAACTCCACACGCTCTGGACGTCCGTGGAGTACCGGGGCACGGAGACAGGCACGGTGAGCGTCCGGACCACGGGCGCGCTCTGCCCATCCGTGACACTCACGGACACAGTGAACGAGGTCTGCGTGCCCACCACGGGCGAGTACCACTGCACGCTCGCGCCAGTGCGGCTGCCCACCCAGGTGCCCTGTGTCGCCGGGGCCGTCTGCGACCACGCGTAGGTCAGCGGGTCCCCATCCGCATCGCTCGCGGTAAGGGTGAACGTGCCGGTGGCTCCAGCCACCAATGCCGCCGGCCCGGAGATCGTCGCGGACACGGTGGGCGCTTGATTGACAGTCTGGACAGCGACCTCGACGGTGCGCTGGGTGCTGCCACCCTTTCCATCGGAGACGATGACGCGCAGTGTGAAGGGTTGGCTGTAGGGTCCCTCCGGTGCCGTCCAGGTGGTCTGGGCAGCAGAAGGGTCGCTGAAGGCTCCCCGAGGTGAGGCAGGGGCCAACTGCTCCCAGAAATACGTCAGCGCGTCGTTGTCCTCGTCGGAGGCGCTGACCGCCAGGGCGACGGTCTGCCGCTCCTCAACGGACGAAGGCGTGGCCGTGGGGTCCGACACCGTCGGAGGGTGGTTTTCGTTCACGGGCGGGTCGACATCCACGTCGACCGAGCCCTGCACGAATTCACCCCAGACGTCGCGCACGGTCACCGTCAGCGTGAAGCGCTGGCGGCTGTCCACCGGTGGCGCGAACCACGTGATGTTGGCCCGGGAGCCGCCCTCGATCGGTCCCGCCGGAAAGGAGGGCTCCTGCTTCCAGGAGTAGGTGAGCGTGTTCCCATCCGGGTCCGACGCCTGCGCCGTCACCGACACCGCGTCGCCCGAGGTCACCAGCGTCGGCTGGGCTGTCGGGCCGATGAGGGTCGGGGGCCTGTTGCCAGGCGAAGCGTCATCGCCACAGGCGAGACCCAGGAGCAGCAGCGGCAACAGCAGTCGTGACAATGGATGGAGCATGGGGGTCCCCTCGGAAAAATCGCCGGGACCGTAGCAGCCCGCTGACCGCGAGGGACCCGGTACTGCATCGCACGGAGGTCCCTCCCCAGTGAAGACTTCCGCGCAGGACTACCTGCCCACGAAGGCATGCACGAGCATGGCGAACAGGAACGAGAAGTAGCTGATGCCCGCCAACCGACCCGACCGGCCACGAGGACCGCGGGTCTTGAAGAACAAGGCCACGTTGAGGACTCCCACCGCGACAGGAATCACGAAGAGCCAGGCCGTGCCCCCCGACAGATGGAACATCAAGCCCGAAGCCCCCACGACCAGCGCGAACGCGAGGAGGCTGCTGGCCGCCGATCCCACCTCGTCGGAGTACAGCTTCTCTCCCGGCTTCGTGGACCCCGGCCACGCCGTCTTCCGCATCACCTCCCAGTGCAGGTAGATGAGGACCAGCCCCAGCACGACGAGCAGCCCATGCGCCTCCGGAGCCCGGCCCGCCCGCTCCGCCTGCGCCACCCAGACATAGGCGCCCTGCCCCACGTGCAACTGGATGGCGACCGCGATGGTCAGGAACATGCTCCGTTGGTACGTGGTGCTGTTCAACTCCAGCCACCAGAGGAACAGGCTGTAGACCATGATGCCCAGCAGGATGAGGGCTCGCGGCCACGACACGGCCAGGTTGGAGCCGAGCAGGATGGCGGCGCACACGGCGAGCGCGACGTACAGGTCCTGGAAGCTGACGTCGCCCCGCGCCAGTCCCCGGTCCGGGTTGTGGATCCGGTCGTATTCGTAGTCGCGCAGCTCATCCACGATGCGCATGAAGTAGCCCACGCCGAACACGCTCAAGCCCACGTGCAGCAGGTCTCGCGACAGCGTGCGCCCCTGCCCTCCTCCGAGCTTCTGGAGCATGCCGTCCAGGCTCAAGGACCAGAGCGTGACCACCACCAGGTAGAACAGCGGCGGATAGCGCTGCCACGAATAGCGCAGCACGGCTTGAATCCGTGACGTCGCGGTCCGGCTCATGTCGACACCACCGTGACCGTGCCCGTGGAACCGTCCACGCGAATCCGCGCGCCGTCGGGGATTCGCGTCGTCGCGTGGGCCACGCCCACCACCGTGGGGATGCCGAACTTCCGGCCCGCGATGGCCGTATGCGACAGCATGCTCCCCCGCTCCACCACGATGCCGCCCGAGGCCAGCATCAGGAAGAGCCAGCCCGGGTCCGTCTCCTTCGCGATGAGGATGTCCTCCTTGGTGAGCGAGCCCACCGCTCCGGGGTCCTTCACGACGCGCGCGAAGCCCTCGACGATGCCCGCGCTCGACCCCAAGCCCTTGAGCAGGGAGGCATCATCGCTGGCGGCCTCCACCGCTCGGGGAATGCCATCCGCCACGCTGCCCACGGTGGTGAAGTCTCGCGGAGGCTGTCGCTCTTGATTGTCCTGCTGCTCCCGCCGACGCAGGCGCACGAGTTCCCCCAGGCCCCGGGTGACGCTCCGGCCCTCGTGATGGTCCAGGAGCTCCCGCAGCGTGAGGTAGTGCACGTCCAGCGGTGAGGCGAACACGCCACGCTCCGCCATCCGCTTCCCCAACGCCGCGAACACGCTCTTGCTGAAGCCGAAGAGCTGGCCACGCCAGAACCGGCTGTCCTCGCGCAGGCCAATCACCGTGCGCAACCGTTCGAGCAACTGCTGGACCACGAGCTTGCGCAGCGGCTGTCCCTTCAACAGCACCGCCAGCCGCGTCTCGGCCTCCGTGCGCCGCAGCACATCCGAGGTCCGCAGCTCCCCCCGGGTGACGGACGTGCGCGCGTAGGACTGGACGATGCGCACCAACTCCCACGGCGTGTCCCGCAGGTTCGGGCGTTCCACGTTCAGCTCCTGGACGCCCCGGTCACCGTACGCGCTCAAGTGCTCGCGGAACGCCCGGGCGAAGGTCGGAGCCACCGCCCCGGAGGCAATCCGGCTCCACACCTCCTCCGCGGTCTCTTCCGCGAAGAGCTTCGACAACGCCGCATCCGCTCGCACGGTCTCCGCGAGCGCCACCGCGGAGAAGAGCGCGTGGCTGCCCTCATCCGGCTTGGCCCCGCATAGCAATCCCGCGAGCAGTTCGCTGGGGTCCGCACCGGTCCACTTGCGCAGGTACCGGCTCGCCAGCCCGTAGTACGAATTGATGTACCAGTGGTTGATGAGCGTCAGCCCCCACCAGTTCCCCACCTCGCGCCAGACCTGCCGGAAGTGGTGGATGACGACCAGCGGATCCTCCCGGTCCAGCGACAGCGTCCGCAGCCCCGCGAGCGTCTGCTTCCACCAGACGCGATACGCGTCGAAGTCCCGCTGGAACGACACGGTGGCGGCCAGCGCCCCCACGGCCGAGCGCCCCAGCGCGAGCGCATAGCTGGCGGTGCTGGGGAAGCTCTCGCGGTGGCCGGGCAGGCGGATGACCAGCGAGGCATCCAACTGGAGCACGTCCTCCAGGTCCCGCATGGAGGTGACCGCGAGGAAGGGATTGATGCCATTGACGTGCATCAGGTTCGACAGCGAGTGGTAGACGCGCCCGTCGATGAAACCCAGCATGTTCTGGAACGCGGGAACATGGTCATGGAGCGTCCGCGCGTCCGCGCCCCACATGCGGCGCTGGAAGTCGTGGAAGATGACCTCGTAGAAGTGGCTCGCGAGCGAATACGTCAGCGGCGTGGTGACACCCGGGAAGCTCTCCGACACGTTGCCGCAACCCCAGACGCGAATCTTCCGGAAGTCGAAGGCGATGGGCCGCGATTGCAGCACGTGCAGCGTGCCGTCCTCCGTGAACGTGCCTTCGATGTCCTGGGGCACTCCGAAGCTGCGCTCGATGTCCCGCGCCAGCGTGGCCAGCCGCTGGAGCTCCGCGTCCGTCAGGCAGGGCGCGTCCCGCAGGGCCTCCGGCACGGGCTGTCCCACCAGTCCGCCTCCAGGCTCGGGGTTCTCCACCAGCATCTCCGCCTTGTGACCCAACTCCCGGTCGATGCGGCCCGTCTGCGGGTGGATGAAGTAGTGGTCCACGCCGACCTTCTCCTGGACGACGCCCTCTCCAATCCCGTGCCCCGCGACAATCAAGGTCTTGCGCTCGGTCGTCTTCGGGTCGCAGGTGAAGAGCACGAACGAGCGGCGCCCCGGCACCATCCGCTGGACGCCCACCGCCACGGTGAGTCCCCGGACCTCACGCCCCTGGGACAGCCGATAGATGAGCCCCTCCGGCGTATAGGCGGACGCCCAGCACTGGCGGATCCGCTCCATCAGCCCATCGCGTCGCACGTAGAGGAACGTCGAACTCACCCCCGCGAACGGGTCGCTCTCCGAGTCCTCGCTCTCCCCCAGCGCGCGGCCCACCACCGAGGCCCGCACAGCGACCACCGCGCTGGCTCCGAAGGTCCGGTCGAACGCCTCCAGGATGGAGGCCTCCCGCTCCGCGCTCAGGGGCACGTCGAGGAAGAGCTGTTCAATCTCCTCCGCGACGCGGCGGATGTCCTGCTGGGATGAGCGGTCCACCGTCGACGTGAGGTGTTCGATGGCGGAGAGGATGGGCCGCGCCACCTCCTGGAACATCGTGGTGGTGAGACAGAAGAACTCCGGCACGGGGAAGCCCTGCCGCGCCAGGTGCTGCTGGCGCGCGAACTTCTGACCGACGTGGCTCGGGTCTCCGGCCTCGGTCATGGACACAAGCGGAAGGGGGGCGGACATGTTGGGGGTTCCTTCAGGAACGAAAGGTGTCGAGGGCGGCTCGCAGGGCCTCCACCGGAGACCGTGCGAGCAGTGCGCGCATGCCGGGAACCGCCTTGAGCCGCGCGACGTCCAGGCACTGCGAGCGGGTCAGCAACTCCAGACGTTCGGCCAGCGCCTGGGCTCGGAGACTGGGCGCATCGCGCAGGGCGCTCAGCAGCAGGTTGGGAACGCGCACCTTCACGACGGGTTCGGGCAGTCCAAGTTCCCGCACCAGCGTGCCCAGGAACTCCGAGCGCACCAGCGGGCTCGAATACGCCACGTTGTAGGCCCGCTGTTCGGGACGGGGCGCTTCCACCATGCGCCGCGCGAGCTTCCAGATGATGCGCGCGCAGTCATCCACGTCGATGACCGAGCAGGCCACCGAGTCCGTCCCGAGCTGGCGACGGCGCTGGAGCATCTTCACCATCGCGGGGAGGACGAACCGGTCCCCCCTTCCGATGAGGAAGCGCGGACGCAGCAACACCGCGCCCAGGCCGGCTTCGGCGGCGTGCTTCGTGATGAGCGCCTCGGACGCCACGCGGGAGCGGGCAAGGGGCGTGATGGGGTTCAACGGATGCGCCTCCGTCACGCCCAGGTGGGGACCCGGCCCGTAGACGGACATGGAGCTGCCGTGGATGACGCCCCGGCAGTCCTTCGTGAGCCGGGACAGCAGCCGCTGCGTCCCGTCCACGTTGGTCCACTCGAAGCCCGTGCCGTCGGTGTCCCGGGGCTTCGTGGCGAAGTGGAGGACGACGTACGGGTGCGCCGGGAACAACGCCTCCGGGATGTCGTGCAGGTCCCCGCGCACGACGTGGATGCCTTCGCCCCAGGCATGGCCTTCCGGGGAGCGCACCAGCGCGTGCACGGAGTGCTCGCCCCGCTGTCGCAGGAGGGCCTGTCCCATGAGGCCCGTCGCACCCAGGAGCACGACACCGAAGCCAGCGGGGCCCGCTACCAGAGCCATGGGACCAACCGCTTGCGGGTCGCCGCGTACGCTTCGTAACCGGGGAAGGAGCCCAGCAGCAGCCGCTCCTCGTGACGGATGCGCAGCAGCACGGCCGGAACGAAGAGCAGCACGAACGCGGCGATGGCCGGCACGCTGGGGAACACGAGCAGGTAGCCCACGTGCGCCAGCAACATCCCCGTGTACGCCGGGTGCCGGAGCCTCCGGTAGACACCACCCGTGACGAGCAGGTCCGCATCCGGCAACCGCACCCGGTGCGAATACGCCCGCCCGAGCGTGCGGATGGCCGTCAACCGCAATGCCACCCCGCAGATGAAGCCCAGCAACCCCACCGCTCGAATCCCGGGGCCCGCCTCCAACGTGGGGAACGCCAGCGCGAGCAGCAGCGTGGTCAACCGCGCCACCGCGTAGAGTTCGAGCGTGGAGCCATCGCGCTCCGCCGTGGGCTTGCTCGTCTCCCGCAGCGTCACCCGGCTCTCCACCAGCATCCACGTCGCGTAGGCCGCGATCATCAGGCCCGCCACGACGCGGCTCTCCTCCGGCGTGCGCGACAACTGCCGCAGGCCCAGCGGGACGAGCAGCCCCAACCCCGTCACCATCAGCAGGGTGGGCATCCAGCGGTGCAGGTGTTTCATGACGCCGCCTTGCTGACGGCGCCGAGCAGCCCCGAGAAACAACAGACGTCGTCCTGCCAGCCCTGCACGGCGATCCACATGCGGCCCTTGCGCCCTTCGGTCCGCACCGGCTCCGTCCACTCCGGCAGCCGGAAGCTGACGAAGGTGCGCATCACCAGCGGCGCGTCGAGGCGCACGAAGCGCTGAAACTCCAGCGTGAGGCGCGTCAGGATGATGACCCAGTCGAACGGCAGCCCCACCCCGTGGATGCTCGCGAGGCTCGCCTGACGGGCGATCTCCGTGAGGAGCATGCCCTGCACGTGCTCGGAGGGATGGTCGAAGAGGAACTCGGGCGACTCCATGAACGCGTTGAACTGGTGCAGCGCGCCCACCCGACAGCCATTGGCGAGCAGCACGTTCGCCGGCTCCCGCTTGTGGACGAGCACCGCGTCCGTGCGCTCCATCGGCCGCGTGTCCCCTGCCCCGAACAACTGTCGACCTTCCGAGACAGGGTTCTTCACCGGCACCCGGCCCAGGAGTTCGGTGAGGTTCACCGGCGGATCCTTCTTCCAGGGCGCACCCACGGAAACACCCACGGGAGTCGCGTCCGCCCAGTCCGCGAGCTCACGGTGTTCGGCGGCGCGGGCTCCCAGGTAGAGGCCCCCGTGCTGCTGGAGGACGGCGGCCAGGAACTCGGCCTCCTCCACGTTCTTCACCGGGATGCGACACGGGTGGTCCACCTCCGGGAGGAGGGACTCCGGCACGAGCAGGAAGGGAACAGCGTCAGGCGACTCCACCCGCACGCGACGCGTGGGAGGGCTGGATGCGGCGTCCATGTCTGTCTTTCTCCAGCTGAGGGGGAAAGGCAGTCTAGGAACCGGGGTGTCTTGATACGAGAACCAGGGGAGGCAACCCCGTTCGACGTCGGATCAGGACCCTGGGGATGCGCGGATCCCCCACCGTGAGACACGACCCTGTGACAGGTGAGACCTCACTGCCCTTCGGGCATCACCGGCTCGCAGCGGACCCACACCTCCAACTGCTCGCCCCCGCCTCCCAGGTAGATGGTGCCCGTGGTCGGCGTCGCGTCCGAGTACTGCCGGCCCACCGCCACGCGCACGTGGTCGGTCTGCGTGAGGATGCCGTTGGTCGGGTCGAACCCCTTCCACCCCACCTCCGGCAGATACACCTGCACCCACGCGTGGGACGCCTCCGCCTGCGCCGTGTTGGCGTGCTTGGGCCCCGTGTAGAGGTAGCCGCACACGTAGCGCGCGGGCACCCCCAGCAGGCGCGCCAGGCAGATGAACACGTTGGCGAAGTCCTGGCAGACGCCCCTGCGCGCCGAATACACGGAGAAGGCCGTGGTGTTCAGCGTCGTCGTGCCCTGCGCGTACTGGTACTCCTTGAAGATGGAGTAGTTGATGTCCAGCAGCGTGTCCAAGAGGTCGTGGTCGTTGCGGCGCGCGAAGCTCATCGCGTACTCGGACAGCTCCTCCAACTGCGTGTCCGGCAGCTCCGGCGGCAGCAGGTACGGCTGGAGCATGTTCGCCTGCCACGGCATCCACACCAGCGGCAGCACCGAGCGCACGTGCAGCGGCCGGTAGCCCAGCGGATCCGTGTCCCGCAGCTCCACGCGCGAGCGGGCCTCCATCACCAGCTCCGTGTAGGGCATGTCCACCATCGCCCGGCGCACCCGGTTGCCGAAGACGTCCTCGTACTCCGAGCGCGTCACGCCCACCGACAGCTTCACGTCGTGCGACAGGAGCGACTGGAGCCGGTCATGCCGGGGCGTCAGCCTCAAGAGATGGGAGCTGCGCTCCACCGGGTTCTGATAGCGGTAGACGGTGCGGTGCACCACGTCCATCACCCGCACCGGCGTCTCCGGCGGACGGCGCAGGCGGCTTCGCGCCTCGAACTCCGCCGCCATCGCGGGCGCCACCGTGCCCTGCGCACTGGAAGGCAGCGCCTCCACGCGGATGGCCCCCTGGCGCACCAGCACCAGGCCCCCGGGCGCGAGCTGCGTCCAGTTCGCCGGCACGTCCGTGCGCGAGTCCAGCGGCTGCGTGGCGACGATGACGCCCTTGCGGCTCTTGGCGCCCCGGCGCGTGAGGTCCAGCTCCACGTCCTCGTCGCCCAGCACCAGCCGCTCGTAGGGCGGCGACACCTGCCACACCCAGCCCTGCGTCGCGCCGGTGCAGTCCGCGTACAGCAGCAGGTCCCTGCCGTCCGACACCACCAGCGTCAGCGGCCCCAGCTGGTTCAGCTCCTCCAGCCACGCGCGCAGGCGGAAGGCATCCACCTCGCCCAGGCTTCGCCAGCCCTGGTCCTGCATCCAGTCCAGGAAGCGGCAGAACAGCGTCTCCGAGTCCGTGGAGCCCACCGGTTCGAAGCGCGCCCCGGCCGGAATCTTCAGCCGCTGCTCCAGGCTGCCGCTGTGCGCGAGCAGCCAGTCCCGGCCCCAGGCGCTGCGGACGAACGGCTGCGTGTTGGCCTCCGTGATGGGCCCCCACGTCGCCGTGCGCAGGTGCAGCAGCATCAGCGAGGACTCCAGCGGGTCCCACGTGCGCACCAGCTCGCTGCGCGTGCTGTGCAGTTGGGGCGCGGCTTCCTTCAACACCGTGGCCGCGAACTCGCCGCCCGGGTAGTAGCCCACGCCCCAGCCGTCCGGCGGCTTGCGTCCGGGAGCAAGACAGCGCAGGTCCAGACCGGGGGCCAGCTCTCCCTCGAAGGACAGCGCGAGCAGGTTCAACATGGCCGCGGACTCTACCCGGCCATCTCCTGGGTGCCCACCTGCACGGGGGCCCGTCCGAAAAAATCGCGGGAGATCAGCGTGCACAGTGCGTCCGTGCCCTCCACCATGCGCGTGAGCAGGGCGTGCACCGCGTCACCCTCGTCCGTCAGGGGGTGGGGCGCCAGCTCCTCCACCAGGGGCACCAGCCGGGACAGGCACTCCTCGCCCGGCTGCCCCTTGGCCACCACCGGGCACAGGTGCCCCAGATAGCGGTACGCGGACTCCAGGCAGAAGCGCACCGAGCGCGGGAATCTCGGCTCGAACAGCAGGAACGCCGCCACCGCGTCCCCTGTCACCCGACCCTGGTGGCTCTTCATGAAGGGCTCGAAGCCGGAGCACGCGCGCAGCAGCGACAGCCACAGCGCCGTCTCCACCACCCGGTGCCCGTGCTTCACCTCGCTGAAGATGTGGTGGTGCACATCCAGCAGGCGCGACGTCTGCCCCGCCCGCTCCAGCATCACCCCCAGCCAGACGAACTCCTGCGGCGTGTCGTGCAGCATGGTGCTGTCCAGCAGGCCCAGGCACAGCTGCACCATGCGCCGGATGTGCTGGTAGAAGCCGAAGCGCGACGCGGCGTACTCCGCGCGGCCCGCCTCGCCGGTGAGGAAGTGATACAGCTCGTTGGTCACCTCCCAGCACTCACGGCTGACCACCTCGCGGATGGTGCGCGCGTTGTCGCGCGCGGCCAGCACCGTGTGCACCAGGCTGGAGCCGTTGTCGTCCTCCCAGGTGAGGAAGTGCTGCACCGCCTCGCCGTCGGACTCGGCCTTCACGCCGTGCTTGCCCGCGAAGGTGGCGCGCTCGCCGAAGATGGCCAGCGCCGGCACCCAGCACTGGTCGGCCGGCAGGTCCGCGTCCAGCGCGAGCTGATCCGTCATCTGCAACACCCGCGCGACGCTCTCCAACCGCTCCAGGTAGCGCCCCAACCAGAAGCAGTGCTCCGCGATGCGGGCAATCATGCATCCTCCTTCTGGACCCAGGTGTCCTTGGAACCGCCACCCTGGCTGGAGTTGACCACGTAGGAGCCCGCGCGCAGCGCCACGCGGCTCAAGCCGCCCGGCAGCACCCACGGCCCCTGCGGGGTGGTGAGGATGTATGGCCGCAGGTCCACCCTGCGCGCGACGACCGACCCGGAGGCCGCGTCCCACGTGGGACAGGTGGACAGCTCCACGCGCGGCTGCGCGATGTAGCGCCGGGGCTGCGCGAGGATGCGCTGGCGGAAGTCCTCCCGCTCCTCCTTCGTGGACTGCGGTCCCATCAACATCCCGTAACCGCCCGCCTCGTCCACCGCCTTGACCACCAGTTCTTCCAGGTGCTCCAGCACGTAGCGGCGGTCGTCCTCGCGCGCGCACACGTACGTGGGCACCTGCTCCAGCACCGGCGTCTCGTTCAGGTAGAAGCGGATGAACTCCGGCACGAACGCGTACACCGCCTTGTCGTCCGCCACGCCGTTGCCCGGCGCGTTGGCGAGCGCCACGTTGCCCGCCGCCCAGGCGCGCAACAGGCCCCTCACGCCCAGCATGCTGTCGGGGCGGAAGGCCTCCGGGTCGATGAAGGCGTCATCGATGCGCCGGTAGATGACGTGCACGCGCTTGGGCCCGCGCGTGGTGCGCATCCACACGCGGTCGTCGTCCACGAAGAGGTCCGCGCCGTGCACCAGCTCCACGCCCATGGTGCGCGCAAGGAAGCTGTGTTCGAAGTAGGCGGAGTTGTATGGGCCCGGCGTCAGCACCACCGCGGTGCTGCGCTCCGGGTCCTCCGGGGAGGAGGCGCGCAGCGTCTCCGCGAGCTTCGCCGGGTAGTGGTCCACGCGCCGCACCCGCGTGCGCTCCAGCACCTCCGGCAGCACGCGCTTGGAGAGCACCCGCCCCTCCAGCACGTACGACACGCCGGAGGGCGTGCGCAGGTTGTCCTCCAGCACCCGGAAGGTGCCCTGCCCGTCGCGGATGAGGTCGATGCCCGCGATGTGGATGCGCACCCCGCCCGCGGGCCGCACGCCCCTGAGCTTCGGCAGGTACTGCGGCGTGCCCAGCACCATGTCCCGCAGCTCCGGCCGCCCGGCGAAGATGCGCTGCTCGCCGTAGACGTCGTCCAGGAACAGGCCCAGCGCCCGCACGCGCTGCTCCAGCCCGCGCTCCACGTGGTCCCAGTCAGCGGCCGACACCAGCCGGGGGATGAGGCAGAAGGGGAAGATGCGCTCCGTGCCCCGCTGATCCGCGTACACGGAGAACGTCACGCCCTGGTTCATCAGCGCCCGCTCCGCCAACGCCTGCATCCGCGAGAACTCCGCCGGCGTGCGCGCGCCCAGCCGCTCCAGCAGCCGCAACACGTCCTCGCGCGGTGACTCCCCGGTGCCCAACAGCTCGTCCCAGGTGCCCGGCGCGATGCCATACCCCTCGAAGAGTCCTCGGACCTGAAGCTGTCTCATGGTGGACCTCGTCTCGTACCCGAAGACGCACGACGCCATGCGTCAGAGCGGACTGTACCGGGGGAAGGGGGGACAGGACAGTCGTGCGTCTCGGCGGATGGGAAACGGGGGTCCGCCGGTCGGTGGTGAACACATGAAACAGGTGTGACACCGGCCCCCTGCTTTGGCTGGCGAACAGTCCGCCGGCCCCCGGGTTGTGGATCCACCGGACCGTGCGGAGGGTGCGCCTCCAGGCGGGTGACGGCAGGCAGGGGTCCTCGCGGATCCACGGTCGGTGGTCGCAAAGCAGTCGGTGGAACGGGCGTTGTGGCGGGGAGGGGTTGGATGATGACTGACAGCGGTCGTGCGTGGCTTTCGGCGTTGGCACTGGTGGCGGTCGGGGGTCCCGCGCTGGCGTCCGGTGGCGCTTCCGCTGAAACCTCTTCCGTGAGCGTGCGTCGGCTGTCGGCGCTGCCGGGCGAGCGCGGAGACTTCGGCTCGGTCACCAACTTCGAGGTCCAGCCCCGGGCCACCTTGAACGGGGGGCTGTACTACTTCACCGGCCCGCGCGTGGAGTCCTTCGATCACCGGCCGCTGACCCTGTGGTCGACGGATGGCACCGCCCAGGGCACGCGCTCCATGCAGGACCTGATGCCGGCCTCCGCCGTCATCGACCCCATGACGTTGGCCTCGGTGCCCGGCCGCCTGTTCTTCACCGCCCGGAGCAACGCCTCCGGCCGCGAGCTGTGGACGAGCGACGGCACCGCCCAGGGCACGCACCTCGTGCGCGAAATCCAGCCGGGTGCGGCGAGCGGCGTGCGCACGCCGAGCGCGCTCATCCCCTTGGGCACCTCCGTGCTGTTCGCCGCCGAGGACAGCGACGGCGACACCGAGCTCTGGAAGTCGGACGGCACCGAAGCGGGCACCGTGCGCGTCCAGGACGTGCTGCCCGGCGCCCAGGGCTCGTCCCCGTTCCTGCGCGGGCCGTGTGGCGACGCCATGCTGTTCAGCGCGCACGGACCCGAGGGCCGCGAGCTGTGGCGCACGGATGGCACCGCCCAGGGCACCTGGCTCGTGCGCGACATCCGCTCCGGCGCGGGGTCCTCGGATCCCAGCGCCGTCATCGCGATGGGCTCCACCTGCTTCTTCACCGCGGACGACGGCCAGCACGGCCGGGCCCTGTGGAAGACGGACGGTACGCAGCAGGGCACATCCCTGGTGAGCGACCTGGTCGCCGGCGGCTTCGAGCCGGAGCTGAGCCAGTTCACCGTGCTGGGGGATGCGCTGCTGTTCCTCGTGAAGGACGGCCAGCAGGTGGACCTCTGGCGCACGGACGGCACCGAGGCGGGCACCCTTCCAGTGAAGGCGCTTCCGCGCGACCTCACCGGGACGGTCACGCTCGTCCAGGCCGGCGCGCGCGCCTACTACCTGACGCAGGGCACGGGCTCCGGCCGCCAGCTCTGGGTGACGGACGGCACGGCGGAGCACACCCAGGTCGTCTCCCTGGAAGAGGCGGGCCAGCAGGTCGTCCCGGGCTTCCTCGCCGCCTGGGGGGATGAGCTCGTCTTCTACCGAGCGCCCAATGAATGGGGCGCGGAGCTGTGGCGCACCGACGGCACCGTCCAGGGCACGTACCGTCTGGCCCGCGTGCCTTCGAGCCGGCCCTTCTCACCGTCGACGGTGGTGCCCTTCGGGGACTCGCTGCTGGTGCCGGATGACAGCCCCTTCCAGGGCCTGTCGCTGTGGCGGCTGGACCGCGACGCCACCGCGCCCGCCTTCCGGGACTGCCCGGCCCACCTGGACGTGCCCGCCACGCATGCGCAGGGCACGGAGATGCACCTGCCGGTGCCCACGCTCACGGGAGGACAGGCGCCCCTGACGGTGCGCACCAGCCATCCTGAAGGCACGCCGCTGTCCATGCCCATGAGCGTCGGCGTCCACTACGAGGCCGAGGACGCGCAGGGCCGCGTCGCCGCGTGCGCCATCGACGTCACCGTGGCGGACCTGACGCCGCCCACCATCCAGGGCTGCCCGTCGGAGCTCATCGTCAACACCCGCTCGCCCCAGGGCGCGCCGGTGTACTACCCGCCCTTCACGGTGACGGAGGAGTCGGGCGGCGGCGTCGTCACCTCCGTCATCCCGGAGAACGGCAGCACGCTTCCGCTGGGCACGACGCTGGTGACGATGACGGCCCGCGACCGCGCGGGCAACGCGTCCACCTGCGCCTTCCCCGTCACCGTGCGCGACGGCCAGCCGCCCGCGTCCGCGTGCAAGGTGACCGAGGTTCGCGTCGAGGCCGAAGGGCCCGACGGAGCGCACGCGTGGTGGCCGGAGACGACCGCCAGCGACACCGTCTCCGCCCAGGCGACCACCTCCCGGACGCACGCGCCCGGCGACCTGTTCCCGCTGGGCATCACCCGCGTGCAGCTCACCCGGACCGACGAGGCGGGCAACAGCCGCACGTGCGAAATCCAGGTGAAGGTGCGCGACTCCCGTCCGCCCGTGCTCACCTGCCCGGAGGACGTCACGCTGAGGACGGCCGTGATGTCCGGCACCCGCGCCGACTACCCGCTGGCCTCCGCCGAGGACACCGTGTCCCCCGCGGAGCTGCTCTACACGCCGGAGCTGGGGACGCCGCTGTCGCCGGGCCTGCACTCGGTGCAGGTGACCGCGCTGGATGCGGCCGGCAACGCGGCGCTGTGCAACTTCCACGTCGCCGTGGAGTACGACCCGACGTCCGACATGTCGCGCAGCCTGGGCTGCTCCGTGGGCAACGGACCGGCGTCGGGGGCGGGCTGGGCGGCGCTGCTCCTCCTCGGCTGGACGCTCTCCCGCCGGAAGAAGGCCGCCGCGTAAAGACGCGTGATTCTCCCGCATGGCGGCGAGGGGGACTTCCGCTACAGTCCCTCGCACGCCCCATGGACCTCACCCTCTTCGTCGTCGGACTCGTGAAGGTCGTCTTCGGTGGCCTCGTGGCCGCGCTGGGCATCGGCCTGGGAATGCACGGCCTTGGCCGCCTGCTGGACAGCCACCCGGTGGAGGAGCTGCGCCAGGGCAACGTCGCCGCGGGGCTGGTGCACGCGACGAGCCTCGTGTCGCTGGGCCTGCTCGTGCAACACGCGCTGAAGGCCACCGGGGACGCGGTGGACATCGCGGTGCAGAACCCGCCCGTGTCGCCCATCGCGGTGCTCCAGTTGATGGGCCTGTCGCTCGTGCACGTCGCGCTGTCGCTGGCGGTGGGCGTGGCGGTGCTGGCGCTGGGCGTGCGGCTGTTCGACAAGATGACGCCGGGCATCGACGAGTTGGCGGAGGTGCGCAAGGGCAACATCGCCGCGGCGCTCATCCTGTGCGCCTTCCTGCTCGTCATCGCCCTGCTCACCGCGCCCGGCTTGCAGGCCACGCTCAACGGGCTCATCCCCTTCCCCCAGCTTCCCTCCGGCATGCTGCGCGCGCCCGCCTGACGCCCCATGGCCGCGCGCTCCTGGATGCGGTGGGTGTTGGCGGTCGCGGTCGCGGTCCTGGCCACGGCCGTGTGGCGCGTGGAATCGCGCAAGGCGGGCCGGCTCGCGGAGCCCGCGCGGACGGAGCCCGGCACGGGCACGCCGGTGGAGGCGACGCTGGACCTGGGCCTGGCGCTGGTGCCGGAGGACACGCCGCTGGAGCGGGCGCATGCGTATGACTGGCGCGTGGAGGGCCTGGAGCCCGCGCGGCAGCAGGTGGCCTATGGCCTGGGTGAGGCGCTGGAGCGCGGGCTGGAGCAGGCGCACCGCGACTACAGCGTGCGGCTGCGCTACCGCTCCATGGGCCCGGAGCGCTTCACCTACGTGGCGCCGCCGGGCTGCGGCACGGACATGCGCTGCATCTACGCGGAGCTGATGCGCAGCAACGCGGAGCCGGTGCGCGTGCTGGGCGAGCGCTTCGCCGCCTCCATCCGCGAGCGCGACCTGGACGCGGCGCAGGCCACCGAGCTCATCCTCGGCTTCGTGCGCCGCATCCGCTACGAGCTGCCCGGGGATGAACCCTTCGGCATCATCCCGCCGGGGCTGGTGCCCGCGCAGGACCGCGGCGACTGCGACTCCAAGGCGGTGCTGGCGCTGATGCTGCTGCGGCAGGTGGGCGTGGACGCGGTGATGCTGTACTCGGATGCGCTGGCGCACGCGGCCATCGGCGTGGGCCTGCCCGGCGCCGGCACCCGCATCCCGTTCGGAGGACGCGCCTACCAGTACGCGGAGCTCACCGCGGAGGGCTGGCCCCTGGGGATGATTCCGCCCCAGTACGACAAGCCGCGACTGTGGCGGGTGCTGCCGCTGCCGGACGCTCCGGCGCCGGCTCCGGGTTGAGCGCGGCCTTCGTCTGCTCGCGCAGCTCCGCGTCCGCCAGCACGGCCATGGCGGGCGCGCAGAAGTAGCCGAGCGCCCGCCATCCCAGTCCCACGGCTCCCAGCAGGAACAGGTCCGGATGGGACAGGTCCGACAGGAGGAACAACGCCCCGGCCAGCCCCAGCGCCAGGACTCCCCACGTCAGCTCCGGGCGAGTGGAGGCGAGCGCATCCCTCCAGCCCACGGGTGACGCCTTGAACTTGCTGGTCCGCCGGAAGACCGGGGGGCTCCGGGAGAAAAGCGCGACCCGCACCGCGACGCGCTCGGTGTGCGCCCGGGCCGCCTTGATCACCTCCGCTGCGCACAGGTCCCCCAGGGAGCAACCGAGAAGCTGGCTTCTCAACCAGGACCTCACGCCCGCGCTGGCGAAACCCGTCCCCATCAACACGAGCAGCCCGTCTGGCAATGCAATGGATTGCCGGTCGAACGCCAGCCGCGACAGGCCCAGCAGTCCGAGCACGCCCAGCAGCAGGAGCACCTGTTCGTTCAGGAAGGAGAGGCCCCGGAAGACCTCGTCCCACCGCTGCTCCGGAACCATCCGGGGGTGCCGGCCGGTCACCATGGCCCGCCAGTGCAGTCGGAGTTGCTGGATGGGCCCCACCGTCCAGCGGAAGCGCTGCTTCTGATACGCCGGGAAGGTCTCTGGCAGCAGGCCCCGGCCGAACGTCGACCGCAGGCAGAGCCCCTGTCCTCCCCTGGCGCTCAACCGCAACGCCAGCTCCGTGTCCTCCGACAGGCACGTCTCCGACCAGCCGCCCGCCGCGTCCAGCGCCTCCCGCCGGATGAGGCACAGGGTTCCAATGAGGACGCCGAGGTTCCACTCGTTGCGCCCCGGGAAGTGCAGGTCATTGCCCAGCCGTTCCGCCCAGTAGGCGGAGCGCAGGAACCGGCGGCCCTCCCAGCCCCGGTAGTCATGCGGGGTCTGCACGTAGTCGATGGCGGGGTCGTCGAAGAACCCCACCAGGCGCGAGAGGAAGTCCGGCTCGCAGACGAAGTCCGCGTCCAGCAGGGCCACCACCTGCGTCTCGGGCGGTGTGTGGCGCATCGCCAGGTTGAGCGCGCCGCCCTTGGCCCCGGGCAGGGACTCCACGTGGATGAACCGGAAGCGCGCTCCCAGCTTCGCGCAGTGCGCCTCCACGGGCCGCCAGAGCGCGGGGTCCTTCGTGTTGCTGTCCACGACGAGCACATCGAAGTTCGGATAGTCCAGGCGCGCGATGGCCTCCAGCGTGGCCTTCACCACGTCGGGAGGTTCCGCGTAACACGGCACCTGCACGGTGACCCGGGGGAACGGGGGCGCACGGCGCGGCGGCAGCGGCTGCGTCGGACGCAGGTGCCTGCGTCGCATCAGGGGCTGCAGGGCGGCGGTGTCCTGGTTGTTCCGGTAGACGAAGAGGAGGACCAACCCCCCCAGGCTCGCGACCCAGGGGATGAACAGCAGCATCCGCGCCACGCTGGCGGAAGGGGGAAAACCCTCCTGGAACCAGCGGTACAGGATGACGGTCCCCAGCAGGGCGCCCAGCACCTGATTCGTGAAGTACAGGGAGCGCACCACCGAGTCGTGCCTCATGGCCACGCACAGCGCCATCGCGATGAGAACCGAGCCCCCGAGCGCGGGCCACATCCCCGCCGCCCCGCCCATCACGCGCCACGTCAGGAGCGCGGCAACCCCATACACGGCTGCGAGCACCACCCCGCTCCAGCGGCGAGCCTCCACGCCATGCCGCAGGTTCCAGCGGAACAGCAGCAGGACGCACGCCTGGACCGCCACGAAGAAGCAAAGACTGGCACCCATTCCCACCTCGCGCAGCCCTGTCCACATCCCGTCCACCATGGTCCCCCCTGAAGTTCCGAAGCTTTCCAGCAGATGCGGACACCGGGCCTGGAGTGGGATCGCGCCAGGGGACGAGCTCAGCGCGGCGGGCCGCCCGTGTCGGGACACGCGGCGGGCAGGCCTTGAGGCCGCGGAGCCCTGGCGCTCTCGCGCAGCTCCGCGTCCGCGCGCAGGGCCACATAGGGAGCGCAGAAGCAGCGCACCGCCTGCCATCCCAGTCCGACCGCGCTCAGCAGGAACAGGTCCGGATGGGACAGGTCCGACAGGCGCAGCAGCACCCCGGCCAGCACCAGCATCGCGATGCCCAGACACGACTCCACCCGGGTGGACGCCAGCGCGCCCCGCCAGCCCATGGAGGAAGACTTGAACTTGCTGGTCCGCCTCCAGACCGGAGGCTTCCTGGAATAGAGCGCGGCCGTGACCGCGACGCGTTGGGTGTGGGCCAGGGAGGCTTCAGCGACCCTCGCGGCGATCAGGTCGCCCAGGGAGCAACCCAGCAGCTGACTTCGCAGCCAGGACTGCACGCCCCCACTGACGAGCCCCGTCCCCATCAGGACGAAAAGCCCCATGGGCAGCGCAATGGATTGCCGGTCGACCGCGAGCCGCAGCGTCCCCAACAGCGCGAGCAGGCCCAGCAGACCCAATGCCTGTTCGGACAGGAAGGCGACGCCGCGGAAGACCTCGTCCCACCGCTGGCTCGGGAGCATCCGCTGATACCGCCCGAGCAACACATCGCGCCAGTGCAGCTTGAGCTGCTGGATGGGCCCCACCGTCCAGCGGAAGCGCTGCTTCTGATAATCCTGGAACGTCTCCGGCAGCAGCCCCCGTCCGAACGTGCGCGACAGGAAGAGGCCACGGCCACCGCGAGCACTCAAGCGCAACGCAAGCTCCGAGTCCTCCGTCAGGCACGTCTCCGACCAGCCCCCCACCGCGTCCAGCGCCGAGCGCCGGATGAGGCACAGGGTCCCCACGATGAGGTGGAGATCCCATTCGCTGCGCCCCGGGAAGTGCAACGCATTGCCCACCCGCTCCTCCCAGTAGCTGGCGCGCTGGAAGGAGCGGCCCCCCCAGTCCCGGTAGTCATGGGGCGTCTGCACGAAGTCGATGGCCGGGTCGTCGAAGAAGCCCACCAGGCACTCCAGGAAGTCCGGCTCGCAGACGAAGTCCGCGTCCAGCAGCGCCACCACCTCCGTGTCGGCCGGCGTGTGGCGCAGCGCCAGGTTGAGCGCGCCGCCCTTCGCGCCGGGAAGTGCCTCCACGTGGATGAAGCGGAAGCGTGGTCCCAGCTTCGCGCAATGCGCTTCCACGGGACGCCAGAGCGCCGGGTCCTTCGTGTTGTTGTCCACCACCAGCACCTCGAAGTTCGGATAGCGCAGGCGACTCACGGCCTCCAGCGTCGCCTGGACCACGTCGGGCGGCTCCGCGTGACAGGGCACGTGCACCGTCACCTTCGGGAACGGTCCGTGGCGACGTGGGGGCAGTGGCTCCGTCGGGCGGAGGAACCGCCGCCGCATGAGCCGTTGCAGGGAGGCGGTCTGCATGCGGAAGGCGTAGACGACCTGGAGGCTCATCAAGCCCAGGCCCACGACCCAGGGGATGAACAACAGCGTTCGCGCCACGGACGCGGAAGGCGGGAATGCGTCCTGGAACCAGCGGAACATGATGACCGCGACCAGCAGCAAGCCCAGCACCCCATTCGTGAAGGACAGCGACCGCACCACCGAGTCGTGCTTCAGCCAGAGGCAGAGCGGCACCGCGAGGAGGAGCGAGAACAGCAACGCCGGCAGCACGTCCCTCCCCTGCCCTGTCACCCCCACGGCCATGAGCGCCGCAAAGCCATACACGGCCCCCAGCCCCCACCCGCTCCACCGGCGGGCCTCCACGCCGTGCCGCAGGTTCCGGCGAAGCAGCAGCAGGACGCACGCCTGCACCGCCACGAAGAAGCAGAGACCGGCCGCCATCCCCCCTCTCATCGCATCCACCATCGTCCCTCCTCGCGAACCACCACCGCGCCCTGGAGCAGATGGGCCCGCCTGCTGGCAGGACCCATCGCGCCCGGGTGGGGGGCGGCCCTCCCCGCGAAGCACCTGGCGGAAGGGCCGCGCGGTGCTCCGTCCGCATGGGGTCAGGGTGCGGCCGGGACCCGCGGTTCAGGACGGGCAGCGGAGGGGTCCCGACGCGGGGTGGCGTCCCCTCTTTCGCGCAGCTCGGCGTCCGCGCGCAGGGCCAGATAGGGCGCGCAGAAGAGGCGCAATGCCTCCCATCCCATCCCCATGGCGCTCAGCAGGAACAGGTCCGGACGGGACAGGTCCGACAGTCGGAGCAACACCCCGGCCAGGCCCAGCATCAAGAGCCCCCACGACAGTTCCGAACGGGTGGAGGCAAGCGCGGCCTTCCAGCCCAGGCGCGAGGCCTGGAACTTGTCGGTCCGCAGCCAGGGCAATGGCTTGCGGGAGAAGAGGGCCGCTCGCACCGCCTGCCGCTGGAGGTGCGTCAGGGACGCGCTGGCGACAGCCGCCGCGAGCAGGTGCCTCGCGGAGCACCGGAGCATTCTGCGTCGCAAACCGAACACCATCCATGAATTGAAGACCCCCAGCCCCATCAGGAAGAGCAGCCCTCGCGGGAGCGGAATGGATTGCCGGTCGAACGCGAGCAACAAGATGCCCAGCAGGGAGAATCCCCACAGGGCGTCCCTTACCACCTCGGCCACCACCGCGATGGCGTGAAAGAAGATGGCCCATTTCATCACCGGCGGCATCCGGGGATACATGCCGAGCAACAGCCCCCGCCAGTGCATCTTGAGCTGTTGGATGGGCCCGACCGTCCAGCGGAAGCGCTGCTTCTGGAACTCGCGGAAGGTCTCCGGCAACAGGCCCCGGGCGAACGTCCCCGACACGAAGAGGCCCTGGCCGCCCCGGGCGTTCAATCGCAATGACAGCTCCGCATCCTCCGTCAGGCACGTCTCCGACCAGCCCCCCACCGCGTCCAGCGCCGAGCGCCGGATGAGGCACGTGGTCCCGATGAGCAGCGTGAAGTTCCATTCGCTGAGTCCCGGAAGGTTCAGCAGGTTGCCCTGCCGCTCCTCCCAGTAGAGGGCCTGTTGGAAGCGGCGGCCCTTCCAGCCCCGGTAGTCGTGCGGCGTCTGCACGTAATCGATGGCTGGGTCGTCCAGGAAGCCCACCAGGCGCGAGAGGAAATCCGGCTCGCAGAGGAAGTCCGCGTCGAGCAGCGCCACCACCTCCGTGTCGGGCGGAGTGTGGCGCAACGCCAGATTGAGTGCTCCGCCCTTGGCGCCAGGCAGTGACTCCACGTGGATGAACCGGAAGCGTGCCCCCAACTTCACGCAGTGCGCCTCCACGGGGCGCCAGAGCGCCGGGTCCTGCGTGTTGTTGTCCACCACGATGACGTCGAAGTTCGGGTAGTCCAGACGGGCGATGGCATCCAGCGTGGCCTGGACCACGTCGGGAGGCTCCGCGTGACAGGGCACGTGCAGCGTCACCTTGGGGAACGGAGGCTCACGCCGTGGGGACAGCGGCTGCGTCGGACGCAGGTAACGCCGCCGCATCAGGGGCTGCAGGTCGGCGGTCTCCATGAGCAGTCCGTGGACGAGTTGGAGGCACAGCAGGCCCAGGCCCACGAGCCAGGGGATGAACAGCAGGGCGCGCGCCACGGACGCGGAAGGCGGGAACGCCTCCTGGTACCACCGGAACATGAGGAGGTTGAGCAGCACGGCGAACACCAACCGCTGGGTGAAGTACAGCGAGCGCACCACCGAGTCGTGCTTCAGCACGACACACAGGGGCACCGCGACGAGCAGGCAGAGCAGCAGCACCGGCAGCAGGCCCTCCACCAAACCCGTCACGAATACGGTCAGGAGCGCGGCAAGGCCATACACCCCCACCAGCACCACCCCACTCCAACGACGTGGCTCCACACCGCGCCGCAGATTCCAGAAGAACAACAGCCCGAGGCACGCCTGCACGCACCCCAGGAAACAAAGACTCGCCCCCAACCCCGACGCGTCCAGCATCTGATTCCCCCCTTCGCGGTTCCGAACGGCCCCAGGGAGATGGCGCTGGTGCGCGCCGGGGCATACCGCGCGAGGGTTGGACGCCTCCCTCCCCAGGGCACCTCTTTCCAAGAGGGCCCGAGCGGTCCGTGCACTTCCCGGCGCCACCGCCCGGCAGGACTTGGAGTTTGCAGTAAATTCCAATATTCCAGCTTTAACGGGGATGCAGCCTCATGGCGTGCCTCCACCGTCCACGACAGGGAGCAGGCACATGGAAGCGAAGCGTTCACGGGGCGGAGCCCGCCGGTGGTTCGTCCTCACGGGGCTGGCGGCGCTGGCCGTCGGCTGTGGTGCGGCGGATGAAGCCGACGTCGCAGGTGCGCCGCGCGCGGTGGAGCAGGCGCTGGGCGCGTGCACGCACTCGGTCACCACGAACACGTACGTGGGCGCGGACTACTGGGGCACGCTGGTGTTCAAGAACACGGGCACGGTGGCCATCGCCAGCCCGCAGGTCTCGCTCGACGTGCCGTCGGGCGTGACGTGTGACGATGATCAGCCGGGCTGGACGCACACGCAGTCGGGCCGCACGTGCACCTTCACGCGGACCTCCGCGCTCACGGTGGCGGTGAATGCGTCGTACACGTTCAACTACTCCACCACGTCCAACGCGTCGTTCACCGCGGCCAACGCGAAGGTCCAGTCGGACAGTTGTGGCACCACGTCCCCCGGCGGCGCGGGCCTCACCGCGAACCAGAAGAAGGTGGCGGAGGCGCTGACGAGCATCTGGGAGAACGACACGCCCACGCTCAACTACGCCTATTCGGAGGACATCGACGACGGGCGCGGCTACACCAACGGGCGCGCGGGCTTCTGCACCGGCACGGGTGACGCCATCCAGGTCGTGCAGTGCTACCGGGCGCTGCGCACCGAGGCCAATGGCAACCGGCTTGCGAAGTATTGGTCCGCGCTCACCGTCATCAACAACCGCTTCCTGTCCACCGGCCAGGACCAGGCCTCCACGGCGGAGCTGGACGCGGTGGGCAACTGGACCGCGGACTGGGCCGCGAGCTTCAACACCGCCGCGACGAAGGCGGACTTCAAGCAGTGCCAGGACCAGGTGAGCGACGCGCTCTACTACACGCCCATCATGAACGAAGCCACGCGCTGGGGCTTCACCCAGGCGCTCACCAAGGCGGCGCTGTACGACGCGGCCATCAACCACGGCGAGAGCGGCGTGAAGGCCCTCATCCGAAGCGCCAACACGGCCCTGGGCAACAGCGGGCAGGTGGCGCCGGTGATTGGCTACAACGGCATCACGGAGAACGCTTGGCTCCAGAAGTTCCTGGAGAAGCGCCGGGACGTGCTCGCGGGGGACTCCACCTGGGTGGAGGCGGTGGACCGCGTGGCCGCGTACGAGAAGCAGCGTCGCGTGGGCAACTGGAGCCTGGGCACCGCCTTGCGCAACGACGTGCGCGCCCGCGACTGCTGGGGCACCACCTACCCTGCGAGCGGCTACACGGTGCGGCTCATCAACCGCGAGGCCGAGAAGGCCCGCACCGTCGCGTTCGCGCAAGGGTTGTCCCTGCGCGAGCGCGAGGAGCAGGGCCTGTCGGTGCTGGACCTGGAGACCGTCGAGGAGGAGGTGGGCCTGGGGGGCCGCATCCTGCTCACGCTCGCCCGCGCGGACCGGGGGCGCCTGCCCACGCGCCTGTCCAACGGCGACTTCGTGGCGGTGCTGCCCCGCCGCGCGGAGGTGAAGGACCCGGCGAAGGCGCTCGTGTCGCGCGCCTCCTCCACCCGCATCCAGCTCGCGTTCGACCGCGACCCGCCCGCGTACATCTCCGAAGGGCTCCTGCGCCTGGACGTCGTCCCCAACGACATCACCTACGAGCGCGTGCGCGCGGGCCTCCAGCGCGTGAAGGCCCTGGACAAGGGCGCCGAGCGACACAAGCGCGAGGTGCTGCTGGGCAACGAGCCCGCGCGCTTCGACAACCCGAAGGACTTCACGCCGGGACGCCCGCTCAACCCGGAGCAGTTGGACGCCACGAAGCGCGCGCTGGCCGCGGAGGACTTCTTCCTGGTCCACGGTCCGCCCGGCACCGGCAAGTCCACCGTGCTCGCGGAGGTGGCGGCGCAGGCCGTCGCGCGCGGGGAGCGCCTGTTGTGCACCGCGGCCAGCAACGCCGCCGTGGATCACCTGCTGGAGCTGTGTCTGGAGAAGGGCCTCCGGGCCATCCGCGTGGGCCACCCCGCCCGCGTCGCCGCGCGGCTCCAGGAGCACACACTGGACATCGTGGTGGAGGAGCACCCGGACCGCATCATCAGCCGCGACCTGTTCGACGAGGCCTTCGACCTGTTCGGCTACGCGCGCCGCCAGCGCAGCCAGGGCCGCAGCCGCGAGCGCTTCTCCAACGCGCGTTCGTCCACGGCGGAGGCCAAGGACCTGATGGACGAGGCGCGCAAGCTGGAGAAGAAGGCCGTGCGCGCGGTGCTCGCCAGGTCCGACGTGGTGTGCGTCACGCTCGCGAGCCTGGGCTCCGGCATCCTGGCCGGCGAGGAGTTCGACCGGGCGCTGCTGGACGAGGCCACCCAGGCCACCGAACCCCTGGCCCTGCTGGGCTTCCTGCGCGCGCCCAAGGTGGTGCTCGCCGGAGACCCGCAGCAGCTTCCGCCCACCGTGCTGTCGCAGGAGGCCGCCAAGGCGGGCCTGGGCGTGAGCCTCTTCGAGCGGCTGCTCAAGGACCACGGCGACGACGTGAAGCGCATGCTGCGCGAGCAGTACCGGATGAACGCCACCATCATGGCCTTCCCCTCGAAGGAGATGTACGCCGGGGAGCTGCGCGCCCACCCGTCCGTGGCGGAGCGCACGCTGACGGACGTGCTCACGCCCGGCGCGCAGGTGGACGCCCCGCCGGTGCTCTTCCTGGACACGGCCGGCAAGGGCTTCGACGAGGAGGTGGAGCCCACCACGCACAGCCTCTTCAACCCGGGCGAGGCGGACTACGTGGTCGCCCGCGTGCGCCAGTTGCTGGCGCTGGGCCTGTCCCCGCGCGAGGTGGCCGTCATCGCCCCGTACAGCGCCCAGTCCCGCCAGCTTCGCGAGGCGCTGGAGGCGGTGCACCCGGAGGTGGAGGTGGACACCGTGGACGCGTTCCAGGGCCGGGAGAAGGACGCCGTCCTCGTCAGCCTCACCCGCTCCAACAGCGAGGGACAGCTGGGCTTCCTCAATGATTTGCGCCGCATGAACGTCGCGCTCACCCGCGCCCGCCGGCACCTGTTCGTCGTGGGCGATTCCGCCACCCTGAGCAGCCACGCGTTCTACGCGCGCTTCATCGAAGGCACCCAGACGGACGGCGGCTACCGCTCCGCCTGGGAGTGGCCTGACCCAGCCTGAAAC
Organism: Myxococcaceae bacterium; assembly: GCA_004173515.1. Taxonomy (GTDB): domain Bacteria; phylum Myxococcota; class Myxococcia; order Myxococcales; family Myxococcaceae; genus Corallococcus. Next base: position 4,141 of record SECN01000034.1, on the reverse strand, counting down.
ATGTTTGTCCTTCCAACGACTTCCGGGTGCCCTGGGGTGCTACGCAAGGAGTGCGACCCGGGTGCCCGAAAATTGTCGGCTCGCTGAACGAATTTTGTCACTTGTGCGGCCGCAAGACAGGGACAAGGCCGGATATCAGGCGTTTGGCTCAAGCCCGGGGGTCGGCACGAAGGATGCTTTCTGTCCGGGTAAGGAGGGAAGCAATGTCCCAAGCGCCTGTGGTGACCAAGGAGAATGACGTCTGGGTGATTCGGATTGATCGCCCGAACGGCAAGGCCCAGGAGTACCGCTGCGCCACGGAGAGCCAGGCCCGGCAGCTGGCGCTGGTGCTCGGCCGTCCGGACTCGGGAGGCCCGCCGCGTCCCGCCTCCTCCAGCACCACCGTCTGAGTTCGCGCCACGGGCGGCGATGCACGCCGCCCCGGTCCGAGCCGACCCCCGTCTCTTCGCGCGGCCTCGCCCGACCTTGACCCGACGTGTGTCGGGTGTGAAGGGGCGGGGCCATGCGCTTCCGTCCCTTCCTTGTCGTGCTGTGCTTGTTGGCGGCCTGCGCCACGACGGAGTCGCGTCCGCGTCCGCCAGCGGCCAGGACGGTGCGGCTCGTCAACCTCCAGCGGGCTGCGTCACTGCCCTGGACGGACGACGGGCGGTGCGTCGTCCGGGAGGCGTCCCAGCCCTGGTCGGCGGTGGTGGAGCGGTGCTTCCACGCGCTCGACACCCGGAGGATCCGCTTTCGCGACACCGCGCGTCGGTGCTCCGTGGCGTCCGCGGATGCGGCCACGCTGGAGATGATGGTCGGCGTCTGCCTGCTGACGCAGCCGGAGCTCGTGGTGGGGGCCGTGGTCGTCGTTGGACTGGTGGTGGTGGCGGTCGCCATCCATGAGGAGTTGGAGGCTTACGAGCTGAGGCATTCGTTTCCCGAGGAGGACTCCCTGGAGGAGCCCGGGTCGGAAGCGGTGCCTGTCGCCCGGCAGTACGGGACGCAGCGGAAGCCCGTGCCGGAGCCTTCTCCCGCCGGGCAGGACCTGTTTCCACCGGGGCCGCCACGAGACTCGGATCCGCGCGAGCGCCGTCCGGAGTGCGCACCCCAGCCCGTGCCTCATCTGGGTGGGGATGTCCTGCACAACCTGTGCGCCGACAGGGTCCCCCTGAACGGGTTCCCCGGCTTCGATGTGCTCGTCAACGGGAAGCGGTTCGATGCGCTGCAATCGCGCGTTCGCGTGCTGTGGGAGATCAAGACCGACAACTTTGATACGTACTCGCGCGACCTTCGAAGAATCGTGATCAGCAAACAGGTGGGGGAGCTACGGCGGGAACTCGGACTCGCCAGGGCCTGCGGCTTTGACTTCCGGATCGGCGTGCGAAGTGCCTTGCATCAAGAAATGCTGAAACGCGCGGCGCCGGAACTCGAAGACATCGTCCTCGTCATGGATTGGTGCTGACATGGCGGACGTGGAAGAAAATGGAATCTACATCGTCGTCTACGCCCCCGCTCTCAGGGGCAATGAGGGTCGCCCTGCGGCCATCGTTCATGGAATGGAGCGCGCGTTTCCGGGTCAGCACCTCGTGTGGACGACCGCCGAAGACGGACAGCGAACCCACCTGACGGAACGCGATGCGTGGTTCGCCCAGCAAGAGATGAACGGAGCGTTTCCGCTCCTTCACAACTGCAATGAGAGTGACTTCGTGTCGGTCAGCGGCTGGGACGGCGAGGCATTCCACTCTTCAGGCGGACAGGCCCAGCTCGAAGTCCATGCGGATGTCCCCCTGAGCGCGGCAGGCATCGCGGTAGCCTCTGCCGTGCTGGAGGCCATCGCGGAGGAGGCACGCGCCTACTGGGGCCATGCAGCGCCGTTCGACGCGGGGTTGGACATCGCACGCCAGACGAAAAGCGGAGCGCCCCATTCGACCCCGCCTCCACGCGGACTCCCAGCGCTCAGCAGACCCAGGGACATCCGCTCACCTGAGATTCCGCAGCGACTCGGGTGGATCTGCTACTGGTCCGCCGCCGCCGCCCGGGTCATCGGCTTTCCCGACCCCGCGCGGGACGCGGACCTGCTCTCGCGCTCGCGGCGCACCGCCTCGGGCGGCTGGATCGTCCAGCTCACGGACGCGCCGCTGGACCTCGACAATCCGGCCCACCTGGACGCGCTCCTGCGGGCCTACGAGCGCTTCCCCGTGATTGGCGGACGCGCGGCCCCTTGAGGCCCACACGCCGTTGCTGACACACGGGCAGGAGGAGCCACGCCATGCCCACCACCGCCTTTGAATCACGCACCCTGGACGCCGAGGGCCTGCCGCTGCACATCCGCCAGCGCCACCCGGAAGGGACGCCCGCGGTCCTGTTCCTCCACGGCTGGTTGGATCACTCGCACAGCTTCGACCCGCTCTGCGAACACCTGCCCACCGACTGGCACACGGTGCTGCTCGACTTCCGAGGCATGGGGGAGAGCGGCCACGTAGGGCCCGGCGCCACCTACCACCTCAGCGACCACCTGCTGGACGTGGAGGCCACGCTGGACGGGCTGTCCCTGCCCGCCGTGCACCTGGTGGGGCACTCGCTGGGCGGCATCGTCGCGCTCGCGTACGCCGCCGCGCGCCCCGAGCGCATCCAGAGCCTGACCCTCATCGAAAGCCTGGGCCCCTCGGGAGGTCCGCCCGCGAGCGCGGTGCAGCGGCTGCGCGGCTTCCTGGACGACGCGCGCCGCCCGCCCCACCGCAAGCGCTACCCCACCGTGGAGGCCGCCGCGGAGCGCCTGCGCCAGGCCAACCCCACCCTGTCCCCGGACGCGGCCCTGCTCTTCGCCCGCCACGGCACCCACCCCACGCCGGAAGGCGAACAGGCCTTCAGCTTCGACCCACGCCACCGCCGCCGCTTCGGCCAGGGCTTCGACGAGGCCCAGTGGCTGGCCCTGGAGGACGCCGTCACCTGCCCCGTCCAGGTGCTGCGCGGAAGTGAGGGCCTGTCCCCTTCCCCGGCCCTCCTCCAAGGACGGCTGGACGCGTTGCGCACCCTGGTGGGCCCACCCCAGGTTTTCGAGGGCGGCCACCACGTCCATCTGGAGCAACCCCGGGCCGTCGCCGCCGCGATCGCGACCTTCGTCCAGGCAAACGTCGCCTCCCCGACCTGAAAAGATGGGGGTGAGGGTTGGCAAAAGGTCAGGAAAAACCTTTCACCCTCCAGGGCACCCTGGTTCCCTCCAGCGCTCACTTGGCCGCCAAGGCCCTCTCCAAGTCCTTGATTTCAGGTGACTGGCTCCCATGGCCCCGCGACGGCACGGGACTTGATTAGAGCCAGCCCGAGATGGATCACGTGTCCCGGGCATCCGTGTGCGTGTGGCGTGGAAGGGTGGGGAGCGGACAATGGTGATGGGGTGGAGGGGTCGGTTCGTCCTGCTGGCGTCCCTGGTGGCGGGGACGCTGGCGTGTCACGAGGAAGACCAGACGCGCGGGGTGCAGGCCACCGCGGTGCTGGACATGGAAGCGCTCGACTTCGGCGAGGTGCCGGTGGGCGAATGGCGCGAGCGCGAAGTGCGCATCCGCAATGTCGGCTACGTGCCCTTCTCCGCGCTGGAGGCGCTGGGGCTGGGCAACAATCCGTCCTACCAGGTGGAGCTCACCGAAGGCGGCGGCCGCGTGCCGCCGGGTGAGTCGCACGTGGTGAAGGTGCGCTTCCATCCGCTGGCCGAAGGCGCCGTGGAGGAGACGCTGCGCGTGACGACGGACGCCAACGTCGGCTCCACCAACCAGTTGCCTGTGCGCGGCCTGGGCACGCCCACGAACATCGGCGTGAACCCGCCGGTGCTGGACTACGAGACGCTGGAAGTCGACAGCGACCGCGTGTTGGAGGTCACCGTCACCAACCCGGTGGACCTGCCGCTCACGCTGAAGGTCGCGGGCGACCAGGCGGATCCGTTCACGCCGGACACCATCACCGTGCCGCCCAACAGCACCCAGGTCATCCGCACGAAGTACCTGCCGCGCGCGCTGGGCCAGATGGGCGCCCGCCTGGAGGTCGTCTCGTGCGAGACGTGCACCCCGTCCGTGGTGGACCTGAAGGGCAACTCCGTGGCGAGCGCCTTCGCGTTCGACCCGGCGCCGGTGCCCTTCGACGAAATCCCGGTGCACGAGCGCACCGAGTC
>SECN01000801.1 GCA_004173515.1 Myxococcaceae bacterium | reverse complement strand
ACGCACACGACGAGCCCCCACGGCACGTGGGGCATCATCCGGCGCTCAATCCGCAGTTGCACTGTCGTCTCCGGTTTCAGAGGGCGGCTGGATGGGCTCTCCCGGCAGGTTCACCCGGGGCGGCGGCACCACGCCGCGCGTGAGCAGGGTGGGCTCCAGGGTGGGCGCCGGGGGCAGCGACGGCGTGTAGGGCTGGTTGGCGCGAGGCAGGGGTGACGAGGCGTCCTCCGCCTTCAATTCGAAGTACTTCTTCATCACCGCCATCGCCGTGGGCGCCGCGTCCACGCCGCCGTGGCCGCCGTGCTCGTTGAGCACCACCACGGCCAGCTCCGGCTTGTCCGCCGGCGCGAAGCCCGCGAACCACGCGTGGTCGCGCTCGAAGTAGCTCATCTGGTGCGTCTTCAGACGGATGGCGCCGATGCGCGCCACCTGCGCGGTGCCCGTCTTCGCCGCGACGGACATCTCCGGCGGCAGGCCCGACTTCAGCTTCGCGCGGTACGCGGTGCCACCGGGCTCCTGCGCCACCGCGACGAGCCCCTCCACGATGGCCTTCAGGTGCGCGGGGTTGATGTCCACGCGGCTGACCACCTCCGGCTTGAACTCCTCCATCACCTGGCCGTCCAGGTTCTCCAGCCGCTGCACCATCTGCGGCTTGTAGAGCTTCCCGCCGTTGGCGATCGCCGCGTACACCAGCGCCAGTTGCAGCGGCGTCACGTTGTCGTCGCCCTGGCCGATGGCGCTGTTGAGCGCCATGCCCTTGGTGTAGCCGCCGGGGGACGCTTTGTCGTGGTACGCGCTGGACGGCATGATGCCCGGCACCTCCGCCACCACGCCGATGCCGGTGGGGCGGCCCAGGCCCAGCGACTTGCCCATCTCCGCGATGGGGTCCAGGCCGATGGTGTCCGCCACCTTGTAGAACCACGAATCGCACGACGCCTTCATCGCGCCCTTGCCGTCCAGGGGCCCGTGGCCGCTGTCCTTGTGGCAGCGCCAGACGCGCGCGCCCAGCCGGTAGCCACCGGAGCAGCTCACCACCGTCTCCGGCCGGAACACGCCGGACTTGAAGGCGGCCAGTTGCGTGACGACCTTGAACGTGGAGCCCGGGCTGTAGTGCTCGGCCGCCACGCGGTTGATCATCGGGTGGAGCGGGTCCCTGGCGAGCGTGGCCATCTGCGACGGCGTCACGCGGCCCGTCAGCAGGTTGGGGTCGAAGCCGGGGCGGGACACCAGCGCCTTGATGAAGCCGGTGTTCACGTCGATGGCCACCACCGCGCCCGTCACGCCCGGAAAGGAGCGCTCCGCGGCTTCCTGCAGCCGCATGTCCAGCGAGAGCACCAGGTTGCCGCCGGCCGTGGGCGGAATCACCGAGTTCTCCCCCAGCTTCTCGTTGAGCTCTTCAATCACGTGCGACAGCACCGTGTCCGCGCGGTAGTTGCGGTGCGGCACGGGCACCACCTCCACGCCGTCCAGGATGTCGCGCCGGGCGTTGAGCCGGTCGTACTCGTCGCGCGTCAGGTCCACCCGCACCGGCACCGGCATGAAGGGCGCGTTGCGGCGGCTGGCGCGCACCAGGTCTTCAATCTTCTTGCGCTGCTCGGGGTCCCACTCGAGCAACTCGCCCAGGCGCGGAATCACCTGCTCGAAGCAGTCCGTGCAGAAGGCGGGCGTCACGAAGGCGTCGAAGGAGGGACGGCTGTCCACCAGGATGGTGCCGCGCGCGTCCTTGATGACGCCGCGGTCCGCGCGCAGGCGGACCTCCTTCACGAAGTTCGCCACGCTCTTGGCGGCGTACTCCTCATGCCGGATGAGCTGCAGGCGGTAGAGCTGGATGGCCAGCGCCACGACGCCCAGCGACATCGCCAGACCCAGCCACAGGAAGCGGCGCTTCAGGTCGCGGCCCGGGGTGGTGTTGCCAATCGTCGGAGGCGTCAACGGAGCAACCCCGCCGGCCGTTCCTGGGCCACTTCGAAGCGCTTGAAGAGCGGAAAGAGCAGCAGCGCCGCCAGGCCCGTGAGCGCCAGTTGCACCGGCAGCCCCGCCAGCAGCGGCGCCGTGGAGCCCTCCTTCACCGTCAGCCAGGTGAAGAACGTGGACAGCAGCGCATGCCCCAGGTCCGCGCCCATGGCGAACAGCGCGAAGGCCACCGGGCCCCGCACATCCAACAAGGACGCCACCAGTCGGCCCACCAGGAAGGTGAGCACGGCCAGGAAGGTGAACAGGCCGGTGGGCTGGCCGCTCATCAGGTCCAACAGGTAGCCCACCGCGAAGGCGGAGCACGCGCCTTCGGTGAGGGTCGCGCGCAGCGCGAGGAAGGCCACCAGCACCACCGTGACGTCCACGCGGCCCAGCACCAGCCCCGCCTGCTGGACGAACACCGACTCCAATGTGAGCAACGCCAGGGCGAGGGCCACTGTCACCAGGAACTTCATTTCTGCACGCCCTCCACCACGGCCCCGTTGGCGGGGCCCATCTGACTGTAGGGACTGCCTACCACGAGCACCTCTTCCAGGCGGCTGGTGTCCACCGCCGGCTGGATGTCCGCCCCCTGGAACATGCCGTGCTCCTTCTTCTCCAACTGCGTCACCCGCCCCACCACCAGCCCCGGCGGATAGATGCCGTCCGTGCCGGCGGTGATGATGAGGTCGCCGTTCTCCACGTCCTCCGTGCGCAGCATGTTCTCCAGGTTGAGCGGGCCATTGCCCGCGCCCGCCGCGGTGCCGCGCGCGCGTGAGCGCTGCACCCGCACCGCCACCCGGCTCTGCGGGTCCGTCACCAGCGCCACGTCCGCGTAGCCGCCCGTGGACCGGATGACCTGCCCGACGATGCCGTCCGGCGTCACCACCGACATGCCCCGGAACACCCCGTCCTTCTCCCCGCTGCTGAT
>SECN01000800.1 GCA_004173515.1 Myxococcaceae bacterium | reverse complement strand
CGGAGCATGTCCACCGCCTCGCGGACCTCCAGGGCGTTGCCCACCTGGCGGCCCAGGGGCTGGTCCATGTCCGTGAGCAGGGCCACGACCTTGCGGTTCATCTCCGCGCCCAGGCCAATCATGGTCCGGGCGAGCACGCGCGCGTCGTCCGCCGTCTTCATGAAGGCGCCGCTGCCCACCTTCACGTCGAGCACCAGCGCGTCGATGCCCTCCGCCAGCTTCTTGCTCATGATGGAGGACGCGATGAGCGGGATGCAGTCCACCGTCGCCGTCACATCGCGCAGCGCGTAGAGCTTCTTGTCCGCGGGGGCCACCTGGGCCGTCTGCCCGATGAGGCAGCAGCCCACCTCGCGCACCAGCCGGCGGTAGTCCGCGGTGGACAGGTCCACGCGGAAGCCGGGGATGGACTCCAGCTTGTCCAGGGTGCCGCCGGTGTGGCCCAGGCCGCGTCCGGAGATCATGGGCACGGGCACGCCGCAGGCCGCCGCCAGGGGCGCGAGGCTCAGGGAGACCTTGTCGCCCACGCCGCCCGTGGAGTGCTTGTCCACCTTGATGGCGGGCGTGTCGGAGAGGTCCAGGACCTCGCCGGAGTGGAGCATGGCGCGGGCCCAGGCGCCCAGCTCGCGCGAGTCCAGGCCCTTGAAGAAGATGGCCATGCACATGGCGGCCATCTGGTAGTCGGCCACGGTGCCCGCGGTGTACGCCTGGATGAACGCCTGGATGTCCGACGGGTCCAGCCTGCCGCCGTCGCGCTTGGCCTTGATGAGCTCGTAGGGTTGCACGGGTCAGGGCCATAGCAGGAAGTCCCCTCCCCATGCACTTCCCAGGAAAGGGAAAGGCCGCGCTTCATCTGGTAGATAGCCAGCCCATGATGCTCCGCCGATTCCACGTGCTCGCCCTGGCCGCGCTGCTGTGCGCCTGTTCCAAGAAGACGGAAGACGCCCCCAAGGCCCCCTCCCCGTCCGCCACCGACACGAAGCCGCCCGAGGCAAAGCCCACCATCGTGGGCCTGGTCATCGACGTGGGGGGCCGGGGAGACCATTCCTTCAACGACGCGTCCCTGCGCGGCCTGGAGCTGTGGGCGGCCGGCAAGAAGTACGAGGGCGGCAAGTACGTGGACGCCCCCGCTGGCGAGGTGCGTCAGTCCATCTCCTCCGACCTGGCGGCGCTCGCACCGGAAGTGAAGCCGCTGCCCGTCCAGCCGCTGGTGCTCCAGAGCAAGGCGCAGGAGGACTACGCCCCCAACCTCCAGTTGCTGGTGGAGCAGGGCGCGAAGCTGACCATCGGCAACGGATACCTGCTGGCCAACGCGGTGCGTGAAGTGGCGACCGAAAACCCGGACGCCAGGTTCCTGCTCATCGACAGCCAGTTGATGGACGCGCAGGGCCGGGCGAAGAGCCTGCCCAACGTGCGCACGGTGCTGTTCAAGGAGCAGGAGGGCAGCTTCCTGGTGGGCGCGCTGGCGGGGCTCGTCACGAAGACGAACAAGGTGGGCTTCGTGGGCGGCATCGAGGTGCCCCTGATCAAACGCTTCGAAGTGGGCTACCGCGCGGGCGTGCGCACCACGAACCCGAAGTCGGCAGGCGCGCTGATGGCCGTGTACACGGGCAGCTTCAACAGCGTGTCGGCGGGCAAGGAGGTGGCGCAGGACCTCATCGCCAAGGGCGCGGACGTCATCTTCCACGCGGCGGGCACGGACGGCC
>SECN01000332.1 GCA_004173515.1 Myxococcaceae bacterium | reverse complement strand
ACCCAGCGCCCCGCCACCGCCACCTCCCGTACCGCCCCCGCCGTCGCCCCGAAGACGATGCCCGGCAGCAGCGATGCGAGCCCCGCGCCCACCAGCGACGGGTGCCGCAGGTCCACCGTGAAGAAGTCCGCGGGCGCTCCCGGCGTCAGCGCTCCCGAGTCCAGGCCCAGGCTGTGCGCGCCCTGCACCGTGGCCATGTCCAGGAGCCGCGCCGCCAACCCGTCCAGCGTGCCCGTCCCGGGGTCCAACACCGCCCGGCGCAGCCGCACCAACCGCAGGTGCTGCTCCAACTGCCGCGCCTCGTCCAGCAGGTCCACCGCCGTCTGGCTGTCCGACCCCAGGCTCACGCGCGCCCCGGCCCGGACCAGCGCGTCCGCCGGCACGATGCCATCCCCCAGGTTGCGCTCCGTGGACGGACACGCGCACACCGTGGTCTCCGACCGGCCGAGCAACTGCACTTCCTCGTCCGTCAGGTGCACGCCGTGCACCGCCGTGAAGCGGCCTCCCAGCAGGCCCAGGTCCGCGAGCAGCTCCACCGGACGACGGCCATGCTCCGCCAGACACGCTTCAATCTCCTTGGGCTGCTCCGCCACGTGCATGTGGATGGGCATGCCCGCGGGCGCGTCGCGCTCCACGCGGACCAACCAGTCCTTCGACACCGCGCGCACGCTGTGCGGCGCAAGCCCCACGTTCACCCGCGCATCGCCGCGCACCGCCCGGGACAGCGCTTCCGTGGTGGACAGGAACGTGTCCACGTCCGCGTCGATGAAGCGGCGCTGGCGCGGATTCGCCGCCACGTTGAAGCCCGCCCGCGCGTAGCCCACCCGCAGCAGGCAGATGCGCAGGCCCACGTCGGTGGCGGCGCGGATCACCGCGTGCGCCAGTTCGTTGCGGTCCGCGTAGGGCGTCCCGTCCGACTGGTGGTGCAGGTAGTGGAACTCGCCCACCGCGGTGATGCCCGCGAGCGCCATCTCCACGAACACCTGCCGGGAGGCGACGTAGACCTCCTCCGGCGTCAGCGCCTCCGCGGCGCGGTACATGGCCTCGCGCCAGGACCAGAAATCGTCCTGTCCCTTGCCGGAGGCCACGTATTCGGTGCGCCCCCGGATGAGACGCTGGAACGCGTGCGAGTGGCCGTTGACGAGTCCCGGCAGCAGCGCCCGTCCCGGCAGCCGCTCCACGCGGGCGCCTTCCGGCACCGCGTCCAGCACGCGTCCGTCCGCGCCCACCGCCAGCGCGAGGCCTTCTTGAAACCGACCGTCCACGAAGAGGAAGTCGGGTTGATAGACAGTGGTGTCGCTCACGCGGGGCAGCGTACGTCAGCCCCCGGTGGTCCACTCGAACTGGAGCGCCATCTCATAGGCCCGGTCGAAGAGCTCCTCGTTGCCGAGCATGGCCCACAGCGTGGCCTCCGTGCCCATCAGGCCCGTCATCGCCGTCAGGCCCTTCATGGCGGAGCCCTTGAGGTCCGAGCGCAGCGCCACCGGTTCACCGCCCAGGTCGCGGATGAGCGTGTTGAGGTCCTGCACGTGGCGCAGGTGGTCCGCGCGGAAGCTGTTGAGGCGCTCGCGCACCAGGGGATGCGGGATGCGCGAGATGGCCACGTCATAGGCCCCCACCGCGTCGGCATCGAGTTGGGCCAGGCTGTGCAGACGGGCCACTTCGGACTTGTCGGCCATGGGGCGCCTCCTCCATGCGAGTGCAAAGGCCCTGACAATGTGGGGAGCCCCCCTCCCGGAACCAACCACCCTCCCGAGCACCCATCGGTTCATCGCCCCCAGGGCAGGCGGACGACTGCTCCAGCCTCCACGACGGGAGGAAGGACCTGCACGCCCGAGCCTCCAGGCAAGCAGGCGGCGCACGGAACAGAGCGGTTGCCTCCCCGGTCTCCCTCCAGCCACCGTGAGGAATTGCACCTGCCGGGTCCGGTGAAGAGCGTTGGGGGGTGAAGACCTCCGAGACAGAGAAGCGCTTGCAGCGCTACCGCACGAAGCGCGACTTCCTCCGCACGCCCGAACCCGCTCCCGAGGCGACGGCGCCCGCCGCGGGTGCGCCCGTCTTCGTGGTGCACAAGCACGACGCCACCCGGCTCCACTACGACCTGCGCCTGGAGATTGGCGGCGTGCTGGTGAGCTGGGCCATTCCCAAGGGACCCAGCCACGACCCCGCGACGAAGCGGCTCGCGGTCCAGACCGAGGACCACCCGCGCTCCTACGCGGACTTCGAGGGCCACATCCCGGATGAGCAGTATGGCGGGGGCGACTCGCTGCTCTGGGAGTCCGGCACCTTCGAGACGGTGCCTCCGGGCCAGGCCGACGCCCAGCTCGCGCGCGGGCACCTGGAGGTCGTGCTGCACGGCCAGAAGCTCCAGGGACGCTGGCACCTCATCCGCACGCGTCCGCGCGGCGGCAAGGCCCAGTGGCTCTTCTTCAAGGCGAAGGACGAGGAGGCGCGGCCCGGCTACGACGTCACCGTCGAGCGGCCCGAGTCCGTGAAGAGCGGTCGGGTGCAGACGCACGGACCGCGCAAGCCCGGGGTGCTGCGCAAGAAGCTCGTGGAGACGACCCGCCTGGCACGTCGCTCTCGCAAGGACCCCGAGATCCTGCGGATCAAGGCGATCAACGCACCGTCAAAGGCGCGGAAGACGCCCGCTTCACCACAGCAGCTGCTTGAGCGGGTGTGGCCGCCCATGCTGGCGCGGCTGGCGGAGCCCGACGAGGCGCACGACGAAACACATGCCTACGAAGTGAAGTACGACGGCTTCCGGGCGGTGTTCGCCCTCACGAACGACAAGATCGCCTTCCAGAGTCGCAGGGGCAACGACCTGTCGAGCCGCTTCGGACGGATCACCGCCTCGCTGCGCACCCTGCCCGTGACGGACGTGGTGGTGGACGGAGAGGTCATCGCGCTCGACAAGAAGGGCCGCTCGGACTTCCAGTTGCTCCAGCACACGGAGGAGGGCGCGGAGCAGCGCTTCGTGGTGTTCGACGTGCTCTGGCTGGACGGCGAGGACCTGCGGGGGCTGCCCTACGAGGAGCGCCGCGCACGCTTGGAGAAGCTGATGGCCTCCGTCGAGCTGCCGCTCATGGCCTCCGAGCGACTGGAGCTGCCGCTGTCGCGCGCGCTGACGGAGGCGCGGCGCAAGGGGTGGGAGGGCATCGTCGCCAAGCGCAGGGATTCGCCCTACACGGGCACGCGCTCCGGGGACTGGCTGAAGCTGAAGGTGGTCGCGGGCCAGGAGGTCGTCATCCTGGGCTACCTGCCCATCAAGAACGCCCAGGCCCGGTCGGAGATTGGCGCGCTGCGCGTGGGCGTCCGGGGCAAGGAGGGCTTCCACGACGTGGGCAAGGTGGGCACCGGCTACAGCACCCAGGACCGCCGCGAGCTGCGCTGGCTGCTGGACGCCACGCGCACGAAGAAGCCCGCCGCCGTGGATGCTCCCACGAACACGCAGACGGTCTGGGTGAAGCCGAAGTACGTGGCCCAGGTGCGGTTCACGGAGTGGACCCGGGATGGCCGTCTGCGCCACCCCGTGTTCCAGGGCCTGCGCAGCGACAAGCGCCCCCGGGATGTCGTGCGGGAGCACCCCGCCCCCGCGGAAGAGGACCGGACCGCGAAGGGCATCCGGCGTGCGCCCCGCCACGCCGCCGCGCGCACCGCGTCGGATTCGAAGGCCCCCGCGAAGACTCCGACGAAGACCCCGACGAAGGCTTCGGGCAGGACGGCCGCGAAGCATCCGAAGCGCGACGCCGAAGCGCTCCTCACGCACCCAGGCCGCGTGCTGTTCCCCGACTCCGGCCTCACGAAGGCGGACGTGTTCGGCTACTACCGGGACGTGGCGCCGCTGCTCGTGCCCGTGCTCGCGGACCGGCCCCTGGCCCACCAGCAGTGGCCCGCGGGCATCGAGGCCCCTGGCTTCTTCCGCCATGAGCTGTCCGGCATCCCCTCCTGGCTGCCCACGCTGCGCGTGCGCCACGAAGACAAGACCCTGCGCCACGTCAACGTGAAGGACGCGGACGCGCTCCTGTGGCTGGCCAACCAGTCCGCGCTCACGTTGCACATGTGGCTGAGCCACGCGCCCCGGCTGGCGCAGCCGGACTTCGTGGTGTTCGACCTGGACCCCGGCACCGGCGGTTGGAAGGACCTGGTGAAGGTGGCCAGACGCCTGCACGCCCGCCTGGACGAGCTGGGCCTCCAGTCCTTCCCGAAGACCTCCGGCAAGCGGGGCCTGCACGTGCTGGTGCCCCTGGCCCCGGGCCACACCTACGCGCGCGCCCTGGCGTTCGCGAACGCGCGGGCGGCCGAGCTGGAAGAGGCCCTGGGCGACATCGCCACCACGGAGCGCTCCGTAGGCAAGCGGGGCGGCCGGCTGTACCTGGACGTGGGGCAGAACGCGCGCGGCAAGACGGTGGTGGCGCCCTACTCCCTGCGCGCCGTGGAGGGAGCGCCGTTCTCCGCGCCGCTCGACTGGAGCGAGGTGACGGCCCGGTTGGATCCGCACCGCTTCCGCCTGGAGACGCTGCGCAAGCGCCTGGAGTCCGTGGGCGACCTGTTCGCCCCCGTGCTCCGGACGAAGCAGACGCTGCCCGGGGAGTGAGCCGTCGGCTGACGCGCCGCGCCCTGAACGGATGTTTCGCCAAAGCGGTGGGGCGCGTGCTACTGCCCGCGCCGCCATGTCGTCCGTCACCGCAGTGAGCACCGCCGCGAAGTCCGCGCCGCGTTGGAAGATCGCCCTCGCCTACGCCATCTGCTTCATCACCTGGGGTTCCACCTGGGCCGTGGTGAAGGTGGGGCTGGAGGACCTGCCGCCCCTGCGGTTCGTGGGCACGCGCATGCTCATCGCGGGGGCCGCGCTGTTGCCCTTCGCCCGCTCGCGCGGCGCGGCGCTGGGGGGCGGCACCGGGTGGCGCATCGCGGGGATCGGCGTGCTCCAGTTGGCGGTGCCCTTCGGACTGCTCTTCGTGGCGCAGCAATGGATTCCGTCGAGCTGGTCCGCGCTCCTCTTCTCCACCTTCCCCGTGTGGCTGCTGCTGGTGGGCCGCGTGCTGCTGCCGGATCAACCGCTCACCGCGCGCAAGCTCTTCGCGGCGGTCCTGGGCCTGACGGGCGTGGTGGCGCTGCAACACCAGGAGCTGGTGTCGCTGAGCCTGTCCGCGCAGGTGCTGCTCGGGTGCGCGATGACGCTGGGAGCGGCGTCGATTGTCGCGGTGGCCAACGTGCTGGTGCGACAGCACATGACGCACGTGCCGCCCCACCTGCTCACGCTGGTGCAGACGCTGAGCAGCGCGGTGCTGCTGCTGGGCGCCTCCTCGCTGTTGGAGTGGAACCAGCCGGCGCACTGGACGCCCCGGGCCATTGGCGCGCTGCTCTACCTGGCGCTGGGCGGGACGGTCATCACGTACCAGTGCCTGTACTGGCTGCTGCCGCGCATCTCGCTGGCGGCCCTGGGCGCGATGGCGCTGCTGGACACGCTGGTGGCGGTGACGCTGGGCGTGGCGCTCCTGGGAGAGCCGCTCACGCCGTCGCTGCTTGCGGGCGGCGTGCTCATCCTCACCGCGGCGGCCATCGCCAACCGCGGCGAGCCTCCGGAGGCGAAGGTGCCTCCGGAAGCGTCGGTGTGACGCCGCGGCCTCAGAAGGGCAGCGGCAGGGAGAACGCGGTGCCGTTCTGCGTGCCGGTGCGGTAGCTCTTCGGCGCGCCGATGACGACGGTCGGCGGAGAGCCTCCGCTGCCGGGGACGACCGCGAGCGACTGGCCCAGGGAGCTGCGCTCCGAGCCGTCCCCCACCACCAGCACGAACGGGGACAGCGCGCCCTGCGACTTCTGGCCGCCGGCGAAGAGGAACGCCGCGCCTTCACCATCCGAGGCCACCGACGCGCCCGGCGCGCCCACCCACAGGTCCGGCACGCCGTCGCCGTTCAGGTCCTTGCCGCCCGCCAGCGACGTGCCGAAGCCCACGGCGCGCGCGCGGTAGGTCACCGTCAGCGGCTTCAGGTCCCCGGTGCCGGTGCCGAACGCGGCCACCAGCTTCTCACCGGAGGCGGGCCGGAGCGTGTTGAGGTCCGCCACGTTGAAGAGCAGCACCGCGGGCTGGCTCACGCCGTCCACCAGGAAGTTGTTGGCCGTCACGGCGATGAAGTCCCGCGTGTCGCCCAGGAAGCGGCCCGCGCGCGTGCTGGCCACACCCAGGTTGAGCATGTTGAGCCCCACCTCGCCGTCACCCGCGATGCGCACCATCGACGCGGTCGTCCGCCCACCGCACCGTGTGCCCCCGGCGTCGTAGCCGTAGAGCACGACGATGCCGGAGCGGGAGCCGTCCGAGTAGCGCCACGCCACCTCGTCGCAGCCGTCCCCGTTCAGGTCGCCCAGCGTCGAGGGCGCGGTGGTCTGCTGCACGGAGGTGGGCCAGGAGTAGACGGGGTCGCACGCGAGGGTCAGCTTCGCGAGCGAGCTGTCCTCCGGCGCGCGGCCCAGGAACAGGTCGAAGCCCCTGTCGCGCAGCGCGGCCAGGTCCTGCTTGCCGTCGCCGTTGAAGTCGAAGCCACCGACCACGCCCCGCCCCATCAAGGAGCGCTTGCAACTGGCGGCCGCGGGGTCCGGACAGCCAGCGATGGTCGCCGGCCCGAACACGCGGTAGCCCGGCTTGAAGGTGCCGTCCGCCTGTCCCAGCGACACCAGGAGTCCGCCAAACGACTGCGTGCCCGTCGTCATGCACGTGGCCGACGCGTAGACATCCTTGTCCCCCGCGGGCGAGTTCGTGCCCGGGATGACCAGGGCCGTGGCGCCCGCCACCATGTCCGGCCGGCCGTCACCGTTGAAGTCCGTGAACGCCACGTCCACGCCCACGTTGCGTCCGCCCACCCACGGCGCGCTCGCGCCCTCGCCCGCCACCGTGGCCTCCGTGGGCTTCGCCGTGTCGAACGTGTACGCGCGGCCCACGTTGAGGTCGTTGCCGTCGCCATTGGGGCCCGGGCCGGAGAAGCCCTGCGCGCCCACCAGCGCCATCACGCGGTTGGCCAGCCGGGTCACCGCCACCGACTCACCGAAGCGCTCCACGCTGGCCTTCGTCGTCACCTCCAGGCCACTGCGCGCCCACTCGGCCAGCGTCCCGCCCGCCTTCTGGAAGACGTCCACGCGGCCGGTGAAGGCGCCCTGCGGGGACGAGGCCCGTCCGGAGAAGCCCGCCAGCACCGGGCCCGACGGCAGCGGCCACGCCACCAGCCCGGAGCCCAGCACCTCCGCCTTCGCCGCGCCGCCCAGCGCCACCAGCGGCTTGTTCTGCACGCTGCCCTTCGCGAGCGTGGCCAGCGGGAACACCAGCACCTTGCCCGCGTTGCCCAGTTGCGTCGTGCCCGACACCGCCGTCGCGTACGGCGCACCCAGGAGCAGCTCCGGTCCCGCCGCGCCATCCACGTCCATCACCGTCCAACTGCGGCTCGCGGTGATGCCGCGCGCGTCGCCGTAGAGGCGTCCGAAGGCATCCGCCAGCGGCGTCTTCACGGGCTTCTCCGCCGGCTCCCCCGAGGGCGTGTTGCCGCGCAGGTCGAACAGGAACGCGCCACCCGCGTCCACCTGCGCCGCCACGCCGCCCACCTTGCTCAGGTCCGGCGAGTCCGCCCTGTCCGCCATCACCAGCAGCAGCGGGGGACGGCTGCCCTCGCCCGGAATCGCGCCCAGCCGCCACGTGCCCTCGTTGGCCAGGGTCTCCACGGCGGTGTTGGACGGCAGCACGTACAGGTCCGCGGAGGACCGGAAGCGCGGCGCCGCGTCGCGCGCGAAGTACACCGCCACGCCCATCTGCTGGCCGTCGGTGGTGCCGTCCGCCTTGTAGCGGGTCAGCTTGCTGAGCGACGCCAGGTCCGGCCGGCCATCGTCGTTGAGGTCCGCCACCACGAGGGCGCGCCCCAGCTCCGTGTTGCTTCGCAGGACGAACTTCCCGTCCACCAACAGGTCCTGTCCGCCCAGCCGGACGGCCGGGAGGTCCGGAACGGGCTGGCCCTTGGAGAGCAGGAAGATGTCCACCACGCCGCGCCGGCTGATGCCGGAGAGGCTGGACAGGTCGCCCGCGGGCGAGCCCACGAACAGGTCCAGGTCCCCGTCGCCATCCGCGTCCGCGATGGCCATGCCCGTGCCGAAGCCGCCCCGGCCCAGGCCGGTGAGCGCAGGCCGCAGGAGCGCGGGCGCCTGCCCCGCCTTGAAGGTGTAGAGGTACACGGCGCCCGAGTCGCCGATGGTGACGTCCGCGCCCGGCGACGACACCGCCAGGTCCGCTCTCCCGTCGCCGTCCAGGTCGCCCGCGGCCAGCATGTCTCCGAAGAGCGCGCCCTCCGTCTCACCCGCCAGCACCCAGGTGGGCTTCGTGGGCAGGCCGGACGCGCTGCCCTTGTAGACGAACACCGCGCCGCCGGTGGGCCGCGACAGTTCGCTCTCGCGCTGTCCCACCGCGAGGTCCTGGATGCCGTCGCCGTCGAAGTCCGCGGTCACCATCGTGGCCACGTCCGTCAGCCGGCCATGCGCCAGCAGGGGCCGCGACAGCTCGTCCAGCACGCGCACCGCCACCGGGGCCACGTCGCCCGTGAAGCGGTCCTTCGCCTCCAGCGTGATGAGGCCGGACGCGCCCGCCTCCACCACGATGCGCCCGTTGACCACCGAGCCGGGGCCGGACTTCTTCGTCCACACCATGCTGTCCGAGCCACCCGCCGTGCCCAGCGGCGCGGACGCGCCCGACGGCACGCCCAGGTACGGCGGGTCGCCCACCAGCTTCGCGGCCTTGCTCACGGTGTACTGGAGCACCGCCGTGTCACCGGACTTCTGGTCGCGCACGGTGACCAGGTCCTGCGCCTCCGTCGGGCCCGCCGTGTAGACGCCCGTCTCCGAGAGCGACCCTCCGGAGTTGTTGGTGGTGAGCGTGAAGGAGGCCGTGCCCACCAGCCCGTCGATGGCGATCTGGAAGGTCGTGCCCGGCTTCAGCGTCGCCTTCGCGGGCGCGACGCCGAAGCCCGCGATGACCTGCACGCGCACCGTGGCGGAGCCTCCGCACTGCTCGTCCACCACCACCAGCGTGTCCTGCGCCGGCGTGGACCCCGCGACGAAGCGGTTGCCGCGCATGTCGCCGGAGGAGCCGCCCGCCTCCGCCTTGAAGGTGTAGTGGCCGCTGCCACCCGAGGCCGTCAGCGTGGCCACGCTGCCCGAGCGCACCGTCGTCGGCTCCACCGTCAACGACATGGGCGTCAGGCCTTCGCACGGGCCCACGTAGGGCAGCACCACGGCGGGGTCCTGCCCGCCCTGGCAGGCCAGGGTCAGGAGCGCGAAGAGGGGGGTCGCGCGGGTGAAACGCTTCATGGGGGTGGCCTCGGGTGGCAGCGGCCACTAC
>SECN01000331.1 GCA_004173515.1 Myxococcaceae bacterium | reverse complement strand
GGTGGTAGGCGTCCACCACGCCGCGAGCCCGGGGGTCCGCCATCATCCGGCGCGCCTCGGAGGCCACGCCCTCGCGCTTGGCCAGCATGCCCTCGCGAGCGGCGGCGAACAGCGCGTCGTCCGGCATGGAGTTCCAGAGCGCGTAGCTCAAGCGGGACGCCACCTCGAACGCGTCCAGC
Source organism: Myxococcaceae bacterium (assembly GCA_004173515.1). GTDB lineage: Bacteria > Myxococcota > Myxococcia > Myxococcales > Myxococcaceae > Corallococcus. The sequence goes on along the minus strand of SECN01000331.1, from coordinate 7,871 downwards.
GGCACCTTGCCGTCCGCCGCCTGCGTGCTGCGCTCCACGCGGTAGAGGAACAGGGGCGACTGGAGGAAGCCCTCCAGCACCAGCCGCAGGCCGCCCTGGAACGCGGCCATCGTCGGGTACGCCTTCGGGCCCTCGCGGTACAGCTTCAGGTACGTCTCCACCTCTTCCGCGGTCAGCGGGCGGCGCAGGGCGCGCAGGCCGAAGGACTCCACGAACGCCTTCGCGCGCGCCTCGTCCGTGGTGCTGCCCGCCGGCAGCAGCTTGCCCAGCTTCGTCGCGTCCGTGGCCACCTGCCCGGCCAGGTCCGCCGCCGCGCGCTGGTACGCGCCCCACAGCGCCTCGTCCACCGACAGCGCGCGGGCGTCGTTGTCGAAGAGGAAGCCGCTCTGGGACGGATCCGCGCGGAACGACTGCGCCAGCGCCGTGGGCGCCGCGTCCAGCATGAGCAGGTCCTTCACGGTGCTCAGCCACTGCGCATGCGTCAGCCGCGCGACGCGCACCGAGCGCGCCGCCTGCTCCACGCCGGCAGGGGGAGGTTTGTTCGTCCCGCCAGGGCCCGGATTGCGCGGATTCGCCGCGTCAGAAATCTGGCCTTCGCAGCCACTCAGGAAACTCAAGGAGGCCGCGAACAGCGCGGAACTCAACCAGTGTCGACGTCGCGCCATGGGGGGAAGCGCCTCCGTTCGTTGGCGCTCATCCCAATGGGGAAGCGTTGGGAAGTCAATCCGTACACCGGCCGACCGGGCCCGGCGTCACAGGAATACTGGAAACCGCTGCCGGCACCGGATCCGCCCGGGGCTCAGCCGGGAATCAGGAAGCGCGCGATGACGCGCTTGAGGCCCACGTTGCCGCCGAACTCCACGGTGACCTTGGCGTTGGGGCCGGACCCTTCCGCGGCGACGATCCGGCCGGAGCCGAACTGTTCATGCCGCACGCGCATGCCGCGCACGTCACCGCCCACGCCGTCCATGTCGGACGACGCCTGGGAGTAGCTGCGGTCCACGCGCGGCCCGGTCTCGTCGTCGTCCCAGTTCCGGCGGCGCTGCGGCATGGCGGCGGCGCGCGGCGGGGGCGGCAGGTCGTTCTCCTTGAAGCCGAAGAGCGCCTGCGGCACGTCCGCCAGGAAGCGGCTGGGCGGGTTGTACTTGAGCTCGCCGAAGAGGGAGCGGCACTGCGCCAGGCTCACGAAGAGCCGCTTGCGCGCGCGGGTGAAGCCCACGTAGCAGAGCCGTCGCTCCTCGGCCATCTCCTCGCCGCTGTCCGGCTCCGCGCTCTTGAGCGCGCGCGAGTGCGGAAAGACGCCGTCCTCCATGCCGGTGAGGAACACCGCGTCGAACTCCAGGCCCTTGGCCGCGTGCAGCGTCATCAGCGCCACCCGGCCGTCGCCCACCTCCGCGTCCGCGTCGCCCACCAGGCTGATCTGCTCCAGGAACGCCTGCAGCGGCGGCACGTCCGCGGTGAGCGGCGCGGAGTCCACGCCCTCCGGCGCCGCCACCTCGCGCGCCTCGATGGCCATGGCCATCGCCACGGAGTCGGACGCGCGCTTCAGGTCGAACTCCTGCGCCGCGCCCAAGAGTTCGCGGAGGTTCTCCGCCCGGGTGGTGGACTCCTCGCTGCCGTCGGCGACGAGCGTCTCCACGAGCTTCGTCTCCTGGAGCATCTGATCCACCGCGCCCGCCGCGTCCTTCGCCGTCTGGGCGAACGCGTTGAGCGACACCAGCAGTTGGTGGAAGCCGCCCAGCCGCTTCTGCGCCGCGCTGTTGAGGGCGGGGATGCGGTGGCGCTCGGCCAGGGCCTCGAAGAGGCTCAGGCCCTCCTGGACGGCGAAGTCCTTCAGCCGCTCCTCGGTGGTGCCGCCAATGCCGCGCGCCGGGACGTTGAGCACGCGCTCCAGGTCCGCGTCCGAGCGCGGGTTCACCATCAGCCGCAGGTAGGCCGCCGCGTCGCGCACCTCCGCGCGGTCATAGAAGCTGCGCCCGCTCACCAGCGTGTACGGCACGCGCGCCAGCCGCAGCGCCTCTTCCAGCACGCGGCTCTGCGCGTTGGTCCGGTAGAACACCGCCATGCTGGAGAACTTGATGAAGCCCTCGCGCTGGAGCGCGAGGATGCGCCGGGCGACCTCCTGCCCCTCCGCCCGTTCGTCGCGGTGGAGCATCAACTCCAGATTTTCGCCCTTGGGCCGCTCGCTCCAGAGCTTCTTCTCCAGCCGGCGCGAGTTCTTGGAGATGACCTCGTGCGCCGCGGTGAGGATGTTCTGGTCGGAGCGGTAGTTCTGCTCCAGGCGCACCACCCGGGCCCCCGGGTACTGCATGGGGAACTCCAGGATGTTCTGCACGTCCGCGCCGCGCCAGCGGTAGATGGACTGGTCGTCGTCGCCCACCACCACCAGGTTCGACGACGGCGGCGGGGCCAGCTGCCGCAGCAGCGCGTACTGCACGGGGTTGGTGTCCTGGAACTCGTCCACCAGCACGTGCGTGAAGCGCGTGCGGTAGCGCTCCAGCACGTCCGGCCGGTCGTGGAAGAGCTTCACCAGCAGCAGCAGCAGGTCCCCGAAGTCCACCGCGTTCGCCGCGCGCAACAGGCGCTGGTAGGCCCGGTACACGCGCTGCACCGTGGCGCCCTTCACGTCGTCCGGCCCCGACAGGCGCATGTCGTCCGGCAGGCGCGCGGCGTTCTTCTCCTGGTCGATGCGGCTCAGGATTTCGCGCGGCTGCATCATGGATTCGATGCCCGCGTCGCGCATGGCGCGCTTGACGACGTTGAGCTGATCCCCGTCGTCGTAGATGACGAACGACTTCGTCAGCTCCACGTGCTCCGCCTCGCGGCGGAGGATCATCGCGGAGGCCGAGTGGAAGGTGCTCACCACCAGCTCGTTCGCCTGCGTGCCCAGCAAGGCGAAGAGGCGGTCGCGCATCTCGCGCGCGGCCTTGTTGGTGAACGTGACAGCCAGGATGCGCCAGGGAAAGACGTGGCGCACCTTCACCAGGTGGGCGACCCGGCGGGTGATGACGCGCGTCTTGCCGCTGCCGGCGCCCGACAGCACCAGCAGCGGGCCGTCGCCATGGAGCACGGCTTCCGCCTGGGGCGGGTTGAGGTCTTCGAGGAGGGCGGATTCGTGGGGATTCACAGGGGTTTCCACGGCAGGAAGAACCCCGTCTTCTAACGTCTTTCGCCCGCCCGTGTGGGGTCTTCCACCGCCCCCGCCGCACGCCGGGCCGTCCGCTCCCGGGACGGGCAGGAAGCGTGGGATATAAAGCGGGGAGCCCCCATGTCCGACACCCCCACGTCCCCCCCATCCCAGGCCCAGCTCGACCGCTTCGCGGAGGGCTTCAACCAGAGTCTCACCCTGCGCCACTTCGGCGCGCGGATGTCCTTCCCGGAAGGCCGCAAGGTCGTCGTCACCCTGCCGGAGGTGAAGCCCGAACACCGGGGCGGCCTGGGCACCTCCGCCGTCAACGGCGGCATCCTCGCGGCCCTCTTCGACCTGGCCATCGGGTGCACCCCGGCCCTGAGGGACCCCACCCGCCGCTGCGCCACCGTCCAGTTGTCCATGAGCTTCGAGCGCCCCGCCACCGGCGACAGCCTCCAGGTGGAGGCCGTCATCGACCACGGCGGGCCCACCACCGTCTTCGCGTCCGCCCGCCTCCTCGACAGCGAAGGGCGGGTGTGCGCCCGCTGCCAGGGCGTCGTGCGCGTCTCCTCCAAGCCCTGGGCCGCCGGCGACAGCCCCGCCACCAACTGACATCCCCCTACCCCGCGCCACCCTTGCCCCCTTTCGTCGATATGCCGGAGCTGGACGCGCGTTTCCCGGAAGCGCCGGGGCACACTGCGTCCCCGGCGGACCGACGTGCGCACCGGGAAGACGGCATGGATGCAGCCGTACAGGGCTTTGGGATGACGACGCTCCAGTCGCGTCAGGAGACAGACGGGGCGCTCAGGCCCGGGGCCGCTCCGGATGAGGAGGCCCTGTCTCGACGCGCGCTGGCCGGGGAGCGCTCCGCGTGGGACGCGCTCATCGCCCGGCACCAGCGCCGGGTGGTGGTGTCGCTGCTCGCCCGAGGCATCCGGGTGGACCGGGCCCAGGAGCTGGCCCAGGAGACGTGGGCCCGCCTCATCCAGCAGCAGCAGCGGGGGCTGCTCACGGAGCTGCGCCTGCCCCACCTCGCGCTCGCCCAGGCGGCCTTCCTGGCCGCGGACGACGCCCGCCGCACCCGGCGTGAATCGGTGGACAGCACCGTGGAGGACCTGCCGGAGCGTGAGCAGCCGGTGGACCCCACGCAGTCCGCGGAAAGGCGCCTGCTCTCCGAGGAGCAGCTCGCCCGGACCCGCGACGCGCTCGCCCAGGTGTCCCCGGGCGCGCGCAACGTCTTCCTCCTGGCCTGTGACGGCCAGGGGCTTCCCCATTCCGAGGTCGCCACCCGCGTGGGATTGTCCGTCCAGCGCGTGCGACAGATTTTGTGCGAGGTCCGCAAGAAGCTGCGCACCGCGCTCGAAGAGGAAACCCATGTCTAGGCCCACGCCCCACCTCACCCGCGACCGCACGGAGCAATACCTGCTGGGCGCGCTGCCGCCGGACGCCGCGGCGGAGCTGGAGGCCCACACCCTCACGTGCGACGCGTGTGCGAGCCTGCTCCAGCAGGAAGCCCTGCTGGACGAGCAGCTCCACGAGGTCGCCGCCGCCGCGTCCCGCGAGGCCGTCGTGCTGCGCCCCGCGCGCTGGCGCCGCCCCGTCGCCGCGGCGGCCGCCCTGATGGCCGTGGCCGCCTCCGTGTTCCTGATGCTGCGCCCCACGCAAGGCCCGGGCACGGAGCCCGGCCCCGTCCCGACGGTCGCCACGGTGGAGGAGCCACCGCAGGAGGATGACACGGAGCCCCTGGACATCCTGGTGGCGTGCCCGGACCTGGCGACCCAGGAGCACTGCCTGCGCAGCGCCAGCGCGCGCGGGTTGCTCGTCTACCATCCCGGAGGCATGGGCGAGGTCCCCCGCTACGACGCCTCCGCCCGGCGGCCCGAGGTCGACCTGAGCTCGCGGCCGGCGGCCCTGTGAGGACTTCCGCCATGCGTCCGCGAACCCGCATCCTCGGTCTGCTCCTGTCGGGGTGGGCGTCGCTCGCGAGCGCCCAGACCGCCGCGGCCCCACCGGCTGCGGCCGCGCCACCTCCGCCCACCTCGGGGGGCCTGCCCGCCACCACGCCCAGCGCCACCCAGTCGAAGCTGCCGCAGGGCTGGTACGTCACGGAGAGCGCGCCCCAGCACTATGAGGCCGGCGTGGACGCGAGCGCCCCGTGCGAGGGCAGCCGCAGCGCGTTCCTGCGCTCGCGCACCCAGGCCACGGACGGCTTCGGCACCTTCATGCAGGCCTTCAGCGCGAAGGACTTCCTGGGCAAGCGCCTGCGCTTCACCGCCGCCGTGCGCCACCAGGACGTGAAGGGCTGGGCCGGGCTGTGGATGCGCGTGGAGGGGGCGGACCCCAAGCAGCCGCTCGCCTTCGACAACATGCAGTCGCGCGCCCTGGTGGGCACCCACGGCTGCAAGCGCTACGACGTGGTGCTGGACGTGCCCAAGGAGGCCACCACCATCATGGCGGGCCTCATCATGAGCGGCGCGGGCCAGGCGTGGCTGGACGGCGTGCGCTTCGAACCGGTGGACGCGTCGGTGAAGACGACGGACCTGCTCAGCGCCGCGCAGCAGCCCCTGCCCTCCGGGCCGCAGGGCCTGGACATGGACGACGCCCCGCCCATCTGGGGCCGCAAGAACATGCCGCTGGGCCGGGTGGGTGAGTTCTGGTTCGACAGCCAGCGCGTGGAGACGAAGACGCCGCTCGTGAAGGGCACGGGCTCGTGGAAGGGCTCCTTCGGCGACGAGCTCTTCGAGCACGGCATCGAGGTGAACGGCGCCTATGAGGTGCGCGACCTCGCGGTGAAGGTGCGCGCCGGCGGCGTCGCGACCCTCATCGAAGGCACCTGGGGAGGCTCGCCGGTGTTCGTGCGGCTGAGCGCGGAGTCACTCGAGATGCGCTGGGGCCCCCTGCGGCGCAACCTCCAGCGCGACCCGCTGCTCGCCACCGAAAAGGGCTGCAACGCCTACATCCAGATGCGGGGAAGGTTCGTGGAGGACCGGCTCGACGTGTGCGGCGTGGCGCTCGCCACGAGGCCGCCCCTGACGCAGCTGGTGGCGGCCTTCCTGTCCGCCGGCTTCCGCAGCGACGCGGATGCGCCGCAGACCATGAAGCTCCACCCGCCGGTGCGCTCCAAGCAGGCCTACGATTCCCGGGAGGGCGAATACATCCCGCCCTCCCAGCGCCAGTAACAAGGACCCGGCATGGGCAGGGCCGGTGGGAGGACTCCCCCCGGCCCACGCTCCCTGGCGACGGCTAGAACGCGAAGTCGCGCTCCAGCGTCTCCTGCCCGGCCTGCACCGTGAGGTGGGCCGCGTGCGCGCCGGTGGCCAGCGCCGTGGACAGGTCGAAGGACAGCCCCTCCGGCCCCTGCGTCGGCTTGAGCGACGGACGCCCCGGCGACAGGAAGACGGCGGCCGTCACGGCGCGCGTGCCCAGCGGCTGCACGAGCAGCCTCACGCGTTGACGCTCGCGCACCAGCACCACGCGGAAGTCGCGCCGCTCCTCCAGCACCTCGCGATGCTCCGGAAGACGGGCCGCGCCGGGGCGCCGGGCCGCGTCCACGCGGGAGTCCCGGGCCGCGCGCGGGGCGGACAGTCCGTCCTCCTCCAGCTCCAGCGCCTCGTCGATGGCGGCGTCGCCCTCTTCCAGCGCCAGCACGGCCTGCGCGCACTCGCCGCATCCGGCGGTGTGGGCCTCCACGCGCGCCTTCTCCTCGCGGCCCATCTCGCCCGCGTCCAGGCGCCACAGCTCTTCCTCGGTGAGGTGCCGCCGGGGGGGCGTGTCCACCACCGCGGTCTCCGCCCGGTCCGCGCGGCAGCCGGCGCAGTCCTTCAGGTGTTCGGGGTCCTTCAGGGGCTTGCCCGTCCAGGACGCCAGCAGGTCGTCGCAGCCGGCCCGCGCGGAGAACCACCAGGCGCCGGGGCGCTCCACGGGGTCCAGCAGGTCGCGCTCGGCGCGGCGTTCAGCGTTGAGGGGGATGAACCAGCGCGCTCGGGGGCGCAGCGCGGCGTCCAGGTGGCCCAGCGCCCCGAGGAAGCGCTCGCGAGCGGCGCCAGCGTCCCCTTCCAGCGGGCCCTTCAGCATCTCCCAGGTGACCAGCGCGCGGGCGGCGGAGGCGGCCCGGTCGCGGGCGGAGAGCCCTTCCAGCGCGGAGGCGCGCCACACCTCGGCCTCCTCCCCTTCTTCACCCAGCGCGGCCTCCATCGACTCCTCGGCGGCCCGGAGTAGCAGCGGCTGGAGCGCCTGCGGCTTCTGCGCGCGCACCCAGGCTTCCAGCTCCGCGCGGCCCAGCGCCTTCAGGGCCTCCTCCACCACTTCGGTGCCGAGCCTGTCCGAGCGGCGCAGCACATCCCCCACCGACTCCAGCAGCTCGCCCACCGGAGCGGGACCCGCGGCCAGGCGTGCGTGACGGGCCTGGTAGCGGGACAGCGCATCGCCCTTCATCGCTGCATCCCGCGCGGGGCGGAGGACGGATTGCCTCCGAGGGATTTCACGAAGGCTCTTCCGGCTGTCCGTCCCGCTGCAATTCGAGCAGGTACAGGCGCAGGTATGCCTGGGCGCGGCTGACGCGCTTGTACGAATTCACCACGCTGATGTCCAAACGCCGTGCGCATTCCTCGTGATCCTCCACATCCTCGTGGTGATACAGCTCCCATGCTGAAGCCTCCTTGGGGTGCTCCTGCTGGAGCCTGGCGTAGGCGGCCCAATACAGCTCCTGCGCCTCGGCGCGCTCCTCGCGACGCCGTGCGCC
>SECN01000330.1 GCA_004173515.1 Myxococcaceae bacterium | reverse complement strand
TTCATCGACGAGATCCACCGCCTCAACGCCGCCGTGGAGGAGTACCTCTACCCGGCGATGGAGGACTTCCGGCTGGACATCACCATCGACACCGGGCCCGCCGCCCGCGCGATGAAGATTGATTTGCCGCCCTTCACGCTGATCGGCGCCACCACGCGCACGGGCCTGCTCACGTCCCCGCTGCGCGACCGCTTCCAGATCCAGGAGCGCCTGGAGTACTACGAGCCGAAGTACCTGGAGCAGATCCTCGACCGCTCCGCGCGCATCCTCGGCGTGCCGTTGGACCGCGCGGCCAGCCGTGAAATCTCCACCCGTTCGCGCGGCACGCCCCGCATCGCGAACCGGCTGTTGCGCCGGCTGCGCGACTTCGCCCAGGTGGAGGGCAATGGCCGCATCACCTACGAGCTGGCGCACGATTCGCTGAGCCGGCTGGGCGTGGACGCCAGCGGCCTGGACGCGATGGACCGGAAGATCCTGCTGACCATCGTGGAGAAGTTCGGCGGCGGCCCGGTGGGCGTGGAGACCATCGCCGCGAGCGTGGGCGAACAGCGCGACACCATCGAGGACGTCTACGAGCCCTTCCTGATGCAGGAGGGCTTCCTCATGCGCACGCCCCGGGGTCGCACCGCCACGTTGCGCACCTACCAGTACTTCAAGAAGACGCCGCCCCCCAGTTCACCCCAGGGCACGCTCTTCTAGCCCCCACGCCTTTCGCGAACCCGCCGCCATGAGCCAAGCCTCCGCGCCCTCCGTGCCCACGGTCCTTTCCAGTCCCCGCGACTTCTACGGCGACCTGATGCGCGCCTCGCAGGCCACGCGCGCGGGCTTCCTCGCCGAGCGCGAGCGCTGGCTGCGCGGCGTCCCGGTGGAGGGCCGCGAGGAGCTGCTCTTCGAGTTCGAGATGTGGCTGCGCGCCGTGGAGCGCTACCTCAACCTCCACAACGCCGTGGTGGATGCCCGCGCCCGGCCGCTCGTCACGCGCGACTTCCACGAGGAGCTGGCGGACGTGCGCGACGCCATGGAGCGCGCCGTCCGCGTCGCGCGCCACCTCCAGGACCCGGACAGCGACCCGAAGATGGTCTTCCGCAAGTACGTGGAGACCCAGCTCGCGGACGACCGCGTGCGCCGGCTGTTGATTGAAGAAGAGCTGGACCAGGAGACGCCCCCCGAAAGCCTCTTCGTGGTGCGCGAGGCGTTCGACGCGCTCAAGAACCTGCTCGACAACCTGCTCCAGCTGCCGCTCATCGGGCTGTCGCTCTTCCAGGACGTGGGCAAGCTGACGCTGCGGGAGATCGTCCTCAACCGCTACTTCCGCCCCTTCCGCCCGCTGGAGTTCCGCGTCGAGTACGACCGGCTGCGCTCCGTGCGCCTGCTGGACGTCCTGGGCGCGCTGCCCGCGGACACGCGGCCGCTCTACACCACCGCGTTCCTGGGCCTGTTCCGCGTGCTGCACTACCTGACGCACGTGGACCCTGAGACGCAGCCGCCCGTGCCGCGCCGCGTGCGCGTGCTCCTGTCGCTGGTGCGCGGAGAGGCCGCCGCCGTCGCCAGCTTCCTGCACACCGAATTGTCCCCCAAGGCCGGCTCCAGGCCGCTGCAGGCCGCCACGCTGCGCGCCGCGCGCGACCTGGCCCGCGAGACGGACCGCATCGCCCGCGAGGTGATGGTGGACCTGGACCGCGACCCCGCCGCCGCCCTGCGCGCCGCGGAGGCCTTCACCACGCTGTTCCGCAATCAAATCGTCGCGCTGGTGGACGCGCTCGCGCCCAATGGCTCCCTGGGAGAGGAGGCCTTCGCCCACCTCACCAGCCCGCAGGACGCCGCGCTGCGCCTGCGCAAGGACCTGTGGGTCTACGCCCAGTTGTGCCGCGCCGCCGAAGGCCACCTGCGCTCCGAGGACGTCCCCGCCGCCGAGCGCGTGCTGGCCGCCCTCAAGTCGTTCCTCGACTACTTCCACGACGGCGGCTATCAGCTCCTGCGCTACGCGGACTACGACGCCTTCGACCGCTTCACCTCGCTGCTCGTCGAATTGCCCTGGCCCCCCGAAGGGCCCGGCATCCGCAGCCGCCTCGCGGAAGACCTCCGGCGGTTTTCCCAGACGCTGGAAACCACCTTCCACGCCGTGAGCCGCCGCTCGCTCCTCCAGGGCCGTGGCTTCGACCGTCCGGATGCGGAAGCCCTGCGCGACCGCTTCCTGCCGACCGCGACGCGCTGACCCAGCCCCACATTCCTTTTTTCAGTCAAGCCCCGGACTCCCGGTGAGACCCGTGCGTGCGTTTGCTTCCGGGCACTCGCCTGCGATAGAGACGCGGCCCTGTCGCTTGGACGACACACACTCCGGGTTGGCGCGTGACGCGCCGGGAAAAGCCGGGGTCCGAAGGGTGAATTCCGGACATGGCTGTCACGGTGCAGGGAGATGTGTCGTGTTTCCCAAGAGGGGGGCAGGGCCCCGGGGCCCTGACGCCCTTCGCCCGCGCTTCCGTCGCGCCAGCATTTCCAGGGGGTTGGCCCGCCCCAAGCTCCTCCCCGCGGGAGCGCTCGTGTCACGGGCTGGTGGCATGTTGATTGCTCCTGTGTGCAGTGCGTCAGACCCGGTTGAACGGTCGGACGGGCCCGTACCCTGCGTGCGTCAGTTCGAAGCAGTCCTTAGAGGCGACACCGACATGCTCCAGCTCACCGACTCCCAGCGCACCCTCTCCCAGCCGGCCATCTGCCGGGGCGTGGGCCTCCACTCCGGGGCGCCCGTGACGTTGACGATGAAGCCCGCGCCCGCGGGGCACGGCATCGTGTTCGTGCGCACGGACCTGCCGCGCCCGGTGAGCATCCCCGCGCTGGCGGAGTACGTGGTGGACACGTCGCTGGCCACCACGCTGGGCCGCGACGGGGTGCGCGTGGGCACGGTGGAGCACCTGATGTCGGCCCTGGCGGGCATGGGCATCGACAACGTGCGCCTGGAGTTGGACGGTCCGGAAGTCCCCATCATGGACGGCAGCGCGGCGCCCTTCACGCACGCCATCATGGAGGCGGGGGCGCATGAGCTGGACGCGCCGCGCGAGTACCTGGTCATCAAGAAGAGCGTGGCGGTGACGGACGGCGACAAGCAGGCGTCGCTCACCCCCGCCCGGCGCTTCCGCATCAGCTGCACCATCGACTTCGAACACCCGGTCATCCAGGGCCAGTCCTTCGACGTGGACGTGAACGACCGGGGCTTCTCGCGCGAAATCTCCCGCGCGCGCACCTTCGGTTTCCTGCGCGACGTGGAGAAGCTCAAGACGCTGGGCCTGGCGCGCGGCGGCTCGCTGGAGAACGCCGTGGTGGTGGACGAGGCGTCCATCCTCAACCCGGACGGCCTGCGCTTCCCGGACGAGTTCGTGCGCCACAAGATCCTGGACGCCATCGGTGACGTGTCGCTGTTCGGCCGCCCCGTCATCGGCCACATGACGGCGTTCAAGACGGGCCACGCGCTCAACCACAAGCTGGTGCGCAAGGTGCTGGCGGACCCGTCCAGCTTCGACATCGTCACCGCGCGCCGCCGGGATGTGGAAGGGCGCGAGCCGGGTCGCGGAAGCCTCGCGGGCGCGTTGGAGCTGGAGCCGTTGGTCGCCTGAAGTCGCCTGAAGTGGGGGCTTGGCAATTGCTTGCCAGCCCAGGGCTCCTCTATTAAGTCGGCGACTTATGTCCATGCGTCCTACTCGCCTCGCCCTGGCCGCCCTCCTCGCGGCATCCCTCACCGCCGGCTGCAACAAGGAGAAGGCGCCGGCCGCCACCCAGGCGCCCGCCGCCCAGGCCCAGGCTGGAAATGCCGCGGAGCCGTCGGCGGACACGGTGGTCGCCACCTTCGGCAACGGTCAGAAGGTCACCTTCGGTGAGCTCAACGAGCGCATCAAGGAGCCGCTGGCGAACCTGGACAAGCAGAAGTACCAGCTGCGCAAGCGCGGCCTGGAAGGCCTCGTCACGGAGCGCCTGGTGAAGGAAGAATCACCGAGGACCAGCTGCTCAAGGCGGAGATCGACGACAAGATCCCCGCGCCTCCGGAAGAGAAGATCAAGGAGGTCTTCGAGGGCGCCAAGGGCCAGCTGCCCCCGGGCGCGACCTACGAGCAGATGAAGCCGCAGATCGTGGACTTCCTGTCCGGCCAGCAGAAGCAGGAGGCCGCGCAGAAGTTCTTCGATTCGCTGCGCCAGGGCGCCAACGTGAAGTACGAGCTGCCCGAGCCCGCGCGCGGTCCCGTGGAGCGCAAGCAGGTCGCGGCCACCGGTCCCTCCAAGGGAGCGGAGGGCGCGCAGGTCACCATCGTGGAGTTCAGCGACTTCGAGTGCCCGTTCTGCAGCCGCGCCAACGCGTCGGTGGACCAGGTGATGAAGACCTACGGCGACAAGGTGCGCCTAGTGTTCCGCCAGTTCCCGCTGGAGTTCCACAAGCAGGCGCAGAAGGCCGCCGAGGCCTCGCTGTGCGCCAACGACCAGGGCAAGTTCTGGGAGATGCACGACGCGCTCTTCGCGAACCAGAAGGCGCTGGGCGTGGAGGACCTGAAGAAGACCGCGGCCGGCCTGAAGCTGGACGCCGGGAAGTTCAACACCTGCCTCGACTCCGGTGAGAAGGCCTCGGTCGTGAAGGCGGACCAGGCGGACGGCTCCAAGGTGGGCGTCAACGGCACGCCGGCGTTCTTCATCAACGGCATCATGCTGTCGGGCGCGCAGCCCTTCGACGAGTTCAAGAGCATCATCGACGCGGAGCTGTCCGGCGCGAAGAAGTAGGCGGTACCCGGGAGGGATGCGGTGGCGCCCAGACCCAAGGCCACGCCCCGCGTGAGCGGTGAGGCGGCTTCGCTCGAACTGGAGCGGCCGCTCGCCGCCGTCGTCTCTCCCAGCCGGCCCCTCGTGGCGCACTTCCTCGCGCCCGAGGGACTGGTGCTCCTCCCGGAGTCCCATGGCTCGGCCGGCTTCTTCGCCGGCAGCCTGGGGTCGCTCTCGGTCGAGGAGGTCTTCGCTCAAATCCTTTCGGGCATCCGCACCGGCCAGCTCGTCGTGCAGCACGGCTCCGTGCGCCGCGCGGTGGCGTTCCGCGACGGGCAGGTGGTGTTCGCCACCTCCAGCGAGAAGTGGGAGCGGCTGGGCGCGGTGATGGTGCGGCTGGGCCTGCTCACGGACGTGCAGCTTTCGGCGGCGCTGGGGCAGGTGACGCCCGCGCGCCGCATCGGCCAGGTGCTCACGTCCCAGGGGCTGGTGTCGGAGGCCAGCCTCTACAGCGCGATGACGTTCGTCGTGCGCGAGGTGGTGCTCAACCTCTTCGAGATGCAGGAGGGCAGCTTCCTCTTCCTGGAGGCGCGGGCCCCGGCGGTGGACGCGGTGAAGCTGCCGGAGCGCACGAGGGATCTGGTGCTCACCGGCATCAAGCGCGCGGAGGAGACGGGCCGGCTGCGCCGCCGCTTCCCGGACGACATGCGCGTGGGGCCCGGCCCCCAGGGCGCGCTGCCCGGCGAGGAGGCGCTGTTCGCCAAGCTGGGCGGGGGCACGACGCTGGGTGCGCTGAGGGCCGCGTACGCGGGCAGCCAGTACGCCTTCTACAGCGGCGTGGAGGAGGCGGTGCGAGGCGGCCACCTGGCCGTGCAGGCCGCGGAGCCCGCGCCGTCCCCGGGGCCGGCGGTGGAGAACATGGCCTGGGAGCTGCTGTCCGCGGAGGAGCGCTACAACCTCCTCCTGTCGCTGGTGCACCGCGCGCTGCGCGAGGCGGGCCGGGACGTGGACCTCTTGCGCGGCTTCGTGGAGGCGCCGCCCCCGGGCCTGGAGGACGCGTACCAGGGCGTCACCGTGGGGCCGGACGGGCGCGTGGACGTGGCGAGGCTGCGCGCGAACGTGTCCACCAGCGGCGGCGAGGCGGTGGGCCGGGCCATGGCGCTGGAGGCGCTGGACGCCTTCGTGTCCTACGCGCTGTTCTCCGCGCGCAACGTGCTGCCGACGGACGTGGCGGAGCGGTTGGCGAACACGTACCGCACCCTGCAGGGCGGGCTGGCCTAGCGTCCTCCGTCGAACTTTCCTGAGTCGGACACCCACCCTGATGTCCCCCTGGTCAGCCTGGGCCCGGGTGCCCACGTTCGTCCCCACGGTTGGTGGCAGGCGGGGGATGAGCGACATGGGCGTGATGCGGACGTTGGGGTGGGGAGTGCTGGTGTTGAGCACGGCATGTGGCGCGTCCCGCACGGCGGTGACGAAGGCGGAGCCCGGCACGGGCGGCTCCGGGGTGGAGGACGCGAGCGTCGCGTCCACCACGCGACGTTACGTGGACGAGGACCTGGGGTTCGAAATCGTACGGCCCACGGCCGAGTGGCAACTGGACGAGACGAACGAGCGCACCCCGGAGGGGCTGGCCATCCCGGTCATCCTGCGCCACCGCGTGTCGGGGGCCCAGGTGGTGCTCCAGGTGGCGCCCGGCGTGGCCACGCCCACCCAGTTCGCGGAGCGGCTGACGCAGGGCCTGCGCCAGCAGCCGGGCTTCACCACCACGGATCCGCAGCCCATCGCGCTGTCGGACAACGCGGTGGGGTTCGACTTCCAGGTGGGCGACGGCGTGCGCGGCAAGGTGGCCGTGCGCGAGGGCAACGGCGGCCGCGTGCTGATGATGCTGGCCACCTGGCCCACGGAGCTCTCCGAGGACGTCACGGTGAGCGTGGACGAGCTGATGGCCGGCGTCCGTCCGCTGCCCGAGCCGAGCGTGGCCGTGCGCGCCACGCCCCGCGCACCCGAAAAGGAGCCCGGCGACCCGCGCTAGCAGGTCAGGGCCGAGCGCACGAGGAGCCTCGTGCGCCCGAGCAGCAGGGCCCGCGCCGACTCAGCGGGCCGTCTTCGCCTTCGCGCGCTTCGCGGCCTTCGCGGGCTGCGCCTTGGGCTCCGGCAGGGTGTCGACGTCGCGGGCCCGCTGACGCACCAGCTCCACCAGCGTACGCGCGCCGGAGCCGGTGGCGCCCTTGTTCAGGTAGCCGCGCTCCTTGGGGCTGTTGGACGGACCGGCGATGTCCAGGTGCACCCACGGGATGTCCCCGACGAACTCCTTGAGGAAGAGCGCCGCGTTGATGGCGCCGCCCCAGCGCTCGCCGGAGTTCTTCATGTCGGCCACGTCGGAGCGCAGCGCGTCCTTCTGCATGTCGCTGACGGGCAGGCGCCACATCTCCTCGCCCGCGGCCTTCGCGGCGTCCAGCACGCTGTTCACCGTGGCGTCGTCGTCGCCGAACGCGCCCACGATGTAGTTGCCCAGCGCCACCATGCACGCGCCCGTGAGCGTGGCCAGGTCGATGATGGCGGACGGCCCGTGCTCGCCGGCCCAGGTGATCATGTCGCCCAGCACGAGGCGGCCTTCCGCGTCCGTGTTGGTGATCTCCACCGTCTTGCCCGAGCGCGCCGTGAGGATGTCACCGGGCTTGTACGCGGTGCCCGACGGCATGTTCTCGCACGCGCCGATGAAGGCGTGCACGGGGAAGGGCGGCTTCACCACGCTGCCAATCACCTTCATGGCGGCCAGCACCGCGGCCGAACCCGCCATGTCCGTCTTCATCTCCACCATGCCCTCGGTGGGCTTGAGCGACAGGCCGCCGGAGTCGAAGGTGATGGCCTTGCCCACGAGCGCCAGCGGGGCGCGCTTCGCGTCCTTTGCGTTCTTCGGCGTGTAGACCAGGTGGATGAGCCGGGGCTCCTGCACGCTGCCCACCGTGACGCCCAGGAACATGCCCATGTTCAGGCGCTCAATCTCCTTGCGCCCGCCAATCTCCGCCTGGAGGCCGGACTCCTTCGCGGCCTGCTGCGCCGCCTGCGCCAGGCGCACGGGCGTCACCACGTTGGGGGGCTCGTTCACCAGGTCGCGCGCCCAGTTGACGGCCTCCGCCACCTTCAGGCCCAGCGTCAGCGCGTCGTCCAGCGCGCGCGACTTCGGCGTGCCCGCGGGCAGGGCGATCGTGGCGCTCTTCAGCTTGGGCGACGCCTTGTCCTCGCGAGCGGCGGACTTGTACTTGTCGAAGCGGTAGACGCCCAGCTCCAGGCCCTCCACCACCGCGCGCACGACGTCCTCGGCGCGGTCCGTGGCGGGCACGCGGAAGGCGATGCTGGTGGCCTTCAGCCGCTGCGCCGTCTTCGCCGCGCGGCCCGCGGCCAGCCGCAGCACCTCCGGCTGGAAGCGCGCGCGGTTGCCCAGGCCCAGCAGCAGGACGCGCTCGTGGCCGCCCAGCCGCCCCAGCGTGTGGATCAGGAAGGATTGATCCACCTTCCCCTTGAAGCCTTCCTGCGTGGCGGCGGCGCGCAGCTTGCCGTCCAGGGCCGAGTCGGCGGTGGCCAGCGGCGCGGGGGCGGCATCACCCACCAGCTCGCCCTCGAAGAGGGGGATGACGAGCAGCTCACCGCTCACCGCCGCGGCGTCACCGGGGACGAGACTGAATTGCATGGCGACTTGGACTCCTGGACTAAAGGGAAGAAAGGGTGATCCGAAGGGGGCGACTGTAGACGCGCGACGTGTTGCTCGCAAAGCGCTGGTTGCCACTGAGGCATTGCAATGCCCCGGCGCGCTGGATAGCTGTGCGGTCCCAATGCCCACCCTCCTGCTCCATCTGACGGCCATCGAACGGTTGGCGGCCCACCCGGACGGGCTCCCCACGGACTGGGTGCGCGCGCTGTCCGAGGACCTGCCGTACGCGCGCTTCGGCGCCGCGCTGCCGGACCTGCCCCTGTGCGCGGGCGTGCGCGGGGGCCTGTCCCTGATGTTGCCGGAGGCGGGCTGGCCGCCCTTCGCGCGGCTGTACCATGAGCGCGCGCCGGTGGGCCTGGGCCTGAAGATGGCGGAGCTCGTCGCCACCGGGGCGCTGGTGGGCACCGAGGCGGGGCTGGCCATCCTCACCGGCTACTTCACGCACCTGGCCCTGGACCGGCGCCTGCACCCGCTGGTGGACGCGCTGGTGCTGCGCCACCGCCGCAAGGGCGAGCGGGCCTGGGATGCGCGCCGGCAGGTGGAGTGGGCCCAGACGCTGTTCTTCCTGCGCGAACAGGACGGCACGGACGGCGTGGGCACCTCCCGCCTGCGCGAGAAGTTCCAGGTGGTCAAGAGCGCGGGCATCCCGCTGCGCGGCATTGGCCGGGGCATCTACGAACTGGTGCGGCTGGCGTCCCAGGAGCGCGTGGGCCAGGCCCCCACCAAGGCGGAGGTGGATGGCTGGGTGCGCGGCCTCTATGTCTCCGGCCTCTTCCTCTCCAGTCCCCTGGGACGGGTGCGCGCGCTGCCGGCGTACACCCAGCTGTCCTTCCAGGAGCTGTACCGCAACGACCAGTTCGACTTCGCCGCGGAAGTGGACGCGGCGCTGGATGTGACGCGGGCGTTGATCAAACGACTCCACGGCTACATGGCGCGCGGCACCTACACACCGCGCACGCGCGCGCGCTTCTTCGAGGAGTTTCCCGAAGGAACGCTGGGTGCCACCGCCGCGTAGTGAACGCGCATCCACGGCGCGCGTCCGAGCCGATGTTCGCGTGCAGGGCATCCGGCCAATCAAGCCAACTGCCCTGGAGGGTATGGCGCTATCCGGACCGGGGAGTGCCCCCTATTCTCGATAAGGAATGACGGTATTCCTTCTCATGGCGTCGGGCGTTCTGGTGGGCGGGTTGGGGGCGCTGCTCGGCATCGGTGGCGGCATCGTCCTGGTGCCCGTGCTGGTGTTGGGTTTCGGAATCCCCCTGGAGCAGGCCGTCCCCGCGAGCCTCATGTGCGTCGTGGCCAACTCCTGCGCCGCCGCCGCCAGCTACGTTGAGAACAAACTGAGCGACCTGCGTCTGGGGCTCACATTGGAGCTGGCCACGGTGATGGGGGCCATCGTCGGCGGGCTCGTGGCGGCCTTCGTCGCGGAGGCGATGGTGGCGGTGGTGTTCGGCCTCTTCACCCTCTTCGTGTCGTTGCAGATGCTGCTGTTGCGCACGCCGCTGCAGGAGCCGGTGTCGACGGCCAGCTATGTGCCCACCAACTATCCGCTGGGCATCTCCGGCTCGTTCGTCGCGGGCGGCCTGTCCGCGCTGCTGGGCGTGGGCGGCGGGCCGCTGAAGGTGCCGCTGATGAGCTACGGAATGCGCGTGCCCTTCAAGGTGGCCAGCGCCACCAGCAACCTCATGGTGGGCGTCACCGGGGCCGCGAGCGTGGCGGCCTACGCGTGGCGCGGACACCTGAACCTGGGCCTCGTGGCGCCGCTGGTGGTGGGCGTGCTGGCCGGCGCGTCGGTGGGCAGCCGCCTGATGCCGAAGGTTCCCACCGCCGTCTTGAAGAAGCTCTTCGCGGCGGTGCTGCTGCTGGTGGCCGGACAGATGCTGTGGAAGGGAGGGGAGGGGTTGTGGCCGAGCGTATGGAGATGAGTGAGGCGAATCCCGTGGCACACGGAGTGCTCTCGTCGGTGGGGTTGTCCGAGGCAGGACCGCCACCGCGCAACACCCAGGCAACGGCGGTGGCCCTGCCCGCCCCGTTGTCCGAGCCGTTGGAAGAAGAACCACTCGAAGTCCCGCTCCAACAGGAGCCCATCACCCACCCGGAGGCCCCACCGAGGGCCCAGCGGTGGGCGCGTCGTGCCATGGCCGGTGAGCGGTGGATCGCGCGCGTGCTGCGCACCGGCGCGGTGATGAGTGGAAGCATGTTCGTGGCGTCGCTCGCGCTGGAGCTGCTGCCGCGCGATGAATCCGTGCACGTGGCCATCGACCTGTTGCGCAAGGGCGCGGCGTCCATGCTGCTGGTGACGCCGGTGGCGCGGCTGGCCATGGCCGGCACGCTGCTGGGCCTGCGCGGCGAGTGGCGCTACACCGCCATCGCCGCGGGGGTGCTGGCCCTGCTCGCGCTCGCGGTGGGTGCGGGCTTCCAGGCCTGAGACACGCGTTGAAGGAATCCGCGCGCGGTGTGGCTACACGCCGCGCGCGGTGAAGTGGGCCAGGATGTTCTTCACCTTGGCCACGTCGTCGCGCAGTCCCTGCTCCTCGTACAGCGGGATCACCGCCTCGAACTGCTCGCGGGCCGGGCCGAAGTCCTGGAGGTAGTAGCAGGACAGCCCCAGGTCCCAGCGGGCGCGGGCCTCGTAGACGTGGTCGTGCAGCTCCGCGTACGCCTCCGCGGCGCGCAGCAGGTGGGGCCGCGCGTTGTCGTGGTGGCCCAGGAGGCCCTCGGACTCGCCCAACAGCAGGTGGCCCAGCGCGAGCGCCTCCAGGTCCTCTCCCTGCTCCAGCAGCGGCACGGCCTCCAGGAAGCGCTTGCGCGCGGGCTCGTACTCGGCCTTCGCCATGCGCAGGTCGCCAATGTCCAAGAGCAGCCGCGCCATGCGCTCCGTGTTGCGCGTCTGGCGGAAGAGGATGAGCGCCTCCTGGTACTTCTCCTCGGCGGCGTCCGTCTCACCCAGGGCGCGCAGGGACTCGCCGATGCAGGCGCGGGTGAGCGCCTCGCCGTCGCGGTCGCGGGCCTCGTTGAAGAGCAGGGCGGCCACGGCCATGTGCTCGATGGCGCCCCGGTGATCCTCGAAGTAGGCCTTCACCACGCCCAGGCCGAAGAGGGCCTGCGCCTGCCCGGGTTTGTTGCCCGCCGTCTTGAAGAAGCCCAGGGCCTCCTCGTAGTGCTCACGGCTGGCGGCATGCTCTTCCAGCATCCCGTGCAGCTCCGCGAGCGACACCAGCCCCTGGCCCACTTCGGAGGGGGAGCCGGTGATGCGCAGGGAGGCGAGCGCGTTCTGCTGCTTCTGGATGGCTTCGGTGATGTGGGCGCGTTCGGCGGTGTCGGGCGGATGCATGTCAGTTCTCGTGACCCTTGCGGCGGCGGACTCCCCTGTCCAGCGAATCGTGCTTCTCGCTCCCGTCAGGCTCGTTGTCCACGGGGTCGTTGTGGCCGTTGCGCTCGGCCTTCTCCTTCTCGTGGACCAGCAGCGGGGAGAAGAAGCAGTCCTTCTTGGTGTACTCGTCGAAGGCGAAGGCGAAGCGGTAGCTGGCCGCCGCGCGCTGGTTGCAGTCCGTGCGCTCGCAGAAGCGGCAGGAGATGCC
>SECN01000799.1 GCA_004173515.1 Myxococcaceae bacterium | reverse complement strand
CCCTCGTTGATGATGCCCACGCGGTCCGCCAGCTCCTCCGCCTCTTCCAGGTAGTGGGTGGTGAGGACGATGGTGGTGCCCTCGCTGGCGATCTTCTTCACGTACGTCCACAGGTCGCGCCGCAGCTCCACGTCCACGCCCGCGGTGGGCTCGTCCAGGAACACGAGCTTGGGGCGGTGCACCAGCGCCTTGGCGATGAGCAGCCGGCGCTTCATGCCGCCGGACAGGGCGCGCGTGAGCGAGTCCTTCTTGGCCTGGAGGTTGAGGGCGGTGAGGACCTCGTCCACGCGCGCATCGTCGCGTTTCTGGCCGTAGTAGCCCTGCTGGATGCGCAGCGACTCCGCGACGGAGAAGAACGGGTCGAAGTTGATCTCCTGGGGCACGAGCCCCACCTGGTAGCGGGGTCCCACGGGGTCCTGGTCCAGGTCCTTGCCGAAGACGCGCATGGTGCCGGCGGACTTCTTCACCAGGCCGCACACGCTGCCGATGAGGGTCGTCTTGCCGGCGCCGTTGGGGCCCAGGAGGGCGAATATTTCCCCGGGCCGGATGGAGAGGTCCACGGCGTGGAGGGCGGTGAATTTTCCGTAGCTTTTGGAGAGGCCCTGCAACTCCAGGGCGGGCGTCGTCGGCACGGGCTCGGACATGGCGGGCTTCCTCTAACACCTTCACGTCGGGTTCGCTGGCCAAGCGGCCGACCGTTCCGGGCCCTGGCCGCGTGACGCAGCCCGTCCAGCGGGACACGGGGAGTGCGTTCGCGCCTTGAGCCGGATGGGGCTCCCTGCTATCCGCTCAGGCCCGCTGACGCTTCGGCAGACACCCAGGAGGCCGCCATGGCCCAGAATTTCATCTTCACGATGCAGGACCTGCGCAAGGTCAAGAACAGCAAGGACATCCTCAAGGGGATCTACCTGTCGTTCTTCCCGGGCGCCAAGATTGGCGTGATTGGCCCCAACGGCTCCGGCAAGTCCACGCTGCTGCGCATCATGGCGGGCGTGGACAAGGACTTCTTCGGTGTCGCGAAGCCGGACCCCACGGTGAAGGTGGGCTACCTGGAGCAGGAGCCGCAGCTGAACACGTCCCTGGATGTGAAGGGGAACGTGGAGCTGGGCCTGAAGGAGATCCGTCAGGCGCTGGACCGCTTCAATGAGGTGAGCGCGAAGTTCGCGGAGCCCATGAGCGACGCGGAGATGGAGAAGCTGCTCGCGGAGCAGGCCCGGCTCCAGGACGCCATCGACGCGTCGAACGGCTGGGAGTTGGACCGCACGCTGGAGATGGCGATGGACGCCCTGCGCCTGCCCCCGGGTGACGCGGACGTGACGAAGCTGTCCGGCGGTGAGAAGCGCCGCGTGGCGCTCTGCCGCATCCTGCTGGAGAAGCCGGACCTGCTGCTGCTGGACGAGCCCACCAACCACCTGGACGCGGAGAGCGTCGCGTGGCTGGAGCAGGCGCTGAAGGCGTACACGGGGACCATCGTGTGCATCACGCACGACCGGTACTTCCTGGACAACGTGGCCGAGTGGATTTTGGAGCTGGACCGGGGCGAGGGCGTGCCCTGGAAGGGCAACTACTCCAGCTGGCTGGACCAGAAGCAGAAGCGGTTGGAGCTGGAGGAGAAGTCGGAGAGCCACCGTCAGAAGACGCTCAAGCGCGAGTTGGAGTGGGTGCGGGCGTCTCCGAAGGCGCGTCAGGCGAAGAGCAAGGCGCGCATCGCCGCGTAC
>SECN01000329.1 GCA_004173515.1 Myxococcaceae bacterium | reverse complement strand
CATCGCGCTGGTCGTCACGGTGAAGGCGACCGAGAGCACCATCAGCGAGAGGAGGAGCGCGGGACCGAGACGAGGGAGGGCGCGGAACGACATCGATGGCGTGTTCTGATCTATCGGCGATTCCGAGCCTTTCCCCCATGGTCATCCCAGCGTTTCTGCCTGGTGTCCACTGGCTTCGATGCGACGACGAGTCGGAGGGTCGCGAGACCGGCCCCAACGCGGTTCCTCGCTGGCGAGAGAGGGGACCTGACGACCGCGTTGCGCACCTCGGCCCACGTGTGAGGCCGGGGGCACCCTGGGGGCCTGCCCGCCACGGGGGGTAGACCTTTTTCGCGCCCCGTCCGTTCAAGGGAGACCTGACGGCGCGGTTCTTCCGAGCCGCTCGCGTCACCCGCTGGAGAACCCCATGTTCAAGTCTCTTGCCCTCGGTCTTGGCCTGCTCGCCCTTCCTCAAGTCGCCCACGCCAGGACCCCGGCCGCGCCCACGGGGGCGGCGGCGCCCGTGATGAATCAGACGAAGCCTGTCGGCCCCTCGCCGGCGGTGGTGGACGCCGCGACGTCCGCGCCCCGGGTGCAGATCGCCCTTCTGCTCGACACCAGCGGCAGCATGGACGGCCTCATCGACCAGGCCCGGCGTCAGTTGTGGACGGTGGTGAACACCTTCCAGAAGGCCCGCCGCGACGGCCAGATGGCCCGGCTGGAGATCGCCCTCTACGAGTACGGCAAGTCCGACATCGACGCGAAGGATGGCTACATCCGCCAGCTCCTGCCCTTCACCACGGACCTGGACAAGGTCTCCGAGCAGCTCTTCGCGCTGCGCACCAACGGTGGGGACGAGTACTGCGGGCAGGCCATCCAGAAGGCCACCACCCAGTTGTCCTGGAGCAAGTCGAAGGAGGACCTGAAGCTCATCTACATCGCGGGCAACGAGCCCTTCACCCAGGGCCCCGTCGCCTTCGGGACGGCCATCGCCAGCGCGAAGGAGCACGGCATCATCGTGAACACCATCCACTGCGGCCCCGCGGAAGTGGGGGCCCAGGAGGGCTGGACGGCGGCCGCGGCGCTCGCCCAGGGGCAGGCGCTGAACATCGACCAGAATCGCGCGGTGGCCCACGTGCCGGCCCCGCAGGACGCGGAGCTGGCCCGGCTGAGCGGCGATTTGAGCAAGACGTATCTGGGCTACGGGTCGGAAGGGCGCGCAAGCAAGCTGCGGCAAGAGGCCCAGGACAGCAACGCCGGGGTCAGCGCCAGCGCCACCGCCTCGCGCGCGGCGTCCAAGGCGAGCCGGCTCTATGACAACTCCAGTTGGGACCTGGTGGACGGCGCCAAGAAGGGGACGGTGAAGGTGGAGGCGCTCAAGGACGAGGAGCTGCCGCAGGAGCTGAAGGGCAAGTCGGTGGCGGAGCGCAAGGCCATCGTGGACGCGAAGTCGAAGGAGCGCTCGGACATCCAGGCCCGCATCCAGACGCTCCAGGGAGAGCGCGAGAAGTTCCTCGCGTCGAAGGCCGCGGAGAACAAGGGTGCGGACACGCTGGACACGGCCATCATCCAGTCGGTGCGCACGCAGGCCGCGGCGCGCAAGCTGATGCTGGAGTAGGTCTTCCTGGCGGGCGCTGGTGCACGAGGAGGTGGCGCGATATGGCCACCTCCTCGCCATGAAGCTCGAACGCCATGTCGGAGGACTGTCGCTGGCGCGCAAGGGGAACTACCTGCGCGCACGCGGCTGGCGTGAGGAGGCGGGGCACTGGTCGAGCGAGCGCTTCAGCCCCGTGCCCGTCGCCCGCGCCATCCACCACCAGCTCACCGACGACCTCAGCGCGGCGCTGTGCAGGCTGGGCTGGCAGGTGGTGGGGTTCTCCGAAAGGGGCCACGTCCAGATGCGCGACGGAGAGCGCGGGCGGCCCTGCTCCCTGCCCAAGGCGCTGCGCGTCCAGGCCCGGCGGGAGAAGCGGCCCGTGGCCGAGCTGACGTATGTGTTGTTCCTCGCGGCCATCGTGGAGACCGAGGGCGGCCCGCCCTGACGCCCCCCGCCCCGTTGGACCCTCGATGGTTGCCGCGAACGCCCGCTCCGGACCGTAGAGTGTACGGGTGATGTCCAAGCCTGAAGACTCCGCCGGCCTGAATGACGGCTACGTGTACCGCGAACGGATTGGCGCTGGCTCCGTGGGGCGCACCGCGCTCGCCTACCTGACGGGCGCGTACCGCCACTCCACCGAGGACGTGTGGCGTGAGCGCTTCGAGCGCGGCGAGGTGCGGTTGGACGGCGTCACGGCGGTGGGCGACGAGCTGCTGCGAGTCCACCAGGAACTCTGCTGGCACCGCCCGCCCTGGCGGGAGGGGGAGACGCCGGACAGCTTCGAGCTGGTGTACGAGGACGCGTCGCTGCTCGCGGTCGTCAAGCCGAGCGGACTGCCGACGCTGCCGTCCGGCGGCTTCCTGAAGAACACGCTGCTCTCCTTCGTGCGGCTGCGCTGGCCGGAGGCTTCCGCGCTGCACCGGCTGGGGAGGGCGACCTCGGGGCTGGTGCTCTTCTCCCGCACGCACGAAGCCGCCGCGAGCCTCTCGCGCAACTGGCGCGAGGGCGACGTGGAGAAGCGCTACCGGGCGCTCTCGGACGGGATCGCGGCGCGGGAGTCCTATGACATCCATGCGCCCATCGGGCTGGTGCCCCACCCGGTGCTGGAGTCCGTGCACGGGGCGACGCAGAAGGGCAAACCGTCACACAGCCACGCCACGGTGCTGGAGCGGCGTGATGGACAGACATTGTTCGAGGTGCGCATCCACACGGGGCGCCCCGAACAGATCCGCATCCACCTGGCGTACATCGGCCATCCGCTCACGGGAGATCCGATGTTCGCCTCGGGAGGTCTGCCCCGCGAGCGCGAGCCCGGCCTGCCCGGGGATGGTGGCTACCTGCTCCACGCGGAGACGCTCGCGTTCACCCATCCCATCACGGGAGAGCGGCTGCGGCTGCACGCCCCGCCGCCGTCGGGTTTGAGGATGGCGACGGAAGGCTGAACCGCCTGCCGTGACGTGGAGCCCCGGTCATGCTCCTGGGTGACGGGGCTTGGTCCACTCGCGGCCGAGCAGGGCGTACTGGAACTCGTCACCCCAGGCGCCTTTGAAGAAGACATTCTCGATGAAGTGCCCCTCGCGCCGCAGGCCCAGCCGCTCCAGGACGGCGGTCGCGGCGGCGTTCTTCGCATCCGTCACGGCGATGATCCCGCACCCAACCG
The DNA here is from genome assembly GCA_004173515.1 of Myxococcaceae bacterium. Lineage (GTDB taxonomy): Bacteria > Myxococcota > Myxococcia > Myxococcales > Myxococcaceae > Corallococcus. The sequence continues at coordinate 4,859 of SECN01000329.1, read as the reverse complement.
ATACGCGGTCAGGGGCCCGGTCGGGTTGTTCCCGCGAGGAGCCCTGGTGTCAGGAGCGCGCGGCACCGTCGGTGAACGCTTCGCGGGACGCGGCCCAGCGGAGCAGCCCATCGAGCGCCGGGCACAAGGACTGACCCCACGCGGTGAGGCGATACTCGACGCGCGGCGGAACCTCCGCATGGACGAACCGGAGCACCAGCCCATCGCGCTCCAACTGGCGAAGCTGCTGCGCCAGCATCTTCTGGGAGATGCCGGGGATGGCCCGCTCGAACTCCGAGAAGCGCACCACGCGGCCCCCGAAGAGCTGGAAGAGGATCACCAGCTTCCAGCGACCTTCGAGCAGCTTCAGGGCCTCCTCGACCCGATCCGCGGCGGCCTCGGGCGTAGGCGGCTCCTCATACCTACCCGCCGGTGGGTCACCCACTTTCTCGTGCGCTCTTGTCATCGGTCGAGCCTAACGCCATTCCTGGTGGGTCCCCGTGCACAGGAGCAGTCCATGTCCGAAACAACAATCCCCCGCTTCGTCATCGATCCGCGTGAGTTCGCGGACCAGCGTGTGCTCGTGACGGGAGGCACCAAGGGAGCCGGCCAGGCCATCGTCCGCCGGCTCGGCGCCGCGGGCGCGGTGACCGTCGCGGTCGCACGCTCGGCGGTTGCGGAGGGCACGACGCCCGGCCTCTTCGTGCAGGCGGACCTGGGCACCCCGGAGGGGGCGGACGCGGTGGCGCGCACCGTCGTGGACAAGCTCGGCGGCATCGACATCCTGGTCCACAACCTGGGGGGCTCCACCGCGCCAGGAGGCGGCTTCGCCGCGCTCACGGATCAGCTCTGGCAGGACGAGCTTTCGCTCAACCTCCTGGGCGCCGTCCGTCTGGACCGTGCGCTCATCCCCGGGATGATCGAACGGGGCAGGGGCGTGGTGCTGCACATCTCCTCCATCCAGCGACGGCTTCCACTCCACGACTCGACCATCGCGTATGCCGCCGCGAAGGCCGCGCTGTCGACGTACAGCAAGGCCCTCTCCAAGGAACTGGGGCCCAAGGGCGTGCGGGTGAACTCGATCGCGCCCGGGTGGATCCGCACGACCGCCTCCGAGGCCCTGGTGCGGCGCATCGCGGAACACTCGGGCTCCGACGAAGCCGCCGCGCGCCAGAGCATCATGGATGCGCTCGGAGGCATTCCTCTCGGGCGCCCGTCCTGGCCGGAGGAGGTCGCGGAGCTCGTCGCCTTCCTGGCGTCGGAGCGGGCCGCGTCCATCCATGGCAGCGAATACACCATCGACGGTGGAACGGTGCCCACGGTCTGATGGGGGACCGCTACGCGTCTTCGCGCCACAGGTTCGGCCGGCTGGCGAACAGCTCCGTCAACCAGTCGATGAAGACGCGCACCCCGGCGCCCAGTTGCCGCGCGGGTGGATAGACGAGGAACAGGGGCCGGGGTTCGAGCCTCCAGCCATCCAGCACCGGCACCAGCTCGCCGGAGGCGATGTACGGCTCCAACACGAAGCGCGGGGCGTACATGACGCCCAGGCCGGCGAGCCCGGCGGCCAGGTACGCGTTGGTCTCATTGAGCGTGAGCAGGCTGCGGCCCTGGACCTCCAGCCGTTCACCGTCGCGGATGAAGACGAAGGGCAGTTCCTTGCCGCTCAGCGACGAGAAGTAGCTGACCACCGCGTGCGATGCGCCCGCCAGCTCCAGCGGGTGCATCGGTGTGCCGTGGCGCTCCAGGTAGCGCGGGGATGCGCAAACCCAATAGCAGAGGTCGCCCAGGTGCCGGGCCACCAGGGACTCGTCCTTCACGGGGCCACCGCGAATGGCGCAGTCGACGTTGTCCGCGAGCAGGTCCACGACGCGGTCGCTCACGCCCAGCTCGATGTGCAGTTGGGGGTAGCGCGCGTAGAACGACGGCAGCGCGGGGATGAGCAGCAGCCGGGAGATGGTCCCGCTCGACTCCACGCGCAGGCGACCCCGGGGGCCGCGCCGCGTCTGGGACAGCGTGGCTTCGAGTTCCCGCACCTCACCCAACAAACGCAAGGCCTGCTGGTAGTAGGTCATGCCCTCCGGGGTGACCGTCACGCGGCGCGTGGTGCGGTGCAGCAGCTTCACGCGCAGCTGCGCCTCCAGTTGTTGGATCAACCGGGTCACCGCCGCCTTCGGGCGGCCCAACGCGTCGGCCGCCTTGGTGAAGGAGCCGGTCTCCACCACGCGGACGAACGCTTCCATCGCCGTGAACCTGTCCATCTTCCACCTCCAGCACGGCATACCGCGTTCGGCCAGGAGGCCCCAGGGCCTCGTCACGCGCTCCGGATTGTTTCAGCGGTGAAACGGAGTGTGTGAAGAGCGCCCGTTTATCCAGGAAGAGGCGGGGCGTATCTCCTGGCCCATGAAAACGAACCTGCCTCGCGGTGCCTTCCACGCTGTCTCTCGCGCCCTCACCCTGCTGATGCTGGCGGGCGCTCCACTGATTCCGTCCGTCGTGCATGCGGCCGCGCCCCAGGTGCGGACCCAGGCCCCCGGGTTCTATCGGATGATGCTCGGCGACTTCGAAGTCACCGCGCTGTCCGACGGCACCGTTCCCCAGACCGTGAGCGAGGTGGCGACGCGCACGACGCCAGCGCGGGTGAAGGACCTGCTCTCGCGCGACCACCTGGAGGATCCGGTCGAGCTGTCCATCAACGCCTTCCTCATCAACACCGGCAGCGCATTGGTGCTCGTGGACACGGGCGTGGGAGGCTTCTTCGGTCCCGGCGTGGGAGGCCAGCTCCAGCAGAGCCTCCGGGCCGCGGGCTACCAGCCGGAGCAGATCGACGTGGTGCTGCTCACGCACATCCACTCCGACCACTCCGGTGGGCTCATGTCCAACGTGAGCCGCGCGTTCCCCAACGCCATCCTCCAGGTGCACGCGCGGGAGGCGGCCTTCTGGCTCGGTCGTGATGACAAGGGCAAGGGGCCGGTGGATCCGAAGTACTTCGAGGAGGCACGGGCGATGGTGGATCCGTACCAGGCCGCCAGGAAGCTGAAGACGTTCGGGGACGGGGACGCCATCGTCCCGGGCATCCGGGCCATGCCGGCCCCGGGACACACCCCCGGGCACAGCACCTACGTGGTCGAAAGTCGGGGGCAGCGGCTGGCCCTGTGGGGGGACCTGATGCACTTCGGCTCGGTGCAACTGCGCGAGCCTTCGGTGACGGTCGCCTACGACATCAACGAGGGGGCGGCGGCGGCCCAGCGAGCGCGTGCCTTCACGGAGGCCGCGAAGCGTGGCGACCTGCTCGGCTTCGCGCACATGCCCTTTCCCGGCCTGGGCCGGCTGAGCGCGGAGGGCAAGGGTTACCGGTGGATCCCGGCCAACTACAGCTCGGGCCAGCGGTGGCCGGGCGCGAAGGGCAAGGCGGAGTAATCCACCTGCTCCAGCGCGGCATCGGGATGCATGTCCCGGTGCCGCGAGGGATTGAAGGGCGACCTTCGACTCACCGCCGGGTGGGGTAGATGACCACGCCGTCCGTTCCGGTGGTGGCGAAGAGCCACGCGCCATCGCGAGAGACGCGCATCCGGCCCGTCCCGAAGGCGGATCCGCTGAAGTCCGGGAACAGTCCCGGGCCCGGCTCGATGTCGCGCAGTTTGCGCAAGGTCTTCGTGCTGTAGACGTCGATGGATGCCCTCGAGCCAGTCCAGGCCAGATAGAGTTCGTCGGCGACGGGGCTGTACACCACCCCCGTGGGCAGATAGTGGGCATAGGTCCCCAACAGGGTGGGCGAGGCGAGGTTGCTGTTGAAGACGTAGAGCCCGTTGTAGGTCGGGACGGCGTATTGGGAGGCGTCCCGGCTGACAGCGGCCATGTGGACGAACCAGCCCGTCGTCGAGTTCGCGAAGGACTGTTCGCCGACCTTGTACCGTCCCCAATCGCCGCTGGAGTTGTTCGACTGCCCATAGGCAACCGTGGAGCCGTCGGCGGACAGGGTCAGCATGGTGTTCTGATGCACGCCCGCGATCGAGGTGACGGCGCCGGTCGCCAGGTCGACCTTGCGCAAGGGGACGCCGCCAGAGCCGTTGTAGGAGGACGTGACGAGGACTTCGGTGTTGGAGATGAAGAGCGCGGTGAACGTTCCTGCCTCGCCGTGTTCCAGCTCGAACTCGATCCGGCGTGACGTCCCCGTCTTGAGATCGATCAGATGGATCCAGTTCCGGGTGGCGCTGGAGCTGCCATCGGCGACGACGAGCGCATCTCCATCCGGGGACAGGTCCATGCCCAGGAAGGAGCCGCCGGTGAGCAGCGGCGGGTCGAAGAACCCCGTCACCAGACTGAACGCACGCATCTGCCCGCCACCCCCCTCACGGGTCGTGATGTACAGGCGTTTGCGTCTGGCATCGTGGACCAGGTCCTGGCGGCCGGGCACCTGGAGGGAGAGGGACGCCGGATCATCACAGAACCCCAGGGGGCCCCATCGCCCGGACGCGCACTCCCGGGACTGCGTGGCGATGACGCCGCAGCGGAGGGTCTCCACGTCCCCGTCGCGGCATTGGTCCTTGTCCTCGCAGCGCGGCTTGCCCCAGGCGCCGGAGGAACAGGTCCGGGTCCCGATGCCACGTCCATTGAAGCCGCAAGCGAGCGACTCCTCGGAGCCATCCACGCAGACGTCCGGGTCCTCGCAAGCGGAGAGGTCGCTCCATTGCCCCACCGCGCAGGTCCGGTGCTGGGCGCCGCGATCATTCAGCCCGCAGGCGGATGCCTCCGTGGTCCCGTCCACGCAGTCGGAGTCGGGGAGGGGCTCCGGGTCGCACGCCGTGAGCTGCATGCCCAGCAGGCAGAGAACCGCGATGCGGACCCAACTCAAGGGGGGAGGTGGGCGGGGCCTGGAC
>SECN01000033.1 GCA_004173515.1 Myxococcaceae bacterium | reverse complement strand
CCATCTGGAACAGCGCCACCGTCACCGTCTATCCGCCGGAGCAGCCGGGCGGCAAGCCGCGCTTCGAGATGGACATGACGCTGCACGCGGAGGACCGCTACAACTTCAACCCGGGCCAGCAGGACATCGCCACCGGCGCGCCGGACGCGGCCAACGGCCGCTTCGAGCAGACCGGCCTGGGCCACCAGTACACCAACCGCGCCGAACTCCAGCGTCATGTGACCTGGACCCAGGGGAGCCCCGAGAATGCGGTGTCGCGTCCCATCGGCGGCCGCTAGACGCGCGCTCGCTTCCACCCTGATGCTGGGGTGTGTTTCGCTCGCTTGTGACAAGCCCGCTGCCGGGAGTGCATCCATGACGACGGAAACGGCCGCACCGGCCGCGAGGACGGGGACGGACCTGGAGACGTTGGAGAAGAACGTCACGCTGCCGCGCCGCCCCCAGGCGGTGCAGTGGCGCAAGTCCCTGCGCGGCATCCAGGGCGGGCTGGGGCCCAGCGACTCGCAGCTCATCGCGGTGCTGGAGTACCCGGCCGCGGACGCCCAGGCGCTCCTGCCCACGCTGAAGGCCACGCGGCTGACGGTGAAGGTGGACGACGGCGGCTGGTTGCCGGAAGCCACCCGGACCGCGCTGAAGCAGGCCACCGCGTATGAGGCGACGCCCTTCTTCAAGGGCTCGCTGCGCCAGGGCACGGTGTTCCACCTGCCGCAATCCAACACCTTCGTGCTGGTGCTCTTCAGCACGTAGGCCCGGGCGGGCCCGGGCGCACCTTCGCGCCCCGGCCCCCCCTGTCGTGACTACGGACGCGTGCCCACGGGCCGGGAGCCCCGGGGCTCGGTCGCGGACCGGGCGGTGCGCTGGGTGGCGGGCGCGGCATCGGCTCCGTTGATGATGGAGCTCGCCAGCAGGAAGGCGTTGAGCCGCAGCAGCATGAAGTTCTCCTCCACCTTCGGCGGCTGCTGCGCGCGCATCAGGAAGTCACTGCCCTTCTCGTGGCGAGGCCACTCACTGGCGGGCGCGGGCGCCCCCGTCCTGGCGAAGTCCACGATCCAGCCACTCACCTTGCGGGCGTAGGAGCGGTCCTCCTCGCTGATGATGGCCTCCGTGGGAGGGCACCGGGCCGCCGTGTCGAGGTAGTACACAATCTCCTCGCCGTGACCCACGCCGTGGGGCCGCTCGGGGCGCAGCCCGGTGGCGGTGTATTCGAAGTAGCAGCGCCACGCGTGCGACGCCTTCGAGTGCAGATCCGCGATCTGCCGGGGGATGAGGGTGAAGAGGATGTCGCGGCACACCTGGCGCGCCAGCTCCACGTCGTCGTTCACGCCCGGGTAGAGCAGCTTGATGGGGACGCCCTTCTCGCGCAGGGCCAGGAGGATCTCCATGGGGTCGCGGCCGAAGGCCTCCATCACGCTGACGTCGTCGTTGGTGCTGCCCAGGATGAGGGGCACGCGCGCCTGCTGCTCCGCCTGGAACGTGGCCAGGATGGACAGCGGCAGCACGGAGTCCCCGGAGATGGCCACGGGCGCGGTGGACGTCTCCGCGGGCTGCTTCCAGAACGCCTCCGCGGGCAGCGCTCGCAGCCGCGCGGGCGTCGCCTCCGCGTCCGGGACGCCCATGCCGCGCGTCAGGGCCTCACCCCTCAGGAGCGCCTGCTCCAGGGGGACCTCGTCCAGCCCGTACACGCTGAGCGCCACGCCCCGGTGGAAGTACGGGCGCGCCTGCTCCATGCAGAACAGCGACAGCACGCTCTTGCCGCCGGCGGACTGGCCCACCAGGGTGACGCGGCTGGGGTCGCCGCCGAAGCGCTCGATGTTGCGGTTCACCCACTGGAGCGCGGCGAGCTGATCCAACAGGCCGAAGTTCGCCGGGCCCTGCTTGCGCTCCGCCTCCAGCGCGGGATGGGCGAAGAAGCCCAGGTGGCCCAGGCGGTAGTTGAACGTGACGAAGACCGCATCCCGGGAGGCCAGCGGCACGCCGTCGTACGGAGGCAGGCCTCCGGAGCCGATGACGTACGCACCGCCGTGGATCCACACGATGACGGGAAGCTTCGCCTGGGCCTCCACGCGGGGCGTCCAGACATTGAGGTAGAGGCAGTCCTCGCTGATGGGACCCGGGTCGCCACCGCCGCCGTCGATGCAGGCCTCGCGCGACTGGAGCGAGGCATTGCCAAAGGCAGTCGCCTCACGGATGTTCTTCCAGGGGACGACGGCCTTGGGGGCGCGCCAGCGCAGGTCCCCCACGGGAGGCTGGGCGTAGGGAATGCCCTTGTAGGCAAACACACCCTCTTCCGCGATGCCACGAAGCTGCCCTTCGACGGTGCTGACGACGGGTGCGGACTGTTTGACCATGTTTGAACCCCCCAATGGCCCGCTCACCAGGAACGGGCGGATGCGAAGTAGAGGTTCAACCGATGCAAGTCAATGAGGCCCCCGCCAAAGACAGACACCCGTCCTGCACCCGACGGACGTCTGCGACCCGGGAGCATCAGGGAGAAGCCATACCGAGCGCCCCCAGCACCCGGCGCGCGATGCTCGCGTAGTCCCCGTCGAAGTGGTGTCCGCCCTTGAGCATTTCCGCCCGGGCGCCGGGCACGTCCGCGAGGGACGGACAGAGGCTGTCGGCCAGCTCCTCGTCGCCGTAGAGGCAGAGCACCGGCGTCCCCTTCAGGGCCTGCACGTCCGGGAGCACCGGGTGCGTGGGCCGACCCTTGCCGCCAAAGAGGTCCGTCACGTGCACCTCGAACTCCGCCTCCTTGCCGGGCGCGAACAGCGCGAGCAGCCGCAGCCGGCCGCGCAGGTCCTCCGGAAGACGCGAGGCGATGGCCGGCACCACGTCCGCGCCGCGCGAGTAGCCCAACAGCACCACGCGCTTCTTGCCCCAGGTCACCAGGAAGTGCCGCAGCACGCGGGCCACGTCCGCGGACGTCTCCTCCGGCGTGCGGCGCTTCCAGAAGTAGCGCAGCGAGTTGAACCCCACGACCGGGATTCCCTTCGCGGCCAGCGATTCGGACACGGACTGGTCCAGGCTCGCCCAGCCGCCATCGCCGGTGACGATGAGCGCCAGCGTGTCACCCTGGGCGTCGACCATCGACGGGACCTCCACCAGCGGCAGCCCCTCCACGGACGCGTCCCCCACGGGCGCGCCGGGGCCCGCGTCCGCGACGGGGTGCGCGGCCACGGCGGGAAGCTGCTCGGCGGCGAGCGGCACGCCCGCGGCGGCATGGGCGGCCAGCAGCGGGCCCTGCCATGAAGACACGGGCATGCGGCGCAGACCGGGGCCGGGCACCGTCACCACGCGCCCGGACTTGAGCGCGCGGGTGAAGTCGTTCGCGGCCTTCGCACGGTGGGCGGCATCATGGTCCGCGACGAGCAGCACCCAGGGCTCCTTCAGCACCCGCGCCGGGGAAAGCCTTTCGTGGGTGCCTTTGTCCGAGCGCGAGCGCACGAGGCCCGAGCCCGGACAGAAGGCCGCGGACGTCGCCAGCTCCGGGGTGAAGTCCACGCTCACCGCGCCCCGGAACGTCCCCGGAGGGGCCTGGGCCAGCGCGGCGTAGGCCAGCGCCGCGCCCGTGCCGTCGCCGACGAGGATGGGGTGCAGGTACTCGGGCAGCTTCGCGTGTTGTTGGTAGCCCTGGCTGAGCACCTCCAGGTCGCCGGCGGGATACGCGCAGCGTTTGCCCTTCTCCAAGGCGCGCAGGTACGCGTTCGCATCCACCGCGAGCACCAGCGCGCCATGCGAGGCCAGCGTCAGGGCCAGCTCCGCGCCCCGGCCCTGATCCGCGGGCCCCTCCGCCAGCACCAGCGCCACCGTCGTGGGAGGCCCGACAGGCGTCACCACCGTGACGTGACCGAAGCGACCACCGGGATGCAAGGTCTCCACGCGCGGCGCCGCGGGTGCCGGAGCGGTGGTGGCCACCCTTGCCTTGTCGGAGCGTGGCGACTCCACCCCTTCCGGCGCGGCGCAGGTGCGGGACCACGGAACGAGCGCGAAGGACAACACCAGCACCGCGCCCACCACGAACCAGCCCGCGCGCTGTTTCATCGCGCCACCACCCCACCCAGCCCGCGAGACACCAGCGACGCCACGCCCGTGAGCACGCCGGGAAGCGCCAGTCCTCCTGGCGAGGCCAGGTAGCGCGGCGACCAGTCCGGCCGGAACTTCTCCTTGTACTGGCGCAGTCCCTGGAAGTTGTAGAAGTGCTCGCCGTGCCGGAAGACGAGCGCGCCCAGCCGGTTCCATATCGGCGCGAGCGTGCGCTCCTCGAAGCCGCTGAAGGGCGCCATGCCCAGGTTGAAGCGGCGGAAGCCGTGCTCGCGGCCCCACAGCATCAACGACGTGAAGAGGTAGTCCATGGCGCCATGCGGGCTGCCCGGCAGGTAGCGCATGAGGTCCACGCTCAGCTCCTCCTTCGTGTCCGGGGCCCACACGTTGGCGAAGCCGGTGAGCACGCCGTCCTTGAACACCACGGCCACGGGGCCCTGCTCCAGATAGCGCGGGGAGAACCAGCCCAGGCTGAAGCCCTTCTCGCGCGTGTTCTTCTCCGCGAGCCACGCGTCGGAGATGGCCTGGAGCCCGGGCATCAGTCCGGGAACGGCCTCGCGAGGCTTCACCTCGAAGGTCCATCCCTCACGCTCCATCCGGCGCACGCCGTGGCGCAGGCCCCGGCGCTCCGGGCCCTCCAGGCAGAAGTCCGCGAGCGGCACCGTGGCCTCCTCGCCCAGCTTGAGCAGCGTCAGCCCCAGGTCCAGGTAGCGCGGCAGCGCGGCCGGGCCCACCTGGTAGAAGCACGCCCAACCGTGGTGACGGTCCGCCAGCTCGCGGAAGCGCCACGCCAGCTCCGTCGCGGCTTCGTCGGGCCCCACAGGATCGCCCATGGACACCCACGCGCGGCCGGACACGCCATACATGAGGAACGCGGAGCCCTCGTCGTTGAGCATCAGGGACTTGTCGCCCACCAGGGCCAGCGAGGCCATGGACTCGGACGCGCTCGCCACCAGGGGGCGCACGCGCTGGAGCTCCTCTCCCGTGGGGGGATGCATCCGGGGCCCGGCGGGGCGCAGCAGCGCGGCCAGTCCGACGACGGCCGTCGCGCCCAGCACGCCCACGCTGGCGCGAAGAAAGCGCGGCGCGTCGCCGGAGAAGGTGAAGCGCCACCAGAGGTCATGGCTGTAGTCGACGTGGCGGTAGGAGAAGAACCCCAGCCACACCGACGCGCCCACCACCGCCACGGCGGCCAGCAGCCACCCGGGGCTGAAGGCCTCCGCGAAGAGCGAGGTGTGTCGGTAGAACTGTTGATGGAACGGCGCCAGTGCCGCGGCCAGGACGAGCAGCAGCGACGCCTCCTCGTAGTCCACGCCCTTCACCACGGAGAACACGGCGCCGGCCACCAGCAGCACCTGCGTCAGCACATAGGCCGCGTCCAGCCGCCGCTGGAGTCCGCGCGCGAGCAGCAGCAGCGCCAACCCCACTAGGCTGCCCAGCAGGTGCGACACCTCCAGGAGCGACAGCGGCACCAGCCTGCGCAGCACCGCCAGCCGCTCCGTCTCCGCCGGGGTCGCTCCGGAGAAGAGCAGCACCGCGCCCGCGACGAAGGCGACCGCCGACGCGGCCCACGGCACCACGGGAGCGAACGAGCTGTGCACCACCTTCGCCAGCCGCGTGAGGTGGTGACGGCGCTGGAGCAGCTCATGCCCCGCGAGCAGCAGCGCCGCCACGGTGAAGGGCACCAGGTAGTAGACGAGCCGGTAGACGAGCAACACGCCCACCACCTGCGGCGCGGGGACCCGGGGCGTGAGCGCCGACAGCATCACCGTCTCGAAGACCCCCAGGCCCGCGGGCACCTGGCTGGCGATGCCCGCGAGCTGCGCCAGCGCGAACAACGCGGTGAGCGACGGCAGCGACACCCCGCTGTCCGAAGGCAGGAGCACCCACAGCACCGACGCCGCCAGCACCCAGTCCCCACACGACACCCCCAGTTGCGCCAGGGCCCGGGCGGGGGTCGGCAGGGTCCACTCCAGCCCGCGCACGCGAAGGGGCCGGCGGACGACGGCGCAGGCGACGAAGTAGCCCGCGAGCAGCAGCCACAGGGCCACGCCCAGGCCGCGCGCCAGGAGGGGTGAGAAGGACAACACCCCCCCGCCGCCTTCGACGAGCAACGACGTGCCGGTGACGGCGGCCAATCCCAGCCAGAAGGTGATGGCGTTGAACGCGGACACCTTCGCGACGTCCAGCGCGGTGAGTCCGAAGGAGGAGTAGAGGCGGTAGCGGACCGAGCCACCGCTCAGGAACGACGCGCCCAGGTTGTGTCCGAAGGCATACCCCACGAACGACGTGAACCCCACGCGGGAGTACGGCAACCGGTGGCCCGCATGGCCCAGGGCCAGCACGTCGTACAGCGTGAGGGCCACGTAGTTCACGACGGTGAGGGCCAGCGCCAGGAGGATGCGTCCTGTCGTCACGGCCCCAAGCCCCGCGGTCACATCCTCGCGCCGGAAATGAGACAGCTCGCGGTGAAGCACATACGCCGCCACGCCCAGCAGCAGCAGGGGCAGCACGGTGGTGAGGATTCGTTGCGCCTTCGGCATTGCCTCGGTCTCCCGAAGCAAGACACAGCACTCCGCGTGCCACCCACCGCACGGGCGGACGCGGGGGCCGGGAGGAGCCCGGAATGCCCCATCCGGGGCATTCCGCCCCACCCTGGCCCCAGCTCATCTGCGGTTCAAGCAGCCGTGCGAGCAGCTCAATCCTCTGGCAATCGCCCTGCTCGCCACTCCCGGAGCGTCATCTCCGCATTGAGTCGGGAGGGACTGGGGGACGCCTGACATGCGCGCTCAAGCACTTCTTCAGCCTGCGCTGGCGCGAACGACAGGACATGTGAGGCCGCCCAGACCCGGACATCTTGTTCGTGGTGGCCCAACAACCGAAGGAGCGAAGCCTGACCTTCTTCTCCACGACTCCGCAGCTCCCCACGAACAGCCACGATCGTCTTCTGCTGTGCGTTCGCGGTGCGAAAATCATCTTCCAGGGAGGCCCGTCCCTGTCGGACCGCGGCCTCCGCATAGGCCGCTTCCAGGTCGTCTGGCGACGCACGACGCATGGACATGGTCTTCAAGGAGCGCCCCCAAGGTCCCGCATCATCTTCAATCCGAACTCTCTCTGTTCCACGAAGGATTGTGGCCGCAACCAGTCCCGCCCGGTCTTGCCTCGGGTGAACGGCTGGATCGAGGAATAGTATCCGCTGATGCGTGAGTGAAGGGACTTGTCGAGCGGGATGATGTTCTCGCGGTTGTGGAGCGTCCTCGGCCCGAAGCGCGCCACATTGCCGTCCGTCTGCTCCACGAGGTGGTGCCACTCCTTGCCCTCCCCCGCCGACCCCATGGCCCGTTTGAAGGATTTGAATGAGGAGTACGCAGGCGTCCCACTCGCTGCCCATGGAGCCGGCGATTCACCACCAGTCTCCACGGTCGCGTCCACCGCATCGTCGACCCGTTGCAGGATGATGCCGGCTCCAGGCCCGCCCCCTAGCAACGCCCAACGCCGCCGAACGACCCACCGGAACCGCGACACGCGCCACGACCAGCACGCCGTCAGCGGAAAGCGCCCTGATTACCCAACATGGGCGATCGCTCTTCAGCCCCTGACTCATCTACTGGTTTACAATCAACACATCCCAGACACAAAACCAGCATACAATCAACCACGGGAGACATAGTCGCGAGCACCATGACAAATAGCGCAGACCCTTCAGGCGTAAGAATCGGGGGCGACACCTGGGCACCCCTTTTCTCTGACTTCTACCTTCGAGCCGCGACAACAATGCTCGAATCAGCAACCACGACCGAGAACGTCCAGCGCCTCGTCTTGCCAGTTCTATACGTCCAAAGACACTGCCTTGAGATCATCATAAAAGACCTCATTCTGGCCTGCTTCCATATCGACGAGGCAAGATCCATTTCTGGCGATATCCGCGTTGGCATCAAGCCGCCTGATTTCAATCACGACTTGGTTCAATTAGCGGAAAACCTCGAAGAGCGGCTTGGCCGACTACAGATCGACGCCAGAGCACAAATCACCCAGATTCAGGCTCTCGCCAAGTCGTTCTCGACTCTGGAGAATGGCAGCCCAGAGCGGTTTCGATATGCGTACGTCGAGAAATTCAAGGAAGGGCAAGCTCCGCCCTTCGGATTTCCCAACGAACTTTTTGTACCGATTCACGTTCTTCAAGCAGGCCTAAAAGAGACACACGAGGCATGCGCAAAAATAGACAATCCGAGTTCTCTTTTTCGAAAGCTTTACGAGGCCGCAGGCAACGCCATTACACCAACACTGAGTCCAAAAGATTTTCGCGAATAAATCGCACCAACGGAATCAGCAAAAACCTGCGCCAGAGCAGGCAAATCCATAGACATGCCGCCACCTCCTCGCAAGACGGAGCGAGCATCCCTGCACATCTGCTCGACCTTTCCGACACAATCAAACTCCAGTCTCAACAGCGTACAGGCACAGCCGTATTCGTATTGTCCGGAATAATTGCGTGCGCAAACCTACCGGTAGACTGTCGGCAGTCGGGACGCGTCATCGTCACGTAGGCATTACCATGCCTGCTGCCTGCCTCAAGGCCTCCGCGCCCTCCAGATGCTCCCGCAGGAGCGCGTTGATCCGCTCCGGAAGACGCAACGTGACGCCATGCGAGGCATTGGGCACCTCCACGTAGCGGGCGCCCGGGATTCCCAGGGCCAGCGCCCGCCCGGCGGAGGGCGGCGCGATGGGGTCGTGCTCCGCGCTCACCACCAGGGTCGGCAGTCCCGCGAACCCGCCCAGGAACGGGGTGGCGTCCGCGCGGCGCATGGCCTGGAACTGTCGCATCGCCACGGGCGGTTGATCCGCCAGGTCATGCCCGAAGAACCGCGCGAGCTGCTCCGCCAGCGCGTCCTTGTCCACCTGCTCCAGCTCCCCCGGAGCCAGCACCATCCGGAGGAAGGCATGGCGCCGCATGCGCCGCGTGCCCAGTTGCGTCCGCAGCCCCATCGCGAGCATTCGCGGCGTCATCCGGGTGGGCACCGCGCCCGACGCGAACGTGCACAACAGCGCGAGACTGCGCACCCGCTCCCGGGCCCTGCGCGCGACCTCCAGCGCCACCAGCCCTCCCAGCGAGTGGCCCACCACGTGCGCGCTCACCCAGCCCTGCGCGTCCATCAACGCGAGCACGTCCTGCGCCATCAGCTCCACCGTCAACGGCTCGCCGGACGGCTGGCTCCCGCCGAAACCCCGGTTGTCCAGGCAGAGGCAGTGGAACCGCGACGCCAGCGCCTCCACCTGGGGCCGCCACCCCTCGGCGCCAATGCCCACGCCCTGGATCATCACCACCGGAGGACCGTCTCCCTCCACGAACCAGCTCAGCGTGCAGCCCCGGTGCGGTGTGCCCCTGCGGACGAAGGTGGCGTCCATGGTGTCTCCTGGAAGAAGCCGCGCGGAAGCACACGCCCGGTGAAGGTGGAGGCTACTTCGCGGGACGCGCCGTGGGTGTTGCCTGCGAGGCAACAGCCCCCGATTTCCTCCCACAAGGATCCATGCGCCAGGCCCACCGCCTCCCCCGGCGGGGAAGGCCCCTGCCCGCGTGCCTCCGCGCCCGACGCAGCAGGTTCCCCTCCTCTTGCCGTGGATCACCGCTGATGACGAGCCGTGTCAGAGGTCCTCCACCGGCTTGAGACAACCTGGTGAGACACCTTCCCGCATTGGCCTCTCATGAAAATCCCGGCTTCTGATTTCATGTTTCGCGGACCTGCTCGCCTGTCTGCATTGGAGGGATTCCGCTCGGGGAGCGTGTATCGCGCCCGCAGGCAAGGCGGGCGAGGCATCCGGGACCCATTTTACAGACGACCCACAGACGCTGGAGCATCTGTTTCAAATGGGTCACTCCTGGTTTTTCACGCTCGACCGCCTCCGCGGGTTCACTCGCTTCAAGAACATCCGGGCGGTGGATGTCTCGCGGCTCGCGGCCCTGGGCACCGCGCTGCTCCTCGTCCTCGCGGGAGCGCCGGCCGCGCACGCGGAGCCGGCCCAGGTGGCGGCGGTGCCCGCGCTGGAGGGCTGGCGCTTCCGCTGGGGCGACTCGCCGCTGGGGCCCGACGGCGTGCCCACCTGGGCGACCCAGCCGGATGCGGCCGGGGGTTGGCAGCCCATGACCGCGCTCAAGGAGCCGCCGGGCCGGCGCGACCGCACGATGCTCTGGTTGCGCATTCCGGTGCCCCCGGGCCCCTGGCTCGAACCCGCGCTCTTCCTCGGCAATGTCGCCAACGCCTTCGAGGCGTACGCGGATGGGCAACGCATCCACGCGAGCGGGAAGCTGGCCCCTGGGGGCCATGAGACGATGGCGAACATGGCCTGGCACGTGGTGCCGCTGCCACCCTCCAGCCTGGGCCGGCATGTCCTGCTGCGCATCCAGGGCACGGGGCCCGCCATCGGCGTCACGCGCGACGCGCGCGTGGGCGGACTCCATGGGCTGCTCGCGGCGGAGACGCGCAGGGGCCTGGCGCCCTTCGTCATGGGAACGCTGCTGGTCGCCATCGGCATGACGTCGCTGGGGGCCGCGATCCTCCGGCGCCAGCGGCGGCTGCTCGTCGCGCTCACGGTCTTCGCGACGGGCTCGGGCATGCTCCTGCTCGGCTCGAGCACCCTGTCCACCGCGCTCTGGAACACGGAGGCCAGCGGCAGCGTCCTCACGCTGCTGGGCTCGTACGCCGTCCTGCCGGGACTCGCGTGGTTCATCTCCGATACCGCGGGCCCGGACAGGCTGCGCTGGTTCCGCCGGTTCACGGCGGTGGTGACCGTGCCCGCCGTCCTCCAGTCCGCGCTCGTGCTCGTCGACCTGGGCGCCGCGTGGAGGCTGCTGCCCGCCTTCATCCTCTATTCGCTCCCCGGCCTGCTGCTCTGCGTCGGCGTCGCGGCCGTCCAGGCGTGGCGGGGTGACGTGGATGCGCGCATCTTCGTCGCCGGGCTCTGCGGGCTCACCTTCCCCCTGCTGCTCAGCACGCTGCCCACGCTCGGCCTGATGGAGCCCACCGACAGCCTGGTCCACTGGGGCTTCCTCGCGCTCACGCTGTCGCTCGTGGGCATCGTGGCGCGCCGCTCGTCGCTGGTGGTGCGCTCGCTGGCGGAGCACGCCCGGTTGCTCGACGCGCGCCGCAAGGAGGTGCGCACCCTGGCCCAGAGCATGGGCCGTGGCGCGGATGAGCTCGCCGCCGTGGTGCAGCAGCTTCGCACCACCAGCGAGGAGCAGACCGCCGGTATCACCCGTCAGGCCTCCGCGCTCCAGGAGCTGGAGCAGACGGTGCAGGAGATCCGACAGGGCTCGCACATCACGGCCGACAAGGCCCGCCTGCTCGCGGCCTCCGCGGAGAGCGCGGAGAAGGTGGGGCGCGAAGGGGGCGCGGCCATCGAGCGCACGCTGACGGACCTCGCGGCCATCCGCTCCGAGGTGTCGGAGATGGCGGCGCGCATCCTCGCGCTCGATGATCGCACGCGCGAGGTGTCCGGCATCGTGGACGACGTGAAGACGCTGGCGGATCAATCCAACATGCTGGCCATCAACGCCGCCATCGAGGCGGTGCGCAACGGCGACAGCGGCAAGGGCTTTGGCGTGGTGGCCAAAGAGATGCGCAGTCTGGCGGACCAGTCCATCCGGGCCACCCAGCGCATCCGCGACGTGCTCGACGGCGTGAGCGCGACCATGCGGGAGACGGCGAAGATGAGCGAGCAGGGCGAGCAGCGCGTCCAGGTCAGCCTGAACGCGGTGCGCACCTCCGGCTCGCAGCTCCAGAAGCTCACGGGCATCATCGGCGACACCAGCGGCAGCGTGCGGCAGATCACCGAGGCCGTGGCCCAGCAGGACACGGGCACCTATCAGATCGCCCAGGCCATCCAGGAGCTGTCCAGCCAGATGCGGCGCACGCTCAAGGTCGTCGAGGAGACGCAGACCGTCACCCGCTCCGTCCAGACGCTGGCGGAGAGCATGTCGGGGATCGCCAGCCAGGCGCTCAAGTCCGGCTCGCTGGACGAACAACAGCCCGAGGCCGCCTGACGCCACGGCGGACACGGGGCGGGGTTGCCGGATATCGGACGGACCCGGGCGCACCGGCGCACGTCTGATGCGCGCCGTGCCTCACTCGCTGACGCAACCATGACCTGTCCGGGGTAGGAGCAGGCCATGGACGAGTTGAAGCCCCGGCTGCGAGGCGTGTCGCACATGCTCGCGTTCCTCGCGGCGCTGGGGGCGTGCCTCCAGATGGCCCAGGCCCCCGTGCAGGGCGTGCAGTACGCGGCCAACCTGACGTTCGGCTTCAGCATGGTCCTGATGTTCGGCGTGAGCGGGACCTACCACTGGCCCACCTGGGCGCCCCAGACGTACCAGCGCCTGGGGAAGCTGGACCACGCGGCCATCTACATCCTCATCGCGGGGAGCTTCACGCCGCTGGCCACGCTGGATCTGGCGGGAGGCTGGAGCCGGCAGTCGCTCTGGGTGATGTGGGTCGCGGCGCTCACGGGCGCGGCGCTCACGCTGCTGGGCATCTCCACGTCGCGGGGGCTGAGGTCCGCGCTCTATACCGCGCTGGGATTGGTCTCGACGCCGGTGATGCTGCGGCTGTCGGGGGTGATTGGCCCCACCCGGGTCGGGTGGCTCGTCTTCGAAGGCGTGCTGTATGCGGTGGGCGCGGTGGTGTACGCGCGCCGGTGGCCGGATCCGAAGCCCGCGTTCTTCGGCTACCACGAGCTGTTCCACGTCATGGTCATCGCCGCGGCGGGCATCCACTACGTCATCCTGCTGGACGTGCTGGGCCGTTGAGCCGCTGGCGGGGTAGGCTGTCGGGCATGGTGCCCCTGACCGACCGCACCGGGCTGCTGCCCGCACAGCGCGCGCAATTGGAGCGGGAGCTCGCGCCGCTGACGCTGCTCCAGGACGTGGTGCGCTGGGGCTTCGCCCGGGCGCCGCCGCGTGACGTGTCCGCGGTGGTGGTCCAGGACGAGTTCACCCACGACGTGGTGGTGCCCTGGGAAGGCGAGCGCTACCTCGTCTTCGACACCACGTGACTGGGCGGCGTGAACGCGGTCTCCGTGTGGGACCATCAACCGAAGGCCGATGAACTCCTGGACGCCCGGCTCGCGGGCGGATGGACGCCCACGCCGACGAGCACCGTCGACGGGGACGTCATCCTGGGACATGCCGCGTGCCGGGTGCCCGCGAAGGCCCATCCCTGAGCGACCTGTCTTGCGTCCCCTGACGCGCTGCCGTCGTGCGGCGAGGCGCGCGGGGACACGGGGCCAGGGCTACTTCTTCTTCTCTTCCTTGGCCTTCTTCTTCTTCTCCTGCTTCTCCTTCGTGGACAGCTTCGGCTTGTTGTCCTTCTTCGCCTTCTCTTGACCCTTGGGCATGGTGCGTCTCCTGGCGCCGGACAGCGGCGGTCCCCAGCCTAACGTGCCGTGGACCCGATGTGCCCTGATTCGCCCATCCCCGGCGAAAAGCGGGGCGTGTCGTCAGGGGTTCCCGCGACCACCCGAGGCACCGTAGATCTGCCCGGTCGTGTAGCTGGCCTCGGCGCTCGCCAGCTCGACGTAGACGGAGGCGATCTCCGCGGGTTGGCCGGGGCGGCCCATGGGCGTGTCCTGGCCGAACTTCACGAGCTTCTCCTGCGTCTGTCCGCCGCTCACCTGAAGGGGCGTCCAGAAGGGGCCCGGCGCGACGCCGTTCACCCGGATGCCTTGCTTGGCCAACTGCTTGGCCAGCCCCTTGGTGAAGATCATGATCCCGCCCTTGGTCATCGCGTAGTCGAGCAGGTTCTCGGACGGGTCGTATGCGTTCACCGACGCGGTATTGATGATGGCGGACCCGGGCTTGAGGTGGGGCACGGCGGCCTTGGTGATCCAGAACATCGCGTAGAGGTTCGTCTTCACGGTCGCGTCGAACTGCTCGGTCGTGATGTCGAGGATGGAGTCCTGGCTCTGCTGCCGGCCGGCGTTGTTGACGAGGATGTCCAGGCCCCCGAGCTTGCTCACGGCGTCGCTGACGAGCTTGCGGCAGACGGCCTCGGTGCGGATGTCCCCGGGCAGGGCCACGGCCTTGCGGCCGGCGGCCTTGATGAGCTCCACCACCTCCTGCGCGTCGGGCTCCTCGGCGGGGAGGTAGTTGATGGCGACGTCGGCGCCTTCGCGGGCATAGGCGATGGCGGCGGCGCGACCGATGCCGGAGTCTCCGCCGGTGATCAGCGCCTTGCGGCCCGCCAGACGACCGGAGCCCTTGTAGCTCTTCTCCCCATGGTCCGGCCGGGGCTGCATCTTGCTGGCGAGGCCCGGCCAGGGCTGCGTCTGGGACGCAAACGGGGGCTTCGGGTGCAGGGTGACCGGGTTCTGGAGGGGCACCGGCGCGGCCACAGCGGCAGTCCCTGCGTCCGGGGCCGCTACCGCCGACGTGCCGAACACGGCGGCGATTCCCGCCAGCCCTCCCACGATCTGACGGCGAGAGGGGGCGTTGTCATCGTCCGAAGCCATTGTCTGTCTCCTGTCCAGGCGCAACCGCGCGGGCCACGACCTACGCGGATCCGCCAGCAAGAGGAGACACATTCCGGCCAAGGGACTTCTGCCGAACAGGTCATGAACAGCGATTGTTCACCGCCAGCGGCTCCGGAGGCCCGGGTTGTTGGACAGCACACGGGCCCCTGGCAGCGCTGGGACGGCTTCACATGTCGCCGGTACCGAAGCCGCAGGTCAGTTGACCGTTCGCGCAGCTTGCCACGCATTCTGCTCCGTCTCCGTTCGGATCACAGGGATACCCCCTGCATTCGTTGAGTCCACAGGTGCCGTTCCCCTTGCACACCGACCTGGAGACCTCGAAGTCCGGAATGTTGGTCCAGGACGTATTGCTGACGGCGGTGTCGCACCACTGACAGGAGTTGGATGGATTTTCCGCACCGTCCGGGTACGACACACCATCGATCGTACACAAGCACGAGACGGTGACGCCATCACAGGTGATCGAGTCACCCGAAACGGAACTACAGACGTTGCCGGAGCACTGGAGCAACTGCCCACTTCCGCACTGGGTCGACGTATTGCACAGCGCGGACGACAGACTTCCCAGGGGCTCCACCGCCGCCTCCTCCGGGGGCACACCACATGCCAGGAACAGCACGCACCCAACGACCATCGAGACAATACGCTTCATGGTTTGCTCCTCGTGCGCCTGGCACGGCGACGCGATGCCAGCCTTCGATGAGCGCGCACGGGAACACCCGCTCTCGGGGACATCGCGAGCGGACAGCATACACACTTTCCGCGAAAGCCTTCACGGATTGGCTGTCCATCCGTACTACATGCTCCTTGGCGCATAAGGACGTGATCAGGATTCCCGCACGCGTTCAAAACTCCGGGTGGGGAGAACATGTCAGGCAGGATCCAGACTCCAGGCTCCCTCTTCCCATCGCTTCAACACTTCGGATGCCTCGAATGCCGCCAAACCCTCGCCTCGTGCAGCATGCTCCAGGACCGCTTTGGCATCCTCCGTCCGATATCGCAGCAAAAGCGCTGCCGCAGCGACCCGAACGTCCATGCGCGCATGATTGAAAAGAGGGATGAGCACTTCACGCCCAGCGTCACCACTGGCTTGAAGCTTCTTCCATGCCGCCATGTACTTCTTCGCATGCTTGTTGCCTGTCTTGGCATCACCTCGGAAGATGGCGTCTGTCTGGGCCCCGACGTGATGAGCGAAGTCCGCAGCGAGTGCTTCAAGGTTCATCTCCAGATCCCCTTCACAATGTTCTCAATCACTCGTAGGCCGAAGGCCCTTTGAGCCTCGAAGGACTGAGCGCCAATCCACTGACGCACCGTCAAGGAGTCCGAGCCCGTGAGAAACTGTCGCTTGGACGAATAGAACGCACTCACCTTGCTGTGAAGCTCCTTCTCGATCGGAAGGACGTTCTCGGTGTTGTGGATCGCCTTCGGCCCGAAACGCGCCACGTTCCCGTCCGTCTGCTCCACCACATGGTGCCACTCCCTGCCCTCGCCCGCCGGCCCCATCCCCCGCCTGAAGGACTTGTAGGACGAGTACGCCCTCGGGCCGCTCGACATCGAAGCCGACAGCGCTCCGTCCTCCTCATCGCCCCCTGCCGCCGCCGAATCATCAACCCGCTGGAGGATGATGGCCGCCCCGGGGCCACTACTCAACACCGCCGCCGTGCGTCCCACTGGCACCGCGACACGCTCGAACGCCAGCACGCCTTCCGCGGACAGTGACAGCACCGGCACGAGCGCCTCCGCGCCGACCATGGACCGTGTCAACGTGCGCGTCGTGGCCGACGCCGTGCCACAGAGCATGATGACGTTCGTCGTCAGCCGGGCCACCTCCCGGATCTGCTCTCCCGCCGTCTTGTATTGAAAGCGCTCCCAGTAATCGGGCGACGACGCAATGAGGGCGACCACCGCCGCCGGAAGCCTGCTCAGCCCCGCGAGGCTGTCCGCAGGACGGGAGAGGAGCTGCCCCATCGCGTGGTACAGCTCGACGAACGCGTCCTCCGCTCCGTCCAGGGAGCGGTTGATGACGTCCGCGTCGTCATACACCTCGGCCAGCGGTCGCCAGTCCGAGGCGCGCAACTGCGCATCAACGCTGCGGAAGACGCCCCCGCGCCCGCTGTAGAAACGCCCCAGTTCGAAAGACCCCGCGCGAAACGCCCCATCCTTCCACGCGATGGGCGCCACCTTCTGCTGCGTGCTCCCATTCAGCGCCCACGCGAGGTAGCCGTCCGGCCGCAGCACGGCCACCTGCTCCCGGGCAAAGCGTTTCACCCGGCGTGCCATCTCCTCCCTGGAGATTTCCCCCTGCTCCAACACCTCACGCAGCAGGAAGCCCGCTGCCATGCGGGGCGGAAAGGTCCCCAGGGTCACCGGCTTCGCCATCAGCCGTCCCAACACCTCGGCCGCATCGTCCGGCGTGAAGGGATTGCGGCGAAGGGGAAGCTCGTCCAGGTCTTCCAGACCCGCGCGAACCAGCAACTTCTCGAAGGTGTCCACCTTCAGGAGCCCCAGTTCCACCGCGTACCGCAGTTGCTCACCAGGGCGGGTGATGATGACCGTCCCAGGAGGCAGCCGCTGGGGCCGGTGCTCCTCCTCGGACTCCTCGTCTTCCGACAGGGCGTCCTGCCGTGTTCCGCTTCGCTCTTCCGATGCGTAGGCCGAGCGCTGCCGGAGCGTCCGCGCCGCATTATGTCCGGAGGACGTCTCCACCCCGGCACACCCCGCGAAAAGCAGGGCCACGAGCACCACCACGACATCAACGCGCACGGCTCACCCGCAAAGCCTTTCCTTGCACCACCGGGCCGTTCGGACATCGCCCGCGCGGCGGAGGCCATCGTGCCATTTCAGGCCCTTCGCAGTTCGATTTCCCCCAAGTCCCCCGGGTCCCCCGGAGATGGCCCGTGCACGTGATTAGGATTCACGCGCCCGTTCAACTCCGGGCGGGGGATACGCCATGACCGTGCAAACCATCACCACGCAGTGCTGCATCGCGGGAGGCGGACCTGCCGGCATGATGCTGGGCCTGCTGCTCGCGCGCGCTGGAGTGGATGTGACGGTCCTGGAGAAACACGCGGACTTCCTGCGCGACTTCCGTGGCGACACCATCCACCCGTCCACCCTGGAGCTGATGCATGAGCTGGGATGGATGGATGAACTGCTCGCCCTGCCCCACACGAAGGTCTCCATGCTGCGCTTCCAGAGCGGCTCACACGATGTCATCGTCGGCGACTTCACCCACCTGCCCACGCACGCGCGCTACATCGCGATCATGCCGCAGTGGGACCTGCTCGACTTCCTCGCGCGCAAGGCCTCCGCGTACCCGGGCTTCCACCTGCGACGGCGCACGGAGGTGACGGACCTGCTGCGCGACCGGGGACAGGTGGTCGGCGTCCAGGCCCGGACCCCGGACGGCTCCCTGGAAGTGAGGGCCTCCCTCGTCGTGGCCGCCGACGGACGATCCTCCACCGTGCGCCAGCACTCCGGCCTGGAGGTGGACGAATTGGGCGCGCCCATGGACGTCCTCTGGTTTCGCGTGACACGCAAGCCGGGCGACCCCACGGACCCCATGGGCCGCTTCGAGCGCGGACAGATCTTCATCCTCATCAACCGGGGCGACCACTGGCAGTGCGGCCGGGTCATCGCCAAGGGCGCCTTCGAACTGTTGCGGCAGCGCGGCCTGGACGCGTTCCGCGAGGACTTCGCGCGACTGGCGCCCTTCATGGCGGACCGGGCCCAGGAGATCTCCAGTTGGGACGACGTGAAGCTGCTCACCGTGCGCGTGGACCGGCTGCGCACCTGGTCCCAGCCCGGCCTGCTCTGCATCGGAGACGCGGCGCATGCGATGTCTCCCGTGGGCGGCGTGGGCATCAACCTCGCCGTGCAGGACGCCGTGGCCGCCGCCAACCTCCTCGCCGCGCCGCTGCGCCAAGGCCGAGTGACGCCCCAGGACCTGCACCGGGTCCAACAGCGGCGGGAGCTGCCCACGCGCCTCACGCAGCGCGCGCAGGTGTTCATCCAGGACCGCGTGCTGGGCCCCGCGCTGCGAACCCCGTCGGACCGCACGGGCCTGCCCCTGCCCCTCTGGCTCGTCCAGCATGTGCCCGCCCTGCGCCGCATCCCCGCGCGGCTCGTCGGCATGGGCTTCCGGCCCGAGCACGTGCGCACGCCGGCCACGCCAGCCACACCGCCCTCGCATTGAGGCACGCCGGGCAGCCGGCTCCAGCGGCCCATCCACATGTCCAGTTGTCCCGGGACCTCCCTGCCCAAAGCATCGCAGGGAGTGCCTGACGCACGTGCAACCCTCCACGCGCGGCCAGGACGGGAGGAGCCATGCAAATCTCACGAACAGGGCCCCCGCGGCCCTTCGAACCCCGCGCGACGCATTCCCCGGAGGAGCTCCTTTCGAGCCACTGGGGGCAGGCCGCTTCGGCGGTGCTTGCCGGGACGTTCGTGTCCCTGGGACTGAGGCGCCGGTCCTTCGGGGGCACGGTGGTGGCCCTGACCAGCGGCGCCCTGCTCTACCAGGGACTGCACTCCCGGCGGCGCGCGACCCCAGGCGGCGCCCGCACGGCGCGCGGGCCACCGTCCTCCGAACAGGCCGGCCGTACCCCCACCACGCACGTGGAACGCACCATCACCGTGGGCCGCCCAGCGGAGGTGTTGTACCGCCTGTGGCGCGATCCCCAGACGCTGGGCCGCCTCATGGCCCCCTTCGCGGACGTCAAGCCGACGGGGGGAAGCGGCCAGCACTGGAAGCTCCACGGACCGCTGGGACGCACGCTGGAGTGGGACTCCCGCGTCGTGGAGGAGCGCACGCCGGAGTTCATCCGCTGGGAGTCCATCGGCGGCGGCGCGCTGGCAGGCCAGGGCTGGGTGCGCTTGCGGCCCGCCCCGGCGAACTGGGGCACGGAGGTGACGCTGCACCTGGCGTTCTCCCCACCGGGGCGCGCGCTGGCCGGGGCACTGGCGAAGCGGCTGCACGGCCTCCCAGCCCTGCCGTTGATGAAGGTGCTGCGCCGGTTCAAGAGTCTGGCGGAGACCGGAGAGATGCCCACCCTGCAGCACAACCCATCCGCACGCGCGAGCGCGGACTGACCGGAGGACGAGCCCATGCGAGCCCTGTGCTGGAACGGAGTGAATGACCTGCGAGTGGAGACCGTCCCCGACCCGGAGATCGTCAATCCGCACGACGCCATCCTGCGCGTCACGATGTCGACGACCTGCGGCTCGGACCTGCACTTCATCGACGGATACATCCCGACGATGAAGGAAGGTGACGTCATCGGCCACGAGTTCATGGGGGAGGTCGTGGACGTCGGGCGCGACGTGAAGAAGGTGAAGAAGGGGGACCGCGTGGTGGTGCCCTCGTTCATCGTCTGCGGCAACTGCTGGTACTGCGAACACCAGCTCTGGTCGCTGTGTGACAACACCAACCCGAAGCCTGAGTACCAGCAGGCGGCGTTCGGCTACCCCACGGCCGGCATCTACGGCTACACCCACGCCTTCGGCGGCTACGCGGGCGCCCATGCCCAGTACGTCCGGGTGCCCCATGCCGACAACGACTGCTTCCTCGTGCCGGAGGGCCTGCGCGACGAACAGGTCATCTTCCTCTCCGACGCGGCCCCCACCGGCTACATGGGCGCGGACTTCTGCGACATCCAGCCGGGCGCCACCATCGCCGTGTGGGGCGCGGGCGGCGTGGGGATGATGGCGATGCGCAGCGCCTACCTGCTGGGCGCGGAGCGGGTCATCGCCGTGGACCGCTTCCCGGAGCGCCTGTCCATGGCGCAGCGGTTCGTCGGCGCGGAGACGGTGGACTACAGCCACACGCAGAGCGTGGTGGACACGCTCCGGGAGATGACGGGAGGCCGCGGGCCGGATGCCTGCATCGACGCGGTGGGCATGGAGGCCCACGGCACCGGGCCGGGCTACGCCTACGATCGGACGAAGCAGGCGCTGCACCTGCACTCCGACCGGGGACAGGCGATCCGCGAGGCCATCCTCGCCTGCCGCAAGGGCGGCACCCTGTCCGTGCTGGGCGTCTACGGCCTGATGGACAAGTTCCCCCTGGGGGCCATCATGAACAAGGGCCTCACGGTGCGCACCGCGCAGCAGCACGGACAGAAGTACGTCCCGCGCCTGCTGGAGCACGTGGTGAAGGGCGAACTGGATCCGTCGTTCCTCGCCACGCACCACTTCTCGCTGGAGGACTCGCCGAAGGGCTACCAGTTCTTCAAGAAGAAGGAGGACGGCTGCGTGCGGGCCGTCTTCACGTCCTGACCGGAAGGCACGTGTCCTGCGCTGAGCAGCAGGCGCCCGGGCTTCCCACAACTCAACACCCGGGCGCCGCTCCCCGCATCCAGGCATCGCCCGGGAGGGAGGCTCTTCCATAGAGGAAGGAACATGACCGTGTTCTTCCGAGCCTCGCTCTGCGTGGCGGCGGCGCTGCTCCTGACGGACTGCGCGCACCGCTCCACCCCTTCGTCCCCTTCAGCCTCGGGACAGGCGCCGGCCCTGCCCCCGCCGGATCCCAGCTTCGACGTGAAGCGCTACAGCTCCGTCGTCGGGTGGCCGGAGGGCAAGCGCCCCGTGGCCCCCGCGGGCTTCGAGGTGACGCGCTTCGCGGGCGACCTGCGCAACCCGCGCTGGACGTACGTGCTGCCCAACGGGGACGTGCTCGTCGCCGAAGCCAGCTCCGAGTTCAAGAGCGAGCAGGACCAGAAGGAGTCCATCGAATCCGGCAAGGTGCGCTCGCAGAACCTGGGCAACAGCGCCAATCGCATCACCCTGCTGCGCGACGCGGACCATGACGGCACGCCTGAAACGCGCGACGTCTTCCTGGAGGACCTGAAGCAGCCGCTGGGCATGCTGCTCCTGGGCGACCAGTTCTACGTGGCCCACACGGATGGCCTCTGGCGCTACCCATACACCCCCGGCGAGACGAAGCTCCAGGCCCGGGGCACGAAGCTGCTGGAGCTGCCGGCCGGCGGCTACAACAACCACTGGACGCGCAACCTGGTGGCCAACGCGGACGGCTCGAAGCTCTACGTGTCGGTGGGTTCGGCGAGCAACGTGGCCGAGCACGGCCTCAAGGAAGAGGAGCGCCGCGCGAACATCCTGGAGCTCAACCCGGACGGCACCGGCGAGCGCATCTACGCCAGCGGCCTGCGCAACCCCGTGGGCATGGGCTGGGCGCCGGGCACGCGCGTGCTGTGGACGGCGGTGAACGAGCGCGACAACCTGGGTGAGGACCTGGTGCCGGACTACCTCACGCACGTGGAGGACGGCGGCTTCTACGGCTGGCCCTTCGCGTACTTCGGCGCCAACGAGGATCCCCGTCTGGCCGGCCAGCGTCCGGACCTGGTCGCGAAGACGTTGGTGCCGGACGTGCCCCTGGGCGCGCACACCGCGTCGCTGGGGCTGGCGTTCTATGAGGGCCAGGCCTTCCCGAAGAAGTACCAGGGCGGTGCGTTCATCGGACAGCACGGCTCGTGGAACCGCGCGGAGCTGTCCGGCTACAAGGTCGTCTTCGTCCCCTTCCAGGAGGGCCGGCCTTCCGGTCCGCCGGAGGACTTCCTCACCGGGTTCATCTCCAACGCGGCCGAGGCCCAGGTGCATGGCCGACCGGTGGGCATCACGGTGCTGCCGGACGGCGCGCTGCTGGTCGCGGACGACGCCAGCAACACGCTGTGGAAGGTCTCCGCCAAACCCTGACGCCGGAAGCGTTGGCGACAGGATGTCGGGCATGGCCTTGAATTGTCAGGCAGGTGCACGCGCCCTACCTTCCGGCGCGGCAGAAAGACAGACGCGGCACCCCGCCGCATTCACCCTCAAGGAGACGAAAGCCATGGGAATCAGCAAGGGCAGTGCGCAGTGGACCGGTGGCCTGAAGGACGGCAAGGGTTCGATGAAGCCCGGCCACGCCTCCGAGGTGCCCTTCTCGCTCGGCACCCGTTTCGAAGGGCAGCAGGGCAGCAACCCCGAGGAGCTCATCGGCGCGGCGCTCTCCGGCTGCTTCTCCATGGCCCTGTCGTTGGGCCTGGAGAAGGCGGGCCTGAAGCCCACCAGCATCAAGACGAACGCGGACGTGCAGCTCGACAAGCAGGGCGAGGGCTTCGCCATCACCACCATCGCGCTGAACACCGAGGTCGTCGTCGCCGGCACGGATGACGCCACGTTCCAGAAGATCGCCGAGGAGACCAAGAAGGGCTGCCCCGTCTCCAAGGCGCTCGCCGGGGTGAACATCACGCTCAAGGCGAAGCTCGCGAGCTGAAGTCCTCCCCCGTTCCACGTTGAATGAAGAGGGCCCCCGGGACGACACCGTCCGGGGGCCTTCGTGCTTCAGGGGGTCGTGCTCCAGAAACAGGGCCTGTGGCCGATTCGCCACGACGGAGGTCTTCCTCACAGGTGGGTGAGACGGACGGATTCGCGGACGAGGTTCGGCGTGCGACGCAGGGGGACGAGTCCGCCTTCGGAGAGCTCTACCGTCGCACGCGGCCCCTGGTCGCGCGGCTTGTCGCGGGTTTCGGCACATTGGATGCGGATGAGGTGGAGGACGTCCTCCAGGAGTCCTACGTCCGGGCGTTCCGGGGGCTGCCCCGGCTGAAGGAAACCGGGGCCTTCACCCCCTGGCTGCTGACCATCGCGCGCAACCGGGCGCGCACGAAGCTGGAGCGCCGCACGGCCCTGCGGCGGATGGAAGACGCGCTGGCGGATCCCGAACCGGAGACCGTGCCGGCCCTGCCCCCGGCGCTCCAGGTGGAGCGGGACATCGCGGTGGTGCGGCAGCTCATCGCCGAGCTGCCCGAGGGCGAGGAGAAGAAGACCGTGCAGCTCTTCTACCTGGAGGGACACCTGTCGGCGCGGGAGATCGCCGAACAGATGGGCGTGGGCAAGAGCACGATCACGATGCGGTTGGAGCGGTTTCGTGGGCGCATCAAGCGGGAGCTCCTCCAACGGGTGCTCGCCGGACGGTGGGAGTGAGACATGAGACACCTGGATGCCGCCGTGATGCGCGACCTCGCGAACCGGGACCCCGACGCGGTCGCCTGGTTCCGTGAGCACCTGGCCTCGCCGTGCGAGGTCTGCGAGACCTTCCTCGCCACCCACTCCGACCCGCTCGACGGGCACACGGACGCCCTGCTGCTCCAGCTCGCACCCGCCGTGGAGACCGACGCCGCGAAGGTCGTTCCCCTGCGCCGCCCTGCCCCGCCCCGGCGCTTCGCCGCGCCCCCGGGACGTTACTGGGGTTGGATGGCCGGAGCGCTCGCGGCCTCCGTGCTGCTGGTCGTACTGGTGCCCCTCGTGAAGGGCACGGCGCCCGTCCAGGAGGAGGGCCTCAAGGGTTCCAGTCGCCTCTCCCTGGAGCTGGCCGTGGTGGCGCGGGGGCTGGACGGCGGGCTGCGCCGGTTGGATGCCGGCGCCGACGTCGCGAAGCAGGACGTGCTGCTCGTGCGCTACCACGCCACCGAGTCCGGCACCGCGCTGCTCTACCAGCAGCGGCCGGGACAGCCTCCGGAGCTGCTGGGGCACTTTCCCCTCCAGGCGGGCACGCACGACCTGGAAGGCCCGGAGGGGCTGGCGGGGGTGAGCCTGGAGGCGGACGAGGGCCCGCTGTCCCTGATGCTGGTGGCCTTCACGTCCTGGGAGCCCGCTTCGGAAGCGGACGCGCTCGCGGCCCTGGGAACGGACGCGGCGGAGGATTCACGCCCGGGGACGGTCGCGCGGTTCGACGTGCGCGTCCAGGCAGGACAGACTTCGCGCCAACCGTGAGGTGCCTGCTCCTCCTTCTCCTTTGCGCCACCCTCACCGCCTGCGCGGGTCCTTCCGCCACGGCCGGAGACAAGGGGGGGCTCGTGCCGCTGCGGCTCGACGCGGCGGACCTGTCGCGCGCGTACACGCCCCGCCGGTTCGCGCTGCTCGTGGGCGTGGCGTCGTTCGACGACCCTCAGTGGCGCGCCCTGCGCTTCTCCGCCAAGGACGCCACCGACCTGGCGCGGGTGCTGAAGGATCCCTCGCGCGGCCACTTCGATCAAGTGCGCGTCCTCACCCGTCCGGAGGAGACGACGCGGGAGGCCATCCTCGCGGCGCTGGGCCAACTGCGCCGCGAAGCCACCCGCCCGGACGACGTGGTGCTGGTGTACCTGTCCGCGCACGGCACGCTCGCGCGCGACGGCCGGGGCGAGCTCACGCGCTACCTCGTCACGCGCGACGCGGCCTTTCGCGCCATCCCCCAGACGGCGCTCTCCATGGACGCGCTGAAGGCGGAGTTCGAACGACTGCCCAGCCGCAGGCGCCTGCTGGTGCTGGCCACCTGTCACAGCGGCAGCGGCAAGTCGCTGTTGCCTCGCGAGCTGGAGGTGGAGCTGGCCGGCATCAAGTCCGGCTTCTACGCGCGCCCCCTGGAGGAGTCCTCGCGCGCCTCCATGGTGTTCGCCGCGAGCGACTGGGGTGAGACGGCGCGCGAGGACGCGGGCCTGCGCAATGACATCTACACGTACTTCCTCATCGAGGGCCTGGGCGGCGCCGCGGACCGCAACGCGGATGGCGCCGTCACCGCCACGGAGGCCCACGACTATTCGCGCCGCCGCACCTTCGCCTTCACCGAAGGCCGGCAGCGACCGTCCGCGGAGATCCTGGAGGTGGGCGCGGATCCGGTCATCCTCGCCGGCCGCATCGACCGGACGGGCCAGCCGGAGATGTTCTCCTACAACCCGCGCCTGGATGGCTTCACGCTCAAGGTGGATGGAGAGACGCGCCTGGAGCTGCCCGGGGGCGCCGCGGTGATTCCAGGCAAGCGCACGGTGGAGCTCACCAAGGGCTCGGAGGTCCTCGTGCGACGCGAGGTGGACCTGGCCCGAGGCGAGCGTCTGCCACTGGAGCGCCTGCTGTCGGACGCACTTCCGCGCCGCGCGCTGTCGCTGGTGGGCGGGATGGTGTCTTTCGCCGACGGCAAGAGCCGCCGCGAGCTGCTGCCCGCCGCGCCCCAGGTGGGCGTGGTGCTGCGATTGGAGGACGCGCCCCTCCAGGACCTGGGGCTGCTCCTGGACGCAAGCCTGGGCCGGGGCCGGCGCACGCTCCAACTGGCGCCCGGCACTGAGCTGCCCTTCGGCTACACCACGCTCACGCTGGGCGTGGCGGTGCCGTACCTCTGGCGGTGGGAGCGGCTGACGCTCTTCGCGGGGCCCCGTGTGGCCGCGCTCTACCTTCGCAGGTCCTTTGACGTGGAAGCCTTCTCTGGAGGCCAGCGCTACTTCACCGTCAGCCCGGGTGTGGTGGGCGGGCTGGCGTGGCGCGTGGGCGAACGTCTGGAATTGACCGCGCAGGGCCACGGCATGCTCACGTACGTGGTGGTGGACGGACAGGGACAGGCCGTGGGCTTCATCGGCGGAAGCGCCGGCGTGGGGTACCGCTTCTGATGCGATACGCACTCTTGCTCCTGAAGCTCACCGGCCCCGCGCTCGCGCTGGGTCTGGGCGCCTGCGGCAACCTGGACAACACCCCGTTCCGCGTGGGCACCGTGCACGGCCGGCTCACGGAGTTCGACCCGGCCGTCGCGCTGGTGTCCCTGGTGGGCGCGCCCCAACTGCGCGCCACGGTGGAGCCGGACGGCCGCTTCACGCTGGAGGACGCGCCCGCGGGCCCGGGGGAGCTCTTCATCGTGGCCACCGCCAACAAGGCCGCGCGCGTGCCCCTCACCGTGCAGGGTGGCCAGTCCGTGGTGGTGGCGGACATCGCCCCCCAGCCGGCCCGCCCCCTGTCCGTGAAGGTGAAGTCGCGGGGCAGCCTGAAGCTGAAGGAGGGCCGGGTGTCCGTCGCGGGCACGCCCTACGAAGCGCTGCCGCTCGGCCCTGGCGACAAGCGCGGCGTCGGGCCCCTGCCGGATGGCTGCTACGACGTGCGCGTCTCCGCGCCGGGCTTCACCCCCGCGGTGGGCCAGGGCTGCGTGGGCCCGGGCCCGCAGAAGCCGTTGAAGCTGGAGCTGATTCCAGAGGAGGCCTGGGGCCAGAAGGGCTGCGCGGAGACCGGTTGTGATGATGTCAGCGTCTGCGCCCCCAACGGACGGTGCGTGGGGTGCCTGAACGACTCACAGTGCGCCGCGCCGCTCGCCTGCCGGGGCCAGCGCTGCGAAGGCCCCGGGCCCGCGTGCGCGGCCTGCGAGGGCCCCTGGCAGTGCGCGCCCACCACGCAATGCGAGGACGTGCCTGGAGACTTCATGGCCTGCGTGGCGGGTTGTGGCGTCGGCAGGCCCGCGTGCGCGGAAGGGCTCACGTGTCAGGACGAACGCTGCCTGCCGGATCCGGCGCGCTTCGCCACCTGCGCGGAGTTCACGCGGTAGGCCGTGGGGCGTGGCCGTTCTGGCGCGGCGCGGGTCCTGGGTGCGTTCCTCTTTCCCAAGGTCCCTGCATGCCCTCCTTGCGTCAACTGACCTCTTCGCTCCTGCTGACCACGGGGCTGCTGTTGCTCGCGGCCTGCGGCGACGGCGACAAGGCCCGCGTCACGCTGAAGCTGACCGACGCTCCGGGCGACGGCATCGAGAAGGCCGTCGTCACCATCTCCAAGGTCTACCTGAAGGGCAGCGTGGAAGGCGAAGAAGGAAAGGGAGACGTCGTGCTGCTGAGCGAGCCTGTCACCACCGACCTGCTCACCCTGGCCAATGACACCGCGGACCTGGTGAAGGACGCGGAGGTGCCGGCGGGGACGTACAAGGAGCTGCGCTTCGTCATCACCGGCGGCTACATCCAGGTGAAGCAGGACGGCCAGAGCCGCATCTTCGCCACCTCCAGCACCTACGAGGGCCTGCCCGAGGGCGCCCAGGTGGACGGCGACCTGCACATGCCGAGCGCCAGCAGCTCCGGCCTCAAGGTGAAGTTCGACAAGGACGCCGACGTCACCATCACCAGCGATGACGACCAGAAGGTCATCGTGGTGGACTTCGACGTCGCGCAGAGCTTCGGCAAGGAGGCCGGCAACTCCGGCAAGTGGGTCATGCGCCCCATCATCAAGGGCGCCGACCTGCGCTTCTCCGGCAACGTGGAGGTCACCCTCCAGTTGGGAAGCGGCCTGTCCTTCCCCATGCCGGGTACGACCCAGCTGGCCGGCTTCTCCGCGGTGCTCATCAACGCCGACGGCAGCCGCGAGACGATGCCCTTCACGCTCGCCACGAGCACCGTCGCCGTGGCGGACTTCAAGTACCTCTTGCCCGGCGACTACCAGGTGGACCTGGTGGCGCCCACGGGCGTGAGCTTCACGACGGACCTCGCGCGCCCGGCTGCGACTTCCGTCAGCTCGGGCGTCGAATCCGACGTGCGCTTCACACTCACGTCCATCGACTTCTAGACCAGAGTTCGTGATTTCCGCACGGCCTCAGGCCGTTCGCCTGAGGCCGGCTCGGCGCGGGGATGGACTGGCAGAGCGTTGGGCGTTGCGTGCGGCGAGGTAAGCATGCACCCGAAGCATGAGTCGGGACATGGTGCGGCACCGGTGACTGCGGGTGACGTTGGCGTGCAGGTCCAGCCACACGCGTTCAATGCGGTTGCCCTCCGGACAATAGGGATGCGGGAAGTGGAGCACGATGCGGCCACCCAACTGGGCAAGGGCTTTACGTGTCTTCTGGCTGGTATGGACCGCGGCGTTGTCCAGCACGAGGTGGATGCGGCGAGCGCGTCGGTATTCGCTCGCTAGGCGCCAGAGCAGTTGGATGAAGAAGGCACTGGCTTTGGACTTGCCCTCCACCCATGTCAGCCTCTTCGTGCGGATTTTCAGCGCTCCTGCCAGGATGCGCTTCTGGTTGTTACCGGGCGTCACCACCACTCGGCGCTGCCGGGCAGACACCTGTCGCGCTCCATCGAAGCAGCGCCCAGCGCTGCTTCCTCTTCAACCACTTCCTACCTTTGCCCTTGGGCAGGGCCTTCTCGCTCTCAGGCCTTCTGCGCACACAGAGCCGAACGAGAGGTCCCCCTGCCACTTCTTCCCGCCCCATCCACGCCCGCCTGATCCTCAGCCTGATCGCGGATCACGAGTTCTGGTTTAGTTGACCACCCAAACCAGCTCCTGCTTTGCACGCGTAATCGCAACATACTCGATATTGCATTCTTCCATTCCGGCTCGGCTGAACGTGCCCTTGAGGAGGAACACTCTCTCGCGCTCCAACCCCTTGGCTTTGTGGACGGAACTGCAAATGATGAGAGGCTGGGTGCTTTCGGCGGCATCGTCGAATAGGTTCTCGATGCGGGCCTCCAGCTCCTTCGTAGTGAGGAGGTCCTCGCAGAGCGCCACGAGCATTCCGGCCTGGTCAGCGATGCGCTCGATGACCGGCTCTGGGTCTTTCGCCGCCAGGCGAGCGCGCTGCGTCTCGCGCCCTTCCCAGGCTGCGAGCTTGGAAAGGAAACTCTCGATGGTCGTCCCGCCGAGCTTCTTCACGATGGTCAGGAGGCTGCGCCCGATGTCCTTCCCCTCGACCTTCGCTCTCTTGCCCCGCTTGAGGAGCTTGATGCACGTCGAGACAAGCGGCGCGTTCTTGCGGCTGAGGATGAAGCAGCCGGGCGTGGCTACCTCGACCAGATTTGATTCCGACACGTCGCGAACGATGCCCTCGGGGGCGGTGTCTGCTGCCTTGTAATCGGGCACAAGCTGCTGGGCGAGGGCCACGACCTTCTTCGGGCAGCGGTAGGTCGTCGTGAGGGGAAACTCGGCCGCGCTCAACTCGCTCTTGAGCCGGTCAAGGCTCTTCGAGTCGGCGCCGCGGAACCCGTAGATGGCCTGTCGGTCGTCCCCCACGACCACCGTGCGCCCACCCTTGCGGACCAGCTTCTGGGCAAGCAGGAGCTGGGTCAGGTTCATGTCCTGCGCCTCGTCGATCACCACGAGGTCGTACCTCGGGTGGACCATCTTCATCGCCACGGGGACGAAAATCATGTCGTCGAAGTCCACGGTGCCTTCGCGCTGCGTGGCAAGCCGCATGGCTTCGTGGGCGCACCGGGCGACCGCCTCGGTGTCCCAACCGCTCTTGCTCCATTCCGCGTCGGGCTCGACTTCGAACTGGATCGCCAACTCGACTAGGTCGGCTACGGAGCCGAACGGATCGACGTTCTTGCCGAACGCAGCGAGCTTCCTGACGAGCTTGACCATTGGGTCGGGACTCTCGTGCCCGGCTGCCCGGCGGGCGAGAGTCAATCCCCGATCCTTATCGAGCGCAGTGCCCTTCCAGTTCGTCCTCACCGCAGCGAAGCCGAGCGCGTGCAGGGTCTTCGCCGTGGCGGCGGGGTTCTTCAGCTTCGTCACCAACTCGTCCGCGATTCGCTTGTTGAAAGCCGCAAGCACGATGTCCTTCTCGGGTGCGTAGGTGATGCCCTCCAGGATGGTGGTGGTCTTGCCCGTGCCCGCCCTCGCGCGAACGACCGCGTTGCCCTTCCCTGTGGCAAAGAAGTCGAATATGGCCTTCTGCTGAACCGACCATCGTGTCCCCGCCGGAACTCCCAGGAGAGGGGCCTGTCCTGGCTGCTGCTCGCCCGCCCGGGATGCAGATACCTCTGGCACTACAGCTGGCGGACGAGCCATAGGAGGTACGGGGGCGGCGATGGGGGCTGCGTTCACGGGGCTCTTATTGCGCTGTCCCTGGGCGAGACGCTGGGGAGTCTCACCGTGGACGCCGGCGGCGCCGATACCGAGGTCGATAGTTTGGCGCTTGCTCTTGATGGGGACAGCCGCCTTGGGGGGCTCTGGCGAAGGGTCGGAGCGCTTGAGCCAGCCGTAAGTGACCCAGATGACGAGCAGTTGCACGGCGATGAGCGGCGGCCAGAACAGGTTGATGACCGTTAACGCCGTCCAGACCAGCGCGGCCCCTTGCAAGTGCCTTGGTGAGATGAGGCGAACCAGGAACAACGTGACTATGATCGCCAACTGGTACCCGAGCACCGCCATCGGTCACTCCCGTTTCGCCCGCCAACGTGGGTGAGGGGAGGGTAGCACCGCAGGCGCCCGCATCGGCGCAGCGCAGGGCGCGAGACCGCCTGTCTTGGGCCTTTTCGGCTACGGCCGACGGAGCCCAGTCCCAGCTAAATTGGCGTGGTTCAGGCAGGCCCCCGGTTCGGATTTCCGATGAGTGGCCCCTTAGGACCTTGCTTGGCGGTGGTATCCGCTGAGAAACTCCAAACAAAAACGTGAGGCCCCCTCGGAGAAATGCTCGGAGCCGAAGGCAGATTCTGAAGGTGAAGTTGCCCCGGTTCCGCAGAGCGTTCCGGGCACGCTCAACCGGTCAGAGCAACACGCTCTCTAGCTTCTCCGCAGGAGAAAGGAAATCGAGCGTCTTGCGTGGGCGTCGGTTGAGGCGAGTTGCAATCGCGTTGAGCTGGGCCTGCGAGTAGGCGGACAGGTCCGTCCCATCGGGGAAGTACTGGCGCAGAAGGCGATGGGTGTTCTCGTTTGTCCCTCGCTGCCAGGGGCTCTGCGGGTCGCAGAAGTAGACTTGGACATTGGTTTCGACGCTGAAGCGCCGGTGCTGCGCCATCTCCATACCGCGGTCCCAGGTGAGGGTGCGCCGCAGGGCTGTGGGGAGCGTCTGCGCCTGTCGAGAGAGGCCCGAGGTGACGCTCTGCGCGTCCTTGCCACCGACCTTCACCAGCATCGTGAAGCGCGAGTGGCGCTCGACGAGGGTGGCGATATGGCTGTTGCTCGCGCCGCTGAGGAGGTCACCCTCCCAGTGCCCGGGAATGGCGCGGTCCTCGGCCTCGGCAGGACGTTCGCGAATGGGGACGGCACCGATAATCTGTCCTCGACGTTGGCCGGCCGTGGTGGACTCCCGTGCCCGACGCATCGGACGTCTTGAGCGCAGATGCCGCAGCAGCTCGCGTTTGAGCACGCCGCGAGCCTGAATGAAGAGGCTCTTGTAGAGGGTCTCGTGAGAGACGTGCATGGCGCTGTCCTTGGGGTACTCGCGCCTGAGCCAACCGGCAATCTGCTCGGGTGACCAGTCGAGCTGGAGCTTCTGCGTCACGGTACTCCGGAGGCGCGGGTGCAGCGCGAGCTTGCACCGCTTGGGACGACGAGCCTTCTGCCAGGCGCGGCCCTCCGCATGGGCTGCCCGGTAATGCTCCCTGCCGCCGTTGCGGGCCACCTCCCGGGTGAGGGTGGAGGGCGCCTTGCCGAGACTCTTGGCAATAGCGCGCAACGTGTGTCCGGCGCAGAGGCCGCGGGAAATCTCCTCACGTTCAGCCGCCGTGAGTGCGTCCGGACGACGCTTGCGTGCAGCGGGAGCAATGCCGCCTCGGGCCGCCAGGTAGCCGAAGACGGATGCAGGGGCTTTACCGAGCGCGCGGCCGATGTCGCTCAGCGACTGCCCCTCCCTCCATTGTCTCCACAGCTCCGCACGCTCACTCGGGGTGAGCCCCCTGCTCTTCGCTACTTGCATGCCGACAACCTCTCAACCGGGAGAACTCAGGGGTTTGCACTCACCGGTTGAGTGTGCCGCCGCGTTTTTTAGTATCTCCCGCTCCATCCGCAGCTCCCGGTTCTCCTTGCACAGCCGCGAGAGCTCCTCGCGCTCCACCGTCGTCAGCGCTCCAGGTTTGCCTCCGCCCCGGTCCGTCTTCGTCTGCTCCACCCACAGCCGCAGCGCTGACTCCGTCAGGTCCAAGTCTCGGGCGGCCTGGGGGATGGTTTTTCCCTCCTCCAGCACCAGCCTCACCGCCCC
>SECN01000798.1 GCA_004173515.1 Myxococcaceae bacterium | reverse complement strand
CTGGTGAAGCAGGGCTATGACGCGCAGAAGATGGTGAAGCTGGGCGAGAAGTTCTTCACCTCGCTGGGCCTCAAGCCGCTGCCGCAGACCTTCTGGGAGCGCTCGCAGTTCACCAAGCCGAAGGATCGCGACGTCGTCTGCCACGCCTCCGCCTGGGACGTGACGTACGACAACGATGTGCGCATCAAGATGTGCATCAAGCCCACCGAGGAGGACCTGGTCACCATCCACCACGAGCTCGGCCACGACTACTACTACACGTACTACTACAAGCTGCCTGTCCTCTTTCAGGCTGGCGCGAACGACGGCTTCCACGAGGCCATTGGCGACGCGCTCACGCTCTCCATCACCCCGGCCTACCTCCAGCAGGCGGGGCTCTTGAGCGCGGTGGAGAAGAACGAGAAGAACGTCATCAACCTCCAGCTCAAGGACGCCCTGGAGAAGGTGGCCTTCCTGCCCTTCGGACTGCTGGTGGACCAGTGGCGCTGGGATGTTTTCAGCGGGAAGGTGAAGCCGGCGGACTACAACAAGACGTGGTGGGCGCTGCGCACGAAGTACCAGGGCGTGGGCGCGCCGTCGGCCCGCACGGAGCAGGACTTCGACCCGGGCGCCAAGTACCACGTGCCCTCGAACGTGCCGTACACGCGCTACTTCCTCGCGCGGATCCTCCAGTTCCAGTTCCACAAGGCGCTGTGCGAGGCGGCCGGCATCCAGGGCCCCCTCAACGAGTGCTCCGTCTACGGCAACAAGGCGGCGGGCCAGCGGCTCCAGGCGATGCTGGAGCTGGGCGCGAGCAAGCCCTGGCCGGAGGCGCTGGCCGCGATGACGGGGGGCCGGCAGATGGATGCCACGCCCATGCTGGAGTACTTCGCCCCACTGCGTCGTTGGCTCCAGGAGCAGAACAAGGGCCAGAAGTGCGGCTGGTGACGTGAACAGGGAGTGGACAGCTTCCGGGACGGACGTCTAGGCTGCCTGCTGTCTTGTAGGGTCATTCTCTGTGGGACCGGACGGCGACTCTCCCTGTCCGAGATGAAAGAAGAACAAGGCAATGGCGACCGGTACCGTGAAGTGGTTCAACGATGCGAAGGGCTTCGGCTTCATCACCCAGGACGGCGGCGGCGAGGACGTGTTCTGCCACCACACCGCGATCAACGCGGACGGCTTCCGCTCGCTGGCCGAAGGCCAGAAGGTGGAGTTCGAAGTGACCAAGGGCCCCAAGGGCCTGCAGGCGCAGAACGTTCGCGCGATCTGAGCCTGTCGTCATCCTGACGACTTCTTGCAGCACCCCGGAAGGTCCGTCCCCCCAGGGTCGGGCCTTCTGTATTTTGTGGGGTGGACTTCCCGCCGGACTGCTGCCTAGTGTGCGGCCGACTTGTAGGGTTGATTCTCTGTAAGTGCCGGAAGGCGTCTCTGCCTCTCCGTGATGAAAGAAGAGCAAGGCAATGGCTACCGGTTCCGTGAAGTGGTTCAACGATGCGAAGGGCTTCGGTTTCATCACGCAGGACGGCGGGGGCGAGGATCTCTTCTGCCACCACACGTCGATCCAGGCGGATGGCTTCCGCTCGCTGGCCGAAGGCCAGAAGGTGGAGTTCGACGTCGCCCGCGGCCCCAAGGGCCTGCAGGCGCAGAACGTTCGCCCCATCTAGTCCCGTCGTCTTCCTGACGACGTTCTGATGCATCCTCAGAAGGTCCGATCCCCCGGGGTCGGGCCTTTTGTATTTTC
>SECN01000328.1 GCA_004173515.1 Myxococcaceae bacterium | reverse complement strand
GGCCTCCGTGTTGCCGCCCGCGGCCAGCTCCACCATGGAGCTGACGCCGGGCACGCCGACCTCCAGCGTGTGCGCCACCTGCCGCAGCCGGCCGTAGACGTCGTCGCCCGCGGAGTAGCTGTCCAAGAGCGTGCGCGTGCCCAGGTAGTCGTGCGGGTTGGACTGGTAGAGGCTCTCCGCCAGCACCGCGCGCACGGCGGGGTCGCGCTCGCTTCTCCACGCGGTGCGCAGGAAGCCGATGTTGCGTTGATCGCGCTGCTTGCCCAGCTCCAGGTACGTCTTGATGCGGTTGGCGACGTCCGCCGTGGCCCCCGCGACGGCCTTGGGCCCGTCCGCGAGCGCGGCCACCGCGGTGCCCGGCCCCAGGGTGGAGCCGGTGGCGGCCACCGCCGCGCCCAGCGCGTCCATGCCCGCGACGACGGGGCCCGCGCGGCCCGCGTAGTCATTGACCATGATGGAGAAGGAGAACTTCTCCCCGCCCGCGGACTGCACGTAACCGCTGAGCGCGGAGACGCCCTCCAGGGTGCCCGTCTTGGCGCGCAGCCGGCCCACGGCGTCCGTGCCGTCGAAGCGGTACTTGAGCGTGCCGTCCTTGCCGGCGATGCCCAGCGAGGACAGGTACTCCGGGGCCAGCGGGAAGCGCTCGTACATGTGGCGCAACAGCCGGTCCATCTGCGCGGTGGAGAAGCGGTTGGCGTCGTTCAGACCGCTGCCGTTCTTCATCACGTAGGTGCCGCGCGACAGGCCCACGTCGCGCTCCAGGAACTCCTCCACCACGTCGATGCCCTTGGCGAACGAGCCCGGCGCGCCGCGCAGCTCCGCGCCCATGGTCTTCAGGAGCGTCTCCGCGACGAAGTTGCTGGACAGCTTGTTGAGGCGCTTGAGGACGATGTCGAACGTGTCGGACTGGGACACGTGCACCATGCGGGCGCGCGAGGGCGTCAGGCCCTGCTTCACCTTGCCCTTCACCTTCACGCCGCGCGAGACGAGCAGCTGCTTGAGCGTGTTGCCGAAGTACAGGGGCGGGCTGTCGATCTTCTTCCAGACGCTCACCGCGCCGCGCTCGTCGGGCACCTGGCCCTTCACGACGATCTTCTGGCGTTCCCCGAACGCGTCGGACTTCACGGACACGCGCCGCGCGCGGCCGGGGCCGCTGGTGACGGTGTTCTCCACGAGGAAGAAGTCGCTGGGCGGCTCCATGTCCACCACGGCCTTGCCGCCGGGACCGGAGCGCACGTAGACGGCCACCGCGTTCCAGTTGAG
The DNA here is from genome assembly GCA_004173515.1 of Myxococcaceae bacterium. Taxonomy (GTDB): domain Bacteria; phylum Myxococcota; class Myxococcia; order Myxococcales; family Myxococcaceae; genus Corallococcus. Next base: position 12,529 of record SECN01000328.1, on the reverse strand, counting down.
GCTCACCGCGCCGGTGGGCGCCATGTACGCGCGGTCGGAGTCCTCCTGGTCGTAGCCGGGCGGGGTGCGCTCGGGATCGAACCAGGAGTCGTCCACGATGATGTCCTGCACCTCGCGCAGGCCCGCGTGGAGCAGCTCGGAGGTGATGCCGTACAGGCGCTCCGTGGTGATGGTGGGGTCGCCCTTGCCGCGCACGTAGAGCGTCTTGACCTTGCCGTCGGTGGGCATCTCCGGCTCGACGAGGAACTCCGTCTCGTAGCGGTACTCGGGCCCCAGGGACACGAGCGCCGCGGAGGACGTGACGAGCTTCACGTTGGAGGCGGGGTTGAGCAGCTCGTCGGCGTTGTGGCTGAACACCACCGTGCCGTCGTCCAGGCTCTGCATGTGCACGCCCACGCGGCTGCTCTTGAGCGCGGTGCGTTGCATGACCTGCACGAGCGCGTTCTTCAGCGCCTCGCGTTCAGCCTTTTTGTCGGTGGACGGCGACGCGGCAAGGGTGGCGGACGGCAGCCACAAGGCAATGGCGGTCGCTGCCCAGAAGGGTCTGGCTCGAAAAACCTGCACGCACGCTCCGGGGAAGTCGCGAACCATTATGAAGAAGGGATGAAAGGGGCGGCAAGGGTGGGGGCCCGGCGTCGTGCATGCCTGGGCGCTCGCTCTTCCAGAAGAAGGCATGCCCGCCTGCCTGCTTCCTGGAAACCAAGAGGATGCTGGCGCAGCATGGACGTGCCCCCTGACATCCGGTCCGTGACAGAAGCCATGCCTCCCCTGCCCTTCCGCGCCGCCGTCCGGGTGGTGTCCGCCACGCTGGCCCTGCTGCTTTACGCTGGCTGCCGCGAAAAAGCGCCCCCGGCCGGCATCACCGTGTTGCTGGAGGCCCCACCGGACAGTCTGGACGACCGCTTCGCACTGACGGCCCATGGACAACGGCTGGCGCAGCTCATCAGCCCGGGGCTGCTCACCTTCGACGATGCCAGCTCCCCGGTGCCCCAACTGGCGGAGTCCTTTCGTGACATCTCCCCCACGGTGGTGGAGTTCGTCCTGCGGCCGGGCCTCACCTTCCATGACGGCACCGCCCTCACCGCCGAGGACGTGAAGGCCACCTATGACAGCCTGCGCGACCCGGCCCTGGGCAGTCCCAAGCGTGAACGGTACGAGCCCCTGGAGCGGGTGGAGGTGGTGGATGCCCGCACGGTGCGCTTCCACCTGAAGCGCCCCTATGCGCCCCTGCTGGCGGAACTTTCCGCGGCCATCCTCCCCTCCGAGCGCGCCGGTCCCCAGGGCATCGAGGCCCAGGCCACGCACCCGGTGGGCGCGGGCCCCTTCCGCTTCGAGTCCTGGCCGGACGAGGAGCACCTGACGCTCACGCCCTTCCCAGGCTGGCACGGGGGGACGCCCGCGCTCTCACGGCTGACGTTCCGGGTGGTGCGGGACGAGACGACGCGGGTGCTGGAATTGCTCAAGGGCCGGGCGGACCTGGTGGTCAACGGGGTGTCCCCGGCGGTGCTGCCCGCGCTCCGGGAGGCGCCGCGCCTGCGGGTGGTGACGAAGCCGGGCACGGGCTTCACCTACGTGGGCATCAACCTGCGCGAGGGACCGCTCGCGGACGTGCGCGTGCGCCAGGCGCTGTGCCACCTCATCGACGTGGGGCCGCTGGTGGAGCACAAGCTGCACGGGCTGGCGGAGCCCGCGTCCAGCATGCTGCCCCGGGAGCACTGGGCGTTCACGGCCACGCCCGCGTGTGGTTACTCACCGGAGGAGGCCGCGCGGCTGCTGGACGCGGCGGGGTATCCGGATCCGGATGGGCCGGGAGGCAAGCCCCGGCTGACGTTCACCTTCAAGACGAGCACGGACCGGTTCCGGCGCGCGGTGGCGCTGGTGCTCAAGGAGCAGCTGGCCCGGGGCGGGGTGGCCATCGAGGTGCGGGCGCTGGAGTTCGGCACGTTCTTCGACGACGTGCGCCGGGGTCGCTTCGAATTGTTCACGTTGAAGTGGGCCGCCGTGATGGAGCCGGACCTGCTGCGAGGCGCGTTCCATTCCGGGAACATCCCCGGGCCGGAGAACCACTTTGGTGGCTTCAACCGGGGCGCGCTGAAGGACGCAGCGCTGGACCGCGTGCTGGACGCGGCGACGCAGGCGCCCCGGGAGCAGCGGCGGGCGCTGTATGCCCAGGCGCAGCAGGAGCTGGATGCGGTCCTGCCCGTCATCCCCCTGTGGCACGAGGCCAGTGTGGTGGTGGTGTCGTCGAGGCTCGCGGACTTCGAGCCCAGCGCGCACGGGCTGCTCACGCCGCTGGCCAGGGCGCGGGAAGTGATGCCCGCGGCCGGCCTGGGTAGGGCGCCTTGAGGAAGCGACTGGTGTCTGCGGCCATCGCGCTCGTGGGGGCGCTGCTGCTGGTGTCGCCGCGCCTGGACGGCGTGCCTGAAGTGACGCCCACGAGCGACATGGGGAGGGCGCCTTGAGGAAGCGACTGGTGTCTGCTGCCATCGCGCTCGTGGGGGCGCTGCTGCTGGTGTCGCTGTTCCTGTACCTCGTGCCCGGAGACCCCGTGGACGTGATGCTGGGGGAACAGGCGACGCAGGTGGACCGCGCGGCGCTGCGGCGGGCCGTGGGATTGGACATGCCCTGGTACGCGCAGCTCTGGACGTTCACGCGCGACCTGGCCACCGGGGAGCTGCGCACGTCGCTGCCTCCGTTCCAGCGCAAGGTGCTGCCGGCCCTGGGCGCGGCGCTGCCGTACACGCTGCTGCTCACGGTGGCGGCGATGGCCGTGTCCCTGGTGCTGGCGCTGCCCCTGGGCGTGATGGCGGCGGCTCGGCGGGGGACTCCGGTGGATGCGGCGGCGATGGGCGTGTCGGTGGCGGGGGTCGCCCTGCCCCGCTTCTGGCTGGGCCCGGTGCTCATCATCCTGTTCGCGCTGAAGCTGGACTGGTTGCCCGTGTCGGGCGCGGAGTCGTGGCGGCACCTCGTGCTGCCCGCGTTCACGCTGGGCACCGCGCTGGCCGCGTTCCTCGCTCGGATGACCCGCGCGACGATGCTGGAGGCATTGCGCGAGGACTACGTCACCGTGGCCCGGGCCAAGGGTCTGTCGCCTCGCGTGGTGCTGTGGAAGCACGCGTTCCGCAACGCGCTGCTGCCGCTGGTGACTGTTCTGGGACTGGAGTTCGGCGCGCTGCTGGGCGGTGCCATCGTCACGGAGAAGGTGTTCGCGTGGCCGGGCATGGGCACGCTGCTGCTCACCGCCATCGAGAAGCGCGACTACAACACCGTGCGCGCCACGGTGCTGCTCTTCACCTTCTGCTACGTGATGGTGAACACGCTCACCGACGCGGCCTATGCGTGGGTGGATCCTCGCGTGCGGAGGCGCTCATGAGCGGGGCCCGCCGCTTCCGGTTGCAGTCATGGGGTGCCCGGTTCGGGCTCGCCGTGGCGTTCCTCTGGGTGTTCACCGCGCTGTTCGCCCCGTGGCTCAGCCCCCATGCGCCGGACGCCATCGACCTCACGCATGAGCTGGCGCGACCGGGCCCGGGCCACCTGCTGGGCACGGGCGAGAACGGCATCGACGTGCTCACCCATGTGCTGCATGGGGCTCGCGTGTCGCTGGAGGTGTCCTTCTTCGCCGTGCTGCTGTCGGGGGTGCTGGGCATCACGCTGGGCGGCATCGCGGGGTACGCGGGCGGACTCGTGGATGAAGGGTTGATGCGGCTGGTGGACGTGCTGCTCGCCTTCCCCGGCATCCTGCTGGCGCTGTTCATCACCTCCGTGCTGGGCCCCAGCCTCACCAACGTCGTCTTCGCCCTCTCCTTCACCGGATGGACGGGCTACGCGCGACTGACGCGCGGGCAGGTGCTCACCCTTCGCGAGCGCGACTACGTGCAGGCCGCTCGCGCGCTGGGCAGTGGGCCCGGACGCATCCTCGTGCGGCACCTGTTGCCCAATGCCGCGGGACCGCTGCTCGTGCAGGCGACATTCGCGCTGCCAGGGGCCATCGTCGCGGAGGCGTCCTTGAGCTTCCTGGGTCTTGGGGTTCCTCCGGGCACTCCGTCGTGGGGTGCGCTCGTGGACCAGGGGACGCAGTACCTGCTGGTGGCACCGCACGTGGCCCTGTTCCCCGGCATCGCACTGGCCGTCACCGTGCTGGGCTTCAACCTGCTGGGCGATGCGCTGCGCGACGCGATGGATCCGCGTCACCAGGGGCCGTGACTCGCGCTTGAAGCCGTGGGCCCGCCCTGGCAGGAAGCACAGGGCGGGACCTCCGGAGGTGATGCGCGATGAAGGCCGTGGTGCAGCGGGTGCTCGAAGCGTCGGTGACGGTGGACGGCCAGCGCGTGAGCGAGATGGGCCCCGGCCTGCTCGTGCTCCTGGGCGTGGGCAAGGGCGACACCGACGCGGACCTCGCGTGGGCCAAGGCCCTCTACGAGCGCGCGTGTGAAGCCCTGCGCAAGCGCGGCCTCACCGTGGGCACCGGCATCTTCGGCGCGGACATGAAGGTCGCGCTGGTGAACGACGGGCCCGTCACCATTCTCCTGGAGAGCCCGCCGAAGCCCGGCGCTCCTGCGGCCTAACGCACGTCCAGCGTGCGCCGGAAGAACGCCACGCCTTCCGCCTTCGTGCGCGCCTGCGACGCCGCGCGCGTCCCCGCCACCGGGTCCTTGCACAGCATGGCGATGACCTCGAAGCCCTTCGGTTGGCACTCGGGCAGGAAGGTGAAGTGGCCCGCGTCGTCCAGCACCACCGTCGTCGTGGTCTCCGGAGGCAGCCGCCCGGACAACTGCATGCCGTGCTGCTCGTGCGGCATCAGTTCGTCGCCCTTCGCGAGGATGAGCTCCACGGGCTTCTGGATGTCCGCCGTGTCCTGCGCTTCGAAGGAGGCCGCCATGCCCGGCGCCATCGCGAAGGCCGCCTTCACTCGCGGATCCAGGTACGACGCTCGCGACTCCTTCATGTCGATGCGACGGTAGTCCACGTCGCGCAAAGCCTCGCAGCCGATCTCCTCGCGGGTGCCCGGCGTCGTGCAGCGCTTCTCAATCCATTCCAGGTTCAGCCGCAGCCCCACCAGCGCCATCGCCGTGTAGCCACCCATGGAGTGCCCCGACGCGCCGATGCGCTCCGGATCCACGCGCGGACCCCACTTCGGATCCTTCAGGAGGTGGTCGAGGATGACCGTGAAGTCCTTCGGTCGCTCATAGGCTCGCGCGAAGCCCTCCGGGCTCGTGTCCTGATAGGAGTTTCCCGGGTGGTTCAGCGACAGGACGATGAAGCCGTGCGCCGCCAGGTGCGCGCCGAACCAGGACAGGTCGATGCCCGACCCTCCGCTGCCGTGTGACAGCAGCACCAGCGGCCAGCGCTCCCGCGCGTCCGACAGCGGGGCGTCCTTCGCGCCGTAGAAGGGCTTGAACACGTCCGAGGGCGCGCGGTCGTCCACCGGCGTGCCGGGCGCCACCGGGTACCAGACGAGCGGCTTCAGCGTGCGGTGGCGGACCGCGTCCTCGAAGGACAGCGACTGCGTGACGCCCACCGCGTAGGCCGCGTCCTTGCCGTAGAGGGACGCGACGTCCGTGCGCGGCGCCTCGGTCGCCTTCTTCGAGGAAGCACAGCCTGTCGTCAGCACGGCCGCGGCGACGAGGAGCCCGCCCGTCATCCGACGAACCGGCAGAGAGGCAAGACCGACCTGGGAGGTGCGTCGCGAGCGGCGGTGCATGGACAGCTCCGGAAGAAGGAACGTGCGGCCGGAGCATGGCCGGGAACCGCACGGCAAGGAAACCGTCTTCTCGGGAAGGCACGGAACCGTCGGTGCTACCGCACGTCCAGCGCGCTCCGGAAGAACGCCACCGCTTCCGCCTTCGTGCGCGCCTGGGAGGCCGCGCGCGTCCCCGCCACCGCGTCCCGGCACAGCTCCGGCGTCACCTTGAACCCGAGCGGCGAGCACTCGGGCAGGAAGGAGAAGTGGCCCGCGTCGTCCAGCACCACCGTCCTGGCCTTCGGCAACCGCCCCGCCAACTGCATGCCGTTGTCCTCATGCGACATCAGCTCGTCGCCCTTGGCGAGCACCAGCTCCACCGGCGACTGGACCTCCGTCAGGTCCCGGGGCTCGTAGGTGCCCGCCATGCCCGGCGCCATCGCGAAGGCCGCGTGGACTCGCGGGTCCTGGTACGACGCTCGCGCCACGTCCAGGTCGATGCGGCGGTAGTCCACGTCGCGCAGGCCCTCACAGCCGGGATGCATCCGGGTCTCTGGCGCCGTGCAGACGTTCGCGATGAACGCCAGGTTCAGCCGCGCACCCACCAGGGCCAGCGCCGTGTAGCCGCCCATGGAGTGCCCCGACGCGCCGATGCGCTCCGTATCCATGCGCGGTCCCCACGTCGGATCCTTCAGGAGGTGGTCGAGGATGGACGTGAAGTCCTTCGGCCGCTCCCAGCCGCGCACGTAGCCTTCGGGGCTCGTGTCCCCGTAGGAGTTGCCCGGGTGGTTCACCGACACGACGATGAAGCCGTGCGCCGCCAGGTGCGCGCCGAACCACGCCATGTTGATGGCCTCGCCGCCGTTGCCGTGGGACAGCAGCACCACCGGCCAGCGGGCTTTCGCATCCGACACCGGGACGTCCTTCGCGGCGAAGAAGGGCACGAAGATGGTGGAGGCCGTCTGCTCCGCCATGCGCGTGTCGGGCGCCGCCGGATACCAGATGACCGGCTTCAGCGTGCGGTGGCGGACCGCGTCCTCGAAGGTCATCGACGTGAGGCCCACCGCGTAGGCCGCGTCCTGGCCGTAGGGAGAGGCCACGGTCGCGGCGGCGGCAGCGGTCGGAGCCGGAGCGCCCTCGCCTGCCTTCGAGGAGGCACAGCCCCCCGTCACCAGGGCCGAAGCGAGGAGAAGCGCGCCGAGGATGCGCCCGCCTCGGGATGCACGGGGGAGCACCGAAGCGAACTGGGAGCGACGGAACATGGGAGGGAGCCTCCGGGTCGTGGGAGCGACCCGCGCTGCGGGTGGATGCGGACGAAGCATGGGCAGTGAAGCAGGCAAGATGAAGTGCCCTGCCTGAGCCATCGGATCGGCCCGGGCTCCTCGTAGAACGACGACGCCCGGACGGCGCTGCCACTCCCACCTACGCCCTGAACGAGCGCCCATTGCCACGGGCGAAGAGCCTCACAGCCGGACGGTGGTCCCGCGCGTCACCAGCGCCGCCAGCCCCTGCTTCGTCTGCGCCGCGCCGCGCAGATGCAGGGTGAGCGCGCCCAGTTCGCGGATCCACGTGGCCGCGTTCGGGCCCAGTCCGGAGAACAGCACGGAGAGCGGCGGCGGCTGGGCCACCTTGCCCGACCAGTACCCCAGCACCTCATCGCGCTCCGGCAGCGCCGGCAGCTTCATCCGCTCCTGCTCGCGCGCCAGCAGCCGCTCCAGCTTGCGCGGCAGGTTCACCTGCCAGTGCGCCACCGTGCGCGCCGGCCTCCAGGCCCAGTCCGCGAAGGCGAACCGCTCCCGGACGGCGTACTCGCCCCGGCCCTGCGTGACGAAGACGCGGTCCGGCGGAAACTCCGGGAACGGATCCCACTGCCCGGCCAGGAGCGACGCCAGCCCCTGCTCCCCCGGCGGCCTCAGACGGAAGCCGTCGCGCACCACTCGCGCCGCCTTCGTGTCCCAGTACGGATAGGCGGGATCCTCCACCATCAGCGCCAGGTTCAGCGCCTCGTCCCATTCGTCCGCGTAGCCCCCGTGCGCACCGCCCACCTCCCAGCCGCCCGGCGCTTCGTGCCAGGGCTGGAAGACGAGCCGGTCCACCAGGTCCATCCACCCGTCCGAGTCCAGCGACCCCACGCCCCCCGGCATCGCCGACATGGCCAGCCGCTGGCAGAGCGTGAAGGCCTGCGGGTCACCCAACTGGCTCGCCAGCAGCTCCAGCGCGCCGGAGGCATCCCCCATGGCGCGCTGGAAGAAGGGCAGCACCTGCTCGTGGAAGAAGCGGTCGTTGATGGGACGCAGGACGACGTCCATGGTGGGGCGCCTTCCGGTGCGGCCGTCAGGGCCGCGCGTCTTCCTGGACGATGAGGGCGTGGATGTCCGACGCCGAGGGCGCTTCCAGGATGGCGGCCCGGAAGCGCGGATTCTTGAACAGGCGCGAGATGCGGGCGAGTGCCTTGAGGTGCACCCCCGCGCTGTTCTCCGGCGCCACCAGCGCGAAGAACAGGTGCGTGGGCTTGCCGTCGATGGCCTCGAAGTCCACCCCCGCCTTCGACACGCAGAAGGCCGCCTGGAGACTGTCCATGCCCGCCAGCTTGCCGTGGGGGATGGCCACGCCCTCGCCAATGCCCGTGCTGCCCAGCTTCTCCCGCTCCTGGAGCACCGCCACCAGCCGGTCCTCGCGCAAACTTGGATGCGCCCGCACCAGCGTGGCACTCAGCTCGCGCAGCACCTCCGGCTTCGTGCGGGCCTGCATGTCCGCGACGACTGCTTGGGGGCTGAGGAAATCGGCGATTCTCAATGGCGCTCCCGCACTGGCGCTCCGGGCCGGCAATGATTCCTCGGCCGGCAATTACTCCTCACACTGGATTCGCGCAAGGGTCGCCTGGGTGGTGGAAAGCGCTTCGCTCACTGCGCATCAGCCCCCCGAGGCTCCCGCGGACTTCACGGACCCCTCCGGGGGCTTCCCCCTTTGCCCACGCTTCCCTCACCGCCCCCCGCGCGTGAGCGGCGTGGGGGGCGGACCGGACTCCTGGCTCCAGACCTGGAAGGTCGGGTCAGGTGCCGGTGGCGGCCACCGCTTCGGAGGGCAGGTGCGGCTCGATGAGCCCGAACCCGCCTTCCTTGCGGCGGTAGACGATGGACAGCGCGTGCGACTGCTGGTTCTGGAACACGTAGAAGTCGTTGTTCATCAGGTTCATCTGCATCACCGCGTCGTCCACCGACAGCGACTGGATGGCCAGATGGGTGGTGCGCACCAGGCGCGCGATCCCCGACTCGGCCGCCTGCGCGGTGTCGTTCGAGGCCTCGGTGGTGGCCTGGGAGGCCTCGGCGGGCTCGGTGGACTCCCGGTGCTCGGAGACCTCGAAGACGTCGTGGCGGACCTTGAGGCTGTTCACCAGGTCCTGGCGGTGGTGGACCTTCTCCTTGCCGTGATGCGTCTTGAGCTTGTCGCGGTAGCGGCGCAGCTGGCGCTCGATCTTGTCCATCGCCAGGTCGATGGAGGCGTACATGTCATCGCTCTTCTCGCGTCCCCGGAGGATCCAGGCGCCCGAGTGGATGGTGATGTCCGCGTGGTGCAGGTGTCGCTCGAGCGACAGCACCACATGGGCCTCTCCAGCCCGGTCCAACAGTCGGTTCACCCGATCGACCTTTTCACGGGCGTATTCCTTCAGGGAATCCGACGCTCCGAACTGACGGAAGGTGATGTTGAGCTGCATGCGTGGCCGCCTCCTAGGGAGAGAGGTAAGCTCCGTCACAGATCAGAGACGGAGCCCACGCCGAAAGCAACCCGGCCCCCCACGTAGGAACTTCCCGTCCACGACACGCGGCCGCGCAAGCGACCGCCAGAGGACACGTGTTGTGTCCGCTGCACATCACGTGAAGGGGATTCCGACCCGGGTCCCATTTTCCGGCCCGGGCCGTCCATCCCACCCTCTCACGCGAGCAGCATCCCGCCCGTCACGCCCAGCACTTCGCCATTGACGAAACGCGATTCGTCGCAAGCGAGGAAGACGTACGAGGGCGCCAGCTCCGCGGGCTGCGCGGGCCTGCCGGTGGGTGAGTTCTTGCCGAACTCCTTCACCTTCTCCGCGTCGTAGGACTGCGGAATGAGCGGCGTCCACACGGGGCCGGGGGCCACGGAGTTCACGCGGATGCCCCGGCCGATGAGCTCCTGCGACAGGCCCTTGGTGAAGGTGACGATGGCGCCCTTGGTGGTGGCGTAGTCGAGGATGGAGGGCGTGGGGTTGTAGGCCTGGATGGACGCGGTGTTGATGATGGTCGCGCCCTCCTTCATGTGCGGCAGCGCGTAGCGCACCAGGTGGAACATCGCGAGGATGTTGACGCGGAAGGCGCGCTCCACGCGCTCGGCGTCCAGCTCCTCGAACTTCTCCACCGCCTTGCCCTGGAAGGCCGCGTTGTTGACGAGCACGTCGATGCGCCCGAAGCGCTTCACCGTGTCCTCCACCAGCTTCTTGCAGGTGGCCTCCAGCGCCATGTCCCCCGACAGCGCCAGTGCCTGCCGTCCGGAGGCCTCCACCACGCGGCGCGTGTGGTTCGCGTCGTCGCCCTCGTTGAGGTAGGCGAACGCCACGTCCGCGCCCTCGCGCGCGAAGGCCAGGCACACCGCGCGGCCAATGCCGCTGTCCCCACCGGTGACCAGCGCGACGCGGTCCTTCAGCCGGCCCAGCCCCTTGTACGACTGCTCGCCATAGTCGGGCTCCGGGGACATGGCCCCCTCGTGGCCCGGCGCGGACTGCGTCTGCTCAGGGAAGGGGGGCCGGGGACCGGCGGTGCGGGGATCAGGATTGCGGGCCATGACGTCGCTCCGTGGAAGGAAAAGCGTTTCCTCACGGTGGAGTCGCTGACCCGGGGTGGCAATGCGGGGGTGCCTGCCCGCCCGCTTCAGGGCACCACGGCGATGACGAAGTCCTGCGAGTGGAAGATGGAGCCGTCGCACGAGGCCACGCCCACGCACTCGCGCACGATGCCCGCGAGGCTCGCCTCCAGGCTCAGCAGGTGGTTCGCCTGCGGCGTGGTGGCCGGGATTTCGATGCTCACCCTGCCGCCCTCCTGCGTGGCGGTGAGCGTGCCGGGCGCCCTGCCGCCTTCGCGCATGAGCATGACGCTCACGGGACCGGGCACCTCCGTCGCCGGCTCCCAGAGGAAGGCGTAGGTCTGCCCGACGCGCAGCTTGTCCGGGGTGCCTTCTCCCTGGAACGTGAAGCTGCGCTTGGCCTTGGCGCCCTGGAGCACCAGGCGCACGGTGCTGGTGGCGTCCTGGAGCTGCACGGTGATGTCGCCCACGGGCTCGCGGCCCCAGGCGCCCGGGTCGTAGTTGAAGTACGCGCGGCTGTTCTCGCACGCGTCCCCGCGCCCGCCCGCGTCCGACGCGCCGCCCGGCACCAGCGTCATGGGCTCGCCGTTGAAGGTGGCCTTCACGTCGTCCGCGAAGCGCGAGCACGGGCCGTCCACCACGGCGTAGCTGACGGTGAAGCGGTGCGCGCCCTGCGCATCCGGGTTCTCCTCGTCGTCCACGTCCGTCAGCGCGTAGGTGAGCGAGCGGTCCGACAGCTCCGCCAGCGACATCACCTTCGTCTCGCCGCCGCCACAGCCGACCAGCGACACGAGCGCCCCAAGGGCTCCAACTCCACGAACGGTCCAGCGCGTCGGCCAGGAAGACACAAGAAGGGACATAGGGCCCGCGACCCTATCACTCCCGCGCGAGCAGTCCCGTGAGCCGTGCCCGCACCCCTGCCCACTCCGTGTCGAGGACGCTGTAGTACGCGCTGTCGCGCACGATGCCCCCGCGCACCAGCATGTGGTTGCGCAGGATGCCCTCGAACGAGGCCCCCAGCCGCTCGATGGCCGCGCGCGAGCGCACGTTGCGCCGGTCGGTCTTCAACTGCACGCGCATCACCGCCAGCGTGTCGAACGCGTGGCGCAGCAGCAGGAACTTGCACTCGGTGTTCACCCGCGAGCGCCACACCCGCCGTCCCAGCCACGTGGAGCCGATTTCGAGCGTGCGGAAGTCGCGTTGGATCTCCAGGAAGCGCGTGGTGCCCACCACGTCCCCGCCTTCGCGCAGGCAGATGGCGAAGGGCTGCTCGGTGCCCGCGTCCCGGGCCTTGAGCGCGGTGGAGACATAGTCCGCCACGTCCGCCTGCGTGCGCAGCACGCGCGAGAAGTGCGTGAACACCTCCGGCTCGCACAGCGCCGCGAGCGCGGGCACGTGGTCGGCCGTGAGCGGGACCAGCCGCACCGCGGTCCCCTCCAGCGTGACGGGGGGGACGACCAGGGGCACGGGCTCCCGGCGGGGAGCGTCGGCGTCACCGGGGAACGAAGGCGGGGGCACGGGGTCCATGGACCCCTTCATGCCCCAACCCCAACGCTAGTAGTAGCGCTTGCGCTTGCTGCTGGGGAGGATGCCCAGCACCTCGCGGTACTTGGCCACCGTGCGCCGGGCGATCTCGGTGCCCTGCGAGCGCAGGAGCTCCACGATCTTCTGGTCCGAGTACGGGTTGCGCGAGTCTTCCTGCGACACGAGCTGCTTGATGTGGTGCTTCACCGCTTCGCTGGCCGTGTCCTCGCCGGACACGCGCGCGATGGACGAGTTGAAGAAGTACTTCAGCTCGAAGATGCCCTGCGGCGTGTGCACGTACTTGCTCGTCGTCACGCGGCTGACGGTGGACTCGTGCATGCCGATGTCCTCCGCCACGTCGCGCAGGATGAGGGGCTTCAGGTGCGCGATGCCCTTGTCCAGGAAGTCCTTCTGGAACTTCACGATGCTCTCGGTGACCTTGTAGATGGTCCGCTGCCGCTGGTGGATGGAGCGGATGAGCCACATCGCGCT
>SECN01000032.1 GCA_004173515.1 Myxococcaceae bacterium | reverse complement strand
GGGTTCTTCTGGCTGTCGCTCAAGCCCGCGGTGGGCGGCCTGTGCGCGGCGATGGTGCCGTTCCTGGGCGTGTGGGCGGTGGCGCTCTTCCTGGTGCTCTACAACCTGGTGCACCTGCTGCTGCGCATCCGGCTGTACTGGATGGGGCTGAGCCTGGGAGACCGGTTGGTGGAGGCGGTGGCGCGGGTGAACCTTCCCGCCAAGGGCGCGCGCCTGAGGGGCGTGGCGGCGGCGAGCGCGGGCGGACTCGCGGCGTGGCTGGCGGTGAGCTTCGGGGCGACGGCGGGCGGCACCTGGGCGGTGTTCCTGTCGGTGGGCTGTCTGGCGGTGGGGATGTTGGCCTACGTGGCGGTGAGCCGCCGGGTCCCCACGTACGTGGTCCTCTACGTCGCGGCGGGGTTGGCCTGCGTGGCGGGAGCCTTTCTTTGAGTGGACGAACAACAGCAGCAGCAGGAGTCGCGATGCCGAGCGAGGCCCAGGGAACATTCGAGATCGTCAACGCGCTGGGGCTGCATGCCCGGGCCGCGGCGCAGATGGTCAAGGTGGCCAACCGCTTCAAGAGCGAGGTCTCCATCGCGGCGGAAGGCAACCGCGCGAACGCCAAGTCCATCATGGGCGTGCTGATGCTCGCGGCGGGGCAGGGCGTGAAGGTGACCATCACCTGCAAGGGCGAGGACGCGGAAGCGTGCCTGTCCGAATTGAAGAAGCTCATCGCGGACCGCTTTGGCGAAGCGCAGTAAGAGCGTGGAAGATAGACCCCCTCCCAGGGCAGGAACCGAACCGTGAGCAGCCAGGCCACCCCTACACTCAGGTTGACGGGCATCGGCGCCTCCCCGGGCGTAGCGGTGGGCCACGCCTTCATCCTGGACCGCAAGCGCATCCGCACGCCCAAGCTGCGTCTGGCCGACGCGGAGGTCGCACGGAGGGCAGCGACCACGCCCTCATCCTGGAAGCGCACCGGCTGATGCTCCACGACCCCATGCTCGTGGACGAGGTCAACCGCCTCATCGTGGAGGACCGCATCAACGCGGAGTGGGCGGTGCGCCGCACGGCCCGCAAGATAAAGCACCTGTTCGACAACATCCCGGATGAGTACTTCCGCGAGCGTCGCTCGGACGTGGACTACGTGGCCGACCGCATCATCCGCAACCTGATGGGCCAGGTGGTGGACGAAGAGGTGGAGGTCCCCGCGGAGGCCATCGTGGTGGCGCACGACCTGCCGCCGGCGGACGCGGCGATGATGGCGCGCAGCGGCCGTGTCGCGGGCTTCGTCACGGACCTGGGCGGACAGACGAGCCACACGGCCATCGTGGCCCGCGCGCGGGAGACGCCCGCGGTGGTGGGCGCGGGGCGCGCGAGCGAACAGATTTCCCCGGGCGACCTGGTCGCGATGGACGGCACGCGGGGCGTGGTGCTGGTGAATCCGTCCGAGGACCAGCTGGCGCTCTTCCGCGAGGAGCAGCGCCGCTACCAGGAGAGCGAGCAGCTGGCGCTCAGCACCAAGGACCAGCCGTCGGTGAGCACGGATGGCTTCCGCATCCGGCTCAACGGCAACATGGAATTCCTGGAGGAGATCCCCTCGCTGCTGGCGCACGGCGCGGAGGGCATCGGGCTGTACCGCACGGAGTTCATGTTCCTGGACCGCAAGACGGCGCCCACGGAAGAAGAGCACTACCGCGCCTACAAGCAGGTGCTGGAGGCGATGGGGGGCCGCCCCGTCACCATCCGCACGCTGGACCTGGGCGGCGACAAGGTGCCGGGCAAGACGAAGCACGAGAAGGAGCCCAACCCGGCCATGGGGTTGAGGGCCATCCGCTACTGCCTGTCCAACCGGGAGCTGTTCCGGGTGCAGCTCCGGGCGTTGTTGCGCGCAAGCGTGCACGGCAACATGCGGCTGATGTTCCCCCTCATCTGCGGGGTGAGCGAGCTGCGCGAGGCCCGGAGCGAACTGGAGGCGTGCCGCACGGCGCTGGGGCGCGCCGGGGTGCCGGTGGGCAAGCGCTTCCCGGTGGGCATCATGGTGGAGACGCCGAGCGCGGCGACCATCGCGGACCGGCTGGCGCAGGAGGCGGACTTCTTCTCCATCGGGACGAACGACCTCATCCAGTACTCGCTGGCCATCGACCGCCAGAACCGCGAGGTGGCGTACCTCTACCGGCCGTTGCACCTGTCGGTGCTGCGCATGCTCCACGGCATCGTGGACGCAGCGAAGGCCGCGAACATCCCGGTGTCCATGTGCGGCGAGATGGCGGGAGATCCGCTCTTCACGCTGGTGCTGCTGGCGTTGGGGTTCGACGAGCTGTCGATGACGTCGGGGCAGATCCCGGTGGTGAAGCGGCTGATGCGTCGGGTGAGCCGCCGCGAGGCGATGGAGATGCTCCAGGGCGCCATGGAGCTGACCACCGCGGAGGAGATTGAGCGCTATGTGCGCACGGAGATGGACCGGCGCTTCAGCGGCCCGGAGGGCTCGCTGCTGACCTCGATGCGTGACGTGGAACCGGAGTCCGTGTAGGCCCCGCTCCCCCCGTTTCAACAGCGAATGGGGGGTCGCCGTTTCCAGGGGGAATGCACACTTTGGGCGGACACGGATGCAGGAGGCAGCAGCGTGTTCAAGTCAACGGACATTCAGCGGGGCATGACGGTGCGGGACCGGGACGGAGAGGCCCTGGGCGGCGTCGTCGCGGTGGATCCCCGGGGCTTCACCATCGGGAAGGGACGGGTCTTCGAGAAGGAGTACCCGGTGCGCTTCTCCGACGTCGCGGACCTGGACGGGGAGGACGTCTACCTGCGCCGGGACCTGGCGCACCTTCCGGGCGCCGTGCTGGCCGAAGGCGGAGCGGACGAGGACGACAATGCCCTCAAGTCGCATCGCCCGGTGGCCTACACGCACGACCTGACGGGCGCGCTGGTGCCCATGGAGTAGGGCGGGGCACCGCTCCTTTTTCGAGACCGGGCCGTGAGGGAGCGCGAGCTTCCTCGCGGCTCATTCGCGTTTGAGGATGACCCCTTCGTCGCTGATGGCGTAGTTCGCACCGGCGTCCATGACCTCGGGCCTGAGCCCACAGCGCTCATCTTCCAGGGGCGTGAAGTGGATGAAGGTCATCTTGTCGCCGCGCTGGACCCAGGCGTCATAGGTCGTGAGCTGGAACAGGCACTGCGCCATCGGGTCCGCGTCGCCAGGGGCAGACCGTCCCGGAGGCATGAAGTCGTCCAACGCGATTTGAAGGGCCTTGAGTTGGGGCCCCTGCACGGTAGTGGACGCCGCCTTGCTCCACTCCGGGAACTGGATGCCCTGGGCGACTTCTGGAGATGCCACGGGGGCCGGACGGTGCATGCAGCCCGTCACCGCGAACAGCAGCCCTGCGAGTCCCAGGTGCTTCATGGGTCCTTGCTTCCGGGCGCCGGCTGGCGCTTCACTCCGGACGGGGGATCCTCGCCATCGGCAGGGTCCCCGTCTTCGTCGTGCTGGCTTCCGTGGCGTCCGGACAGCGGCGTCAGGAGCCGGGCCAGGGGGCGCAGCACCACCAGGGACAACAGCGCCAGTCCCACCGTGACACCCGCCGCCACGTACATGCCCAGCCCGCAGGCCAGTCCCACCGCCGCGGTCACCCACAGGTTCGCCGCGGTGGTGAGGCCCTTCACCGCGCCCCCGTGGCGCAGGATGACGCCCGCGCCCAGGAAGCCGATGCCCACGACAATCTGACTGGCGATGCGGCTGATGTCCGCCTGTGATCCGCCGGGCGACACGCCCGGCTGGAGCACCCACTCCGTGTAGATGCTGGAGAGCGTGAAGCAGCACGACCCCAGCGCGACCAACGTGTGCGTGCGCAACCCCGCGCTCTGGCTGCGCGCCTCGCGCTCCACGCCCAGGACACCGCCCAGGAACGTGGCCAGCACCAACCGACCGATGAGGACGAGGGGATCCACCTGGGACGCGACGCTACTCGCCCAGCTCGATCTTCTCGTCCTTGTCCGCTTCGTTCAGTTCGGGATTGGGCAGCGTGTCCAGCGTCGCCACCAGCAGCTTGTACGAAGGCACCACGAAGGGCGCCACGTCCGGCCCCAGCTCCTTCACGTACTGCTCCTCGCGCGAGGTGTACTTCTCATCCTTCGAATCCCAGCTCCCCGCCGACTCCGCCGCCCACACCTCTTCACCGTCGCGGCAGCGGATGAGCTGCGCCTTGAGCGCCACCTCCGCCCCGTCGCCCACCTGCTTCACCTGCGGATCCAACCACAGCACGCCCTCAATCCCCTCCACGCACTGGTCCTTGAAGGTCGCGTCGGTGGGGCGCTCCGGCAGGGACGTGTTCTCCTTCACCAGGAAGTCCCGGTTCTGGTTCAGCCACTGCCGCGCGATGAGGCTCCACAGGTCGCCCACGTACTGCTTGCCCGGGGGGAACGGCTGCGTCACCACCGCCAGCCGCTTCACCTGCTGCCGGTCCACCGTCGCGTAGTCCGCGCGCAGCCGCTGGCTCTTCACCGCGCTCGCACAGCCCGCCAGCATCATCAGGCCCAGCACCGGCCCCAGTCGCTTGAACGTCCCCATGGCTTGAAGCTCCTCAAGAAGAAGCCCCGCGCTTCCCATGGCAGGGAAGGCGGGGCCCAGGTCCGGCGCGGATACTAGACGCTTCGTCAGGCCGCGCGCGTGGAGGATGCGTCGCCGCCACCCGTCGAACCGTTCGACGGTGAGCGGGCCGCGTCACGCTGCCGCTTGTCGTGCATGAGCTGCATCACCGCCGCCAGCACCGTGAAGGACACCAGCAGCGTGGTGATGAGGCCGATGCAGGCGATGATGCCCATGGAGCGCACGCCGTTGTGGCCGGCCACCAGCAGCGCCGCGAAGCCCGCCACCGCCGTCAGCGTGGAGGACGCCTGAAGTTCAGGCGCAGGTCGAACAGCGCCATGAAGCCCAGCATCATCGCCAGGCCCACCGTCAGCGGAATCACGGACGCCAGCGCCAGCTTCGCGTTGCGGAAGTCCGCGAAGTGCATCGCCAGAATCCACAGCGCGGTGAGGATGATGGTGAGCTTCGCGTCCTTGAGCACCATGCGCGCCAGCGACGCGTACAACTGCGTGGCGCCCGCGGCGCGGAACTCCATCTCCACCGGCGTGCCCTGGGGACCGTCCGTGAACTTGCCCGGCGTCACCATGCCCTTGATGGAGCGCGTCTGGTCCGCGAACTGGAGCATCTGCTTGCCGTCCCACAGGTCCACGCTCGGGTAGATGAACGTCAGGTAGCCGTGGTTCTCCGGCTGGGTGCTGGGCAGGTGGCGGAACTGCGTGGCGTAGATCTCCGGCACGTGGTGCACGTCGAAGGGACGCGCCTCCAGCATCTTCAGGAACAGCTGCGCCTTCTCCTGCGTCTCCGGCGGCAGCGACGACACCTCGATGTCCTTCAGCTCCGCCTGCCACTCCTCCAGGATCTTCGTGTTCGCCTGCGCGATGCCCTCCGGCGGCACGAAGGTGAAGAGGCTCATCACCTGGGAGATGGTGGGGCGCTTCTTCGGGTCCTCCGTCAGCGCCTTGTAGAGGGCCTCCGTCTCCGCCAGGTCCTTGGTGTAGATGGCGAGCGGGTCGCTGGCGATCTTGAAGCGCGCGTTGATTTCATCCTGCAGCACCACCGACGGCTGGTTGGCCGGCATCAGCGCGCGGGTGTTGTAGTTGAAGCGCACGCCGTACGGCAGGCGCGTGAGGAAGTCCGCGCCCGCGGGGGGCTCGCCGTCCTTCCAGGGGATGGCCGCGCCGCACACCAGCGCCACCACCACGCAGCCCACCGCCAGCACCAGGCCTGGACGCGGGATGCGCATCTCGTTGCCGGAGGCGTTGTTCACCGCCGGCGGCTTCATCACGCCAATCAGCTTCTGCGGCAGCTCCGGGTTCCTGCGGCCCGCCAGCGCCAGCAGCGCCGGGCACCAGGAGAACAGCGTCACGCCCAGCACCAGCGTGCCCGTGCCGGCCAGGGCGCCGAACTGGGAGAAGCCCTTGAAGTCGCTCACCATCAGCACGAAGAACGAGCCCGCCACCACCACCGCGGACACCAGCGCCGGACGGCCCGCGTTGATGACCGCGTCGCGGATGGCCACGTCGTAGCGCTTGCCCGCGCCCAGCTCCAGGCGCGTGCGGAAGATGAAGTGGATGCCGTAGTCGATGCCGAACCCCATCAGGATGCCGCCCAGGATGGAGGTGATCATGTTCAGCTCACCCACCGCCACGTAGGTGAAGCCCAGCGTGTACAGCGTGCCCGCCACCGTGCCGCTCACCACGATGAGCGTGGGCGCCCACTTGCGGAAGAACGCGATGGTGATGGCGAAGATGGCCACCAGCGCCAGGATGGTCACCGGCTGGAGCGACTCCTCGATGGCGTACGAGTCGTCCACCGCCGTCTTGTAGGAGCCCGTGAAGCCGTAGGCGACCGTCTTCTTGTCGCCCATCTTGTAGTAGTCCTCCACCAGCTGCACGCCACCAGCGTTGGACTGCGAGTAGGCCGCCAGGTCCTTGCGCAGCTTCTCCACGTAGTCCTTCGTCTGGCCGATCTGGTTGGTGTCCCACATCGGCTTGATGAGCAGCAGCAGCAGCTTGCGGTCCTGGGAGATGTAGTAGTCGTCCGCGATGCTCTTGTTGCCAACGCTGGAGTACTTGTCGACCAGGTCCTGCAGGTCCAGCTTCACCGGCTCCGTCTTCTTGATCTCGATGTAGAACGGGTTGCTGCGGCGGATCTGATCCTTGAGGAACGCCATGATGCGGCGCTTGCCCTCGGCCAGGTCCTCCGTCTTGATGAAGAGCACCATGTTCTGCTGCACGAACTCGACGGGGATCTTGTACGTGAGCGAGCGCGCGTGCTCCTTGTCCTTGCCCACCATCACGGCCAGGTCGTCCGCGACGCGCTTGAGCGTGGCCTCGTCATCGCCGCGCAGCGCGACCATGAAGAAGCCGCTGCCGCCCACCATGTCGATGACGCGCTTGACGTCCTTCACCTCCTGGAGGTCCTGGGAGATGAGGTCCAACTGGTTCGAGTTGATGGTGAGCTTCGACGTGCCCCAGACCGCCAGACCGAGCAGCAACAGCAGCACGGTCATCACGGTGCCGGGACGACGCACCAGCATCTCGGCGTAGGCGACGGCGAGGCGGGGCGGGGGATGCGAGGAGGGATTGCCGCTCATGGGCGCGGGACCCTATCGACAAAACACCCCGCCCGGAAGCAATGCCGGGCATGCCTGTCCGCCTGACCTCCGCGCGAGTCGGGGGCCTCTCGACTCCCGGGAATAACCGCGCCTTCCCCGCCCGGTGCGCCGGTCAGGCCCCCGGAGGGCCCACCAGGGGGACGACCAGGACCTCGGGGGCCGGGTCCTCCTCGCGGGGAGGGATGAGGAAGGGCAGGGGATGGCGCAGGAAGCGCAGGCCCATCGCGCCCACGAAGCGCAGGCCCTGGGTCACGGGGACGTCCCGGGCACGCAGGGCCAGCCCCAGCGCCAGCGCGAAGGACACGCTAAAGTTGAGGGCCCCGATGAAGCCCACCCCCAGGAGGGCGGCCAGGAACCCGGGCTGCATCACGGCCGAGGGCCCCAGCGTGCAGCCGGCGAAGGCCAGCGCGCCGAACGACAGCGTGACGTGCCGCACGTCCAGCGGCAGGCCGAAGAAGCCCCCGATGCCGGGCGCCACCGCCAGCAGCACGCCCAGGGTGATGCTGCCGCCCACGCCCGCCGCGTGGCGCATCAACGCGTCCGCCACGCGGCGCGCGTGGTGTTCACCCAGCAGGGCGCGCAGCACGCGGTGGTGGGCCAGCGCCTCCGGCAGGCGCCGGTAGACGACGAAGTTCTCGAACCAGTCCGCGGCCACGCTGGACACCCACAGCAGGACGCCCGTGAAGGCGGCCCACAGGAGCGTGGCGCCGTGCCAGGGGTGCAGCGACTCCACCACGTGTTCGGCCTGCGCCACCGACAGGAGCGCGTGGCCCCGGAGCCACTGGAAGCCCAGCGCCAGCGCCACCGCCGCGGGCAGCACGCAGCCCAGATTGCCCAGGGCCGCCGCCAACTGGGAGCGGGTGATGCGCGGCACCAGCGCCGCCAGCCGCTCCATGCGCCCGCCGGCGGCGTCGCCGGGGTCGTCGTCCTCGACGGCGTCCTCTTCGATGGCCGCCGCCAGCGTGGAGGCCGTCATCGACGGTTGCTGGGTGGCCAGGGTGAAGCCCAGCAACTGCATCACCACGAAGCTGCCGGCGTAGTTGAGCGCGGCGAAGAAGCCCGCGAAGAAGGGCGCCAGCGACAGCCCGGCCAGGAAGAACTTCAGCGCGGCGGTGAACGCCGTGAGCAGCCCGCCGCCCGCCGCAGAGTGAACCATGCGGTGGAACCCGCCCGGCGTCGCGGTGATGGCGTGCCCGCCGGTGTTGCCGGTGCGCTCGATGATCTTCCGCGCCAGCAGCCGCGCGTTGCGCTGGACCAGCGCGCGCACGGAGCGGTCCGCGTGCGCGTACCGCAGGAGGTCCGACAGCAGCTCCAGCGCCTCCTTCCAGCGCGGCTCGCCCCGGGCCGCGCCCAGCACGCGCGCGATGGCCTCCATCCGGTCCAGGCCGCGCCGGATGCGCTCCAGCCGGTACACCAGGTCCACGCTGACGCCCGAGTGCTCCAGGTGCCGCGTGACGGACGCCACCACCCCCCGGCAGTCCGCCTGCGTCTGCTCCAGGTCGCGCAGCGCGTCCGGGGCCCCGTCGCGCGCCAGCACCGCGTCACACACGCTGCGCAGCCGCAGGAACGGTGAGGCGCGGAAGGCGATTTCCGGGCTGCGGTCGCGCACGTCCTCCGCCAGCCCCAGGCCCGCCACCTGCACGCCCAGGAGCAGCAGTGCGTCCATCAGGTCGCCGCGCACGCGCGCCGTGGGAGACGGGTCCGGCGGCGGCGGGTCGCCCACGAGCACCGTCAGCCGCGCGAGCAGCTCCGGGGACAGCGCGGCCAGCCACTGCGCGTCCTGGGGCACCGGGAACAGGCGCAGCAGCAGCTCGGACAGCTTGCCGGGCTCCGGCGGCGCGGGCAGCACGCCGCGCACGAGGCGGTCCGTCAGTTCGGAGAAGAAGCCGTTGCCGCCGCTCAGGCCCACCTGAGCGAAGAGCTTCAGCCCCCGGCTGCCAGTGCACACCCCTGACACCAGCTTCGTGACGGCCATGCGCAGCGCCGCTTCTGCCTCCAGCACGCGCACCAGCAGTGACAGCCGGGAGTTCGCCGGGGACAGCGCGGCATCCTCCCCGTCCACCAAGCCCTGCGCGGGGATGCGCTCGCGCATCCAGTGGATCCACCGCTCCACCCACGCAAGGCGCGCGTCCAGCCCGTCCGCGGGGACCTCCGACAGGAGCCGGAACAGGTCCCGGACGGCGGGGTGACCGGGTGCCCGGGGCGCGTACTGCACGCAGAAGGCATCCACCTCACGGGCGGACGGCAGGCCGCGGGCCGGATGCCGTGGGGCGGGGGAGGAGACAGTCATTCGCCAGGCGCTCGGGGGGAGGGGGACGCGGAGCCTACCCGGCCCGTGCCTCCCCCGGAACCCGGGGAAGGAACGGAGGCCTGGTTGCCTGGCTGCTCGACGCGGCCCGGGACTGGATTACTTCAGCTTCACCGAAGCCAGCTCGTTGTTCTTCGCGCGCATGGCGCCCAGCAGGCCGTCCCAGCCGCCTTCCTTGAAGAGGGGGCGCACCTGAACGTCGCGGATGCCGGTGAGCATGGAGTCACCCAGCACGGACACGTCCACGACCTTCCACGCGGCGCCCGTCTTCTCCACGGAGTACTTGAGCTTCATCTCCTGCTTCTTGAGCGGGTGGTTGATGAAGATGGTGGAGCCGACCAGCGCCTTGTCGCCCGTCACCTGCGGCTCGTCGTAGGTGATGGAGTCCAGGTTCTTGAAGTTCTCGCGCACCTTGGGGAAGGCGAGCTTCGCGAAGAGGCTCTGGAAGAGCTGGGTGAACTCCTTGCGCTGGGCGTCGGTGCCCTTGGCCCAGTCATCGCCCAGGAGGAAGGCGCCCTGCTGGTCGCTGCCCAGGTTCTCCAGGGCCTTGAGGTCCTTCTCGTAGCGCACGGACTGCACCACGGTCTTCACCGGCTTGGTGACGGCTTCATTCGCCTTGTTGGGCGCGGCGAACGCGGGCACGGCGAGGGTGACGGCAACCAGCACGGAGAGGGAGCGGAAATGGGCGTTCAGGTTCATATGGGTGGTGACCTCCTGAAGAACGGCGCGAGTCCTGTAGCCCAGGGGAACGCCCCGTGACGGACAAAATTCAATCGGCCGCTGGCCTCACCTGCCACGTTGGGGCCGGTCGCCCGTGTGGGCTTCACGACGAATAAATGCCCCTGTCGTCAGGTTTGACTCTGTTGGGACTGGACGTTTACTGTCCGACCCCTGCGCTGCGTCACTGGAATAGCGCGAAGCCCGAGAAGACATGCCTACCGACTTCCTGTTCACGTCTGAATCCGTCACCGAGGGCCACCCGGACAAGATCGCCGATCAGATCTCCGACGGTGTGCTCGATGCCATCATCGCCAAGGATCCGCAGGCGCGCGTCGCCGTGGAGACGCTCGTGAAGACGGGCCTCGCCATCGTCGCGGGCGAGGTGACGACGAACTGTTACGTGGACATCCCGAAGATCGTCCGGTCGACCATCACGCGCATCGGCTACACCGACAGCTCCATGGGCTACGACGGCAACACCTGCGGCGTCATGGTGGCCATCGAAGGCCAGAGCCAGGACATCGCCCGGGGCGTGGACAACAAGAAGGACCAGGGCGCCGGCGACCAGGGCATGATGTTCGGCTTCGCGTGCGACGAGACGCCGGAGCTGATGCCCGCGCCCATCCACTACGCGCACGCGCTGACCCGCCGTCTGGCGGAGGTGCGCCGCAAGAACCACCCGTGGATCCGCCCGGCTGGCCAGCCGCTGCGAGGTGCAGGTCTCCTACGCCATCGGCGTGGCGGAGCCCGTCAGCGTGATGGTGGAGACCTTCGGCACGGCCACCGTGCCCGAGGAGCAGATCGCCCGCGCCGTTCGCCAGACCTTCGGTCTGCGTCCGCGTGAAATCACGGAGCACCTGGACCTCTTGCGGCCCATCTACCAGAAGACCGCCGCGTACGGTCACTTCGGCCGCTCCGACAAGGACTTCACCTGGGAGCGCACCGACAAGAAGGACGCGCTGCGCGAGGCCGCCGCCACCGCCGCGCCCAAGACGCGCACGCCCCGCCTGAAGGCCGTCTGACGCTCCGGTCCCCGGACCCGGCGCAAACCGCCTGAATCCACGCGCTCGCTCCCTCTTGGGGCGAGCGCGTTTTTCATTTTCAGGGAAGGTGATGCACACAGTCCGGGCGCACACCGGGTGCGAGCTGTTAGGAGACGGCCATGCCGACTCCCGGTGCCGCGACTGGCTGGCGCATCGTGTTGCTGACCGTGGCGCCTTCGGTGGCGCACGACTTCACGTTGTCGCTGCGGGCGCGGGGGCATGAGGTGGTGGCGGTGGTGGTGCCCGCGGGCGTGCGGGGCCTGCGTCCGCTGGACATGGAAGGGTGGACGGAGCTGCGGCGGCTGTTCGAGTCCGCGCCGCCGCCGCTGGACGTCCTGCTGGTGGCCGAGCGGGCGCGGTTGACGGCGCGGCTCGCGGCGCTGAAGCCGGACCTCCTCTTGTCCTTCTTCTTCCCGTGGAAGCTGACGCCGGAGGCGCTGGCGTTGGCGCCGCTGGGGGCCATCAACGTGCACCCGTCGCTGTTGCCGCGCTACCGGGGGCCGTGTCCGGTGGGCTGGGCGTTGCGCGATGACGCGCGGGAGCTGGGGCTGACGTTCCACCGGATGGACGCGACGTTCGACACCGGACCGGTGCTGGTGCAGGGCACCTTCCCCGTCATCGACGAGGACACGGAAGAGGTCCTCTTCGAGCGGATGATGCGCGCGTCGCGCCGGTTGCTGCCGACGATGCTGGAGCATGTGGCCCGGCGGGATGTGGGGGAGCCGCAGGTGGACGCGGCGGCGACGCCCGCGCCCTTCTTCGACCTGGCGTACCGGGACATCGACTGGCGGGACAGCGCGCGCTCCGTGCACCTGAAGGTGCGCGCGTGCCGCTTCGCCGCGTGGCGCGAGGGCAACGGCGATGCGCGCGCGCTGTTGCAGGGCCGGTGGGTGCGGGTGCAGCGCACGCGCGCGTGGCGGGGCGAGGACCCCCAGGCGGCGCCGGGCACGCTCCTGGCGCGGCAGGGGGACCAGTGCCTGGTGCAGTGTGGGGATTCGCCGTTGTGGCTGGTGGCGTACACGCCGGAGGAGCCCTGAGCGGTGGAGGCGGTTCCCCGTGCCGGGGTTGTGTAAGGCAGCGGGCATCCGGCGTGGAGGGAGGGTGGCACCCGTGGGGGAGCGGACGCAGACAAGGGGGCATGACGAAGAGCTCCCACCGCGATCCGCACCCCCTGGTCCAGGTCGAGCACTACGAGCGCTACGTGGGCGCGGAGGTGGTGGAGCGCATCCTGGAGAAGGCGCGTCCACTGCAGGACCTGCGGGTCGCGCACGTGAACTCCACGTACTACGGCGGCGGGGTGGCGGAGCTGTTGTCCCCGCTGACGCTGTTGATGAACAGCGTGGGCATGGTGACGGAGTGGCGCGCCATCCAGGGGCCGCCAGACTTCTTCAACATCACGAAGAAGATGCACAACGCGTTGCAGGGCTCGGACATCCACCTGACGCCGATGAAGGCGAACATCTACGAGGAGGTCGTCTACGAGAACGCGGTGCGCAACCGGTTGGACCACGACCGGGTGGTCATCCATGATCCGCAGCCGCTGCCCATCGTGCGGCACAGCCGCAAGCGCGGGCCGTGGATCTGGCGCTGCCACGTGGACCTGTCCCGGCCGGACCCCGCGCTGTGGGCGTACCTGAAGCCCTTCGTGGAACAGTACGACGCGACGGTGTTGAGCATCCCGGAGTACGCGCGCGAATTGAGCGTGCCGCAGTTGTTCTTCATGCCGGCCATCGATCCGTTCTCCATCAAGAACCGGGAGATGAACGACGCGGAGATGGACGAGCGGCTGGCGCACCACCGCATCCCCACGGACCTGCCGCTGGTGGTGCAGATTTCACGCTTCGACCGGTGGAAGGACCCGGAGGGCGTGGTGGCCGCGTGGCAACTGGCGCGCAAGCAGACGCCGTGCACGCTGGTGCTGCTGGGAAACATGGCCTCGGATGACCCGGAGGGACAGGAGGTGTACTCGGAGGTGACGCGGCACCGCGACGAGCGGCTCATCATCCTGAGCCGCGAGGACACGGCGCTGGTGAACGCGCTCCAGCGCCGGGCCGCGGTGGTGTTGCAGAAGTCGCTGCGCGAGGGCTTCGGGCTCACCGTGGCGGAGGCGATGTGGAAGGGGACGCCGGTCATCGGGGGGAACGTGGGCGGCATCCGCCATCAGATTGAAGACGGGCACAACGGCTTCCTGGTGGACTCGGTGGAGCAGTGCGCCGAGCGCATCGTGCAGTTGCTCAGGAGTCCGAAGCTGCGCCACCAGATGGGACAGCGCGCGCACGAGACGGTGCGCCGCCGCTTCCTGCTCACGCGCTACCTGGAGCAGTACCTGGACCTCTTCAACGCCTTCGAGGCCCGCTACCACCTGCGCCCGCTGCCGCACCTGTCGACATAGGATGAAGCGTCCAAACCTGTCCGACTGTCGGACCAGTTCGGCGTGAAGTGGGCCGGGGGCGTCTCTGACCTGGGACGCGCCCTGGCGACCTGCTTAGAGCGAGTCGAGGAACGTGAGCAGTGCCGCGCGCTCCTTGGGGGACATGCGCCGCACGGCTTCGCGTGAGGCCGTCGCTTCGCCGCCGTGCCAGAGGATGGCTTCCAGGACGGAGCGGGCGCGGCCGTCGTGGAGCAGGTGCGTGTGCCCGTTCACGGTGGCGGTGAGGCCCAGACCCCAGAGGGGTGGGGTGCGCCACTCGGTGCCAGTGGCCTGGAAGTCGTCGCGTCCGTCCGCGAGCGCTTCGCCCAGGTCGTGCAACAGCAGGTCGGTGTACGGCCAGATGCGCTGGTACGACAGCTCCGGGAAGCCGGGCAGTTCCCCAGTGACGGTGGTGGGGCGGTGGCAGCTCGCGCACCCCGCGCGCTGGAAGGCCGCCTTGCCCGTGCGCACGTCCTCGCGTTCGGCGCCCCGGCGCGCGGGCACGGCGATGAGGTGCGAGTAGTCGGAGAGGGTCGCGAGGTTCGTGGCATCCACCTCGGGCTCACCGCCGGTCGCGGCCGCCAGGCAATGTGTCTGCGTGGCGGTGCACGCGGACTGGGAGAACAGCGGCGAGGTGAGGCCCATGTCGCCCAGCAGCGCGCCCGCGGCCTGGTGCTCCAGGTCGGGCTGATTCGCCTTCCAGCCGAAGCGGCCCAGGACCTCGCGGCCCTGCTTCACGCTCCACACGCGGTTGGGACGGCCTCGGATGCCGTCTCCGTCGCGGTCCTCGGGGTCCGCCCACGCGAGCAGCGTCGCATCCGGGATGGCGGCGAGCAGGCCCAGGCCGATCATGGGCTGCGCGATGCGCGGGGAGATGCGCACGTCGGGCGCGAGCGGTCCGTAGCCCAGGTCCACCAACGCGTAGCTCGGGGACTGGAGGCTCACGGAGCTGGCGCCGGTGAGCGCGATGGCCGGCAGGGATTCGTACGTCACCTCCACCTGTCCCTCGGCGGGGAGGCCAGTGATGGCGCGAGGCTGGAACTGGTCGCCGTAGGTGGGCTCGGGAATCGGTGCGCCGTGGGCGTCCCGGCCGGGGATGGAGAGGCGGATCAGCAGGGGCGTGGGCGCGTACGCGCTTCCCACGACAGGGGCACCCCGGCCGTTGCCGACGTGGCAGGCGAGGCAGGAGGTGGCGTGGAAGAGGGGGCCCAGGCCGTCGCGGTCGCGTTGGCTGCTCGGCGCGGAAACCCAGTCCACCTCGAAGTTGGCTTCGCCCAGGAGGAAGCGCGACTTGCGCTCCACGGTGATGTTCGCCACGGGTTGCAGGAACGCTTCAGGGTCGGTGCGGAACACCGTGGTGGCGCCTCCCATCAGTGCCTCCCCGGGTTCAAGCGGCGCGACCTCCAGCGGCACTTCTTCCGGAGTCTCGATGGGGGGCTCGTCCGGAGGCGGTTTGACGATGGGTGCCGAGGGCTCACCGCACGACGCGAGCGTGAGCATCAGGGCGAGGCACTGTAAGGACTTCATCAGGTGGGCCGGGATGGTGGAGCGCATGGGGGAAGTCAGGGCAGGTTCACCGAGCGCGGCGTGGACACGCTCCTGGGCGCGCCTTCACCCTGACCCAGCTGTCCGCTGAGGTTCCCGCCCCAGATGATCACCGTGTCCTCCCGCGTGCGCGCGAGCGCATGCTGCGCCCCCGCCGCGATCTCCACCAGCGGCAGGTCCGTGGCCACACGCGCGGGCGCGACGCGCTGGTTGGTGTCTCCAACGCCAAGCTGCCCGGTGCTGTTGAGTCCCCAGGCCCAGCCCGTGCCGTCGCGTCCCAATGCCCAACTGGAGTTGTTCGCGGCCGTCACCGCCGTGACGCCCGTGAGCGTCAGCACTGGCGTGGGTTGCGCACGTCCCGCGCCGAAGCCCGCGTCACCGTGGCCGAGCTGCCCCGACGTCCCCGTGCCCCACGCGCGCACCGTGCCGTCCGCGAGCAGCGCCAGCAGATGGCTGCGCCCCGAAGCCAGGTGCTCCACCTGCTCCAGCCTGGGCACGCGTCCAGGGGATGCCTGCACGCGCGCTTCCGTTTCGCCCGTGCCCAGCACGCCGTCCCGGTTGTAGCCCCAGACGGACACGGTGCCGTCGCGGTGCAGCGCCGCGGAGTGTTCGCTGCCCGCGACCACCTGCACCACATCCGTGAGGTCCGGCACGGCGGTGGGCTGCGTCACCGCTTCGCCCTCCTCGCCCAGGCCCAACTGTCCGCGCGCGTTGGTCCCGAACGCCCAGACCTGTCCGCTCGCATCCAGCAGCAGCACGTGGCCACTGCCCAGCGCGACGCCCACCACGTCCTTCACGCCCTCCACGCGATGAGCACTCCCCACCGTGCCGCCCGCGTCGAGCAGGGACGCCAGCGCGCCGCACAGCCAGGCGCTTCCGTCAGGGGAGATCCACGCGGTGGTGTCCATCGCCGACAGCAGGGCGATGGGGCGCTGACCTTCGAGCGCGAACGCGGGACTCAGCCGCTCGTCGGGCGTGGTCTCGCACAGCTGTCCCTGTCCATTGGCGCCCCACGTGGTGAGGCGTCCCTGGCGCACCACGGCGGAGTGGCCGAGCCCACCTCCAAGCCTCGGGCCCCCGTTGTAAGGCACGTCCTGCGTCGCCGTGTTGCCCGCGGCATCCGTGGCCGACACGTGGAGCACGTGCGAGCCCGGCGGCACGGTCAGCTCCATCGACAGCGTGGAGCCGGCGACGGACAGCGTCCGGGAGATTCCGTCGTCGACCCACACCTCGACCCGGGTGGCGTCTCCCACGTCGCCGCTCAGGCGCAGGCGAGGCACGTTCAACCACTGGCCCGGGACGGGCGTGTCGATGCGCAACACCGGCGCCTCCGTGTCGAGCGGAGGCGGAGGCGGCAGGAAGGGGTCCTCCCACGGCGGGGTCGTCTCGCCGCAGGAACACACCGCCATCATCAGGAGCAGGGCGGCCCTTCTCACGGCAGCGTCACCTGGAGCGGCTCCGAGTACGCCCAGGACTCCTTGGCGGCGGGTCCGCCTCCCAGGCTGCCCTTGAAGTTCCAACCCCAGCTGAAGAGGGCCTCGTCGTGCCGCACGCTCACGACATGCAGCGCGCCCACGCCCAGCGTCTTCACACCCGTGAGTCCCACCACGGCCGTCGAGGGCGAGGTGCGCGTCACCTTGTCGCCCGTGCCCAGCGTTCCGGTGGAGTTCTGTCCCCAGCCGATGACGGTGCCATCCGCGCGCAGGGCGAAGCTGACGGTGCCGTTGGCGGCCACCGCCGTGGCGTTCGTGAGGTCCAGCACGGCCACGGGCACGGAGCTGTTGCCTTCGTCGCCGCTGCGGCCCTGGCCCAGTTGTCCACTCACGCCCAGGCCCCAGGAGACGACGGTGCCGTCGGCGCGCAGCGCGAGCGAGTGGTCCTTGCCCGCCGCGATGTCCACCACGCCCGTGAGGCCCGGCACCTGCGCGGGCCGCGCGTGCGGTCCACTGTCCGTGGTGCCCAGCCCCAGGTTGCCGGAGGCGTTGCGTCCCCACGTCCACACGGTGCCGTCCGCGCGCAGGGCCACGGAGTGCTCGGAGCCGGCGGCTACCTGGATGACGTCGGTCAGGCCCACCACCTTCACCGGCACGTCGGAGGCGCTCTTCGTCGTGTCATCGCCCAGTTGGCCCGCGTTGTTGCTTCCGAAGGCCCACACCGTGTGGTCCTCGGCGAGCACCAGCACGTGCGTGAAGCCGCGGACCGCCGTCACCGCATCCGTCAGCGACGGCACCCGCACGGGAGCCCAGCGCGTCGCCACATCCAGCGTGCCGGAGCCGGGGACGCCCAGGCCCAGCTGCGCGTTCTTGTTGTCACCCCACGTCCACACCGTTCCATCCAACCCGACCGCGAGCGAGCTGTTCTGACCGAACGCCACCGCGCCCAAAGGGGGCAGCTCCGCCAGCAGCAGCGGCGAGGGGGAATTGCCAGCCGACGGCCCCGGCTGCCCCAGGCCCAACTGCCCCAGGTTGTTGTTTCCCCAGACGTACACCTTGCCGTCGCGCAGGAGTCCCGAGTGCGAACCGCCGCCGGTCGCCCAGCGGCCGAAGCGGAAGTGGACCTGCTGCTCGGTGGCGTTGCCGAAGGCGTCGCGCGCCCGGAGCACGAGCGTGTTGTCGCCGCGCGCGGGCGTGAGCACGAAGTCGAAGGTGCCATCCGGGGCCACGGTCTCGGGCTGCTGCGTGCCGCCGTTGAGCTGGGCGGTGAAGTCCGTCACGCCGACGTTGTCCGTGGCCTGTCCCGTCACGCGCACCTGGTACACGGTGAGGTCCTGGGCTTCGGTGGGACTGGCGAGCGCCACCGTGGGCGGTTGAGCGTCGCCGTAGGCGAAATGCAGGGTCGCGTCGGTGGACTGGCCGCCTTCGTCCGCCACGTGGACGGTGAAGGTGTTCTCACCGATCCCCGGCTCCACGGACACCGTCAGCTCCTGCTCCGTCTTTCCTGACGGAGGGGTGAGGTCCGTGTCCGGCCTGGCGTTGTGCTTCACCGTCAGCGCCGCGATTCCGCCTTCCGCGCGAACCACCACCCGCACGTCCACCGGCGACTGTTCCACCTGGGCGCCGTCCGTGGGCGAGGTGAAGGTCACCGTGGGCGCCGCCACCTGCGTGCCCGCGTCCGTCACGGTGCCTGCGTCTGTTTCCGTGCCCGCGTCTGTTTCAGTACCGGCGTCCATGCCTGCATCGGTTCCGGTCCCCGCGTCTGCGTCCGTGCCCGCGTCGAGCATCACGCCCGCATCCGTGTTGTTCGACGGCAGGGGCACCGGGTCGTCACCGCACGCCCCGAGCAGCATCACCGCCACCAACACCCCCGCCCTCCACATCGCCTTGTGTCCCCGCATGGACCCGCCTCGCTGGCCGTTCACGGTTTCCCGCTTCGACCGGCTGATTTTGAGATTGATTCGCAAATTCGATTCGATGCGGGGCGTGTATCGCGGAGGACGGCGTGCGCGCAAGTGGCGGGGGGCGTGGTGACTGCACGTGCCGGGAATCCGGGAGGGCCGGGATTCGGTCCGGGCACCTGGGATGCGGTGCGCGACAGGGTGGCGGTGTTGTGCGCAGGGCTCCTGCCAGAAAGACAGACATGGCTTCCAGTCATCGATGACACGAAGGTGGTGGCGGGGGCGTTTGTTCACGCGAGGGGCCGGCGTGACCGGAGGCGCGCTGATTGCAAACACGCTCGTTCCGGGTGGGACGCGGCGCCAGGTTGAAGGCTCCGTCCCGCCTGGGACCGGCGCGTGGGGCGCCGTGGCGGAAAGGCAGACATGGACAAGAGCAGGCGACAGGTGCGGCGTCAGCGCGGCATGACGCTGATTGAAATCATGGTGGTCATCACCATCCTGGGACTGATTGCCGCCGCCGTGGGCGTGGCGGTGCTGGGCCAGTTGGGGACCGCGAAGCAGAAGCGCGTGGCGCTGGACTTCGGGTCGCTCGGGCAGGGCCTTCAACTGTACGTCGTGAAGAAGAGCCGGTTGCCGGACACGGCCACGGGGTTGCGTGCGTTGGTGGACGAGCAGATCCTCGCGAAGCTCCCGCAGGACCCGTGGGGACAGGACTACGTGTACACGTTGGATAGAAGCACGCCGGTCATCGTGTCACTTGGTGCGGACGGCGCTCCGGGCGGTGATGGCGACGACCGGGACCTGTCCTCGCGCGATCTGGATGCGGAGTCCGCGCGATGAGGGGATGGATCCGGGCCTGCTTCTCCAGGGACACGCTGTGTCGGCGCGGCATGACGCTGATTGAACTCATGGTGATCCTCGCCGTCCTGTCCCTGCTCACCACCGCGGTGGTCCTGACGGTGCGGATGATCCTGGACCACACCCCCGGGAAGCAGCGGCGCGTGGCGCGGGACTTCAAGGCGCTCCACGAAGCCCTGCGACTGCACGTGGAGACGACGGGGCGCCTGCCGGCCCCGGACGCGGGGCTGGGCGCGCTGGTGGAGCAGGGCCTCATCGAGAAGCTGCCGCAGGACCCGTGGGGCCGTGACTACCGGTACCTGCTGCTGGGCGAGGAGGCGGTCCTCGTGTCCCTGGGCGCGGATGGTGCGCCGGGCGGGGAGGGCCTGGACTGGGACCTGTCCTCGCGCGACCTGGACGTGGAGTCCGCGCGCTGAGGGAGGGGAAAAGGATGCTGCCCGAGTGGAGAAGCCGCGATTGGGTGGCGTTTCAGGCCAGAGCGGATTCGAACCGCGAGCCCCCGTGAAGGGGCCTTACCAGTGCGTGTAGGGCCTCTCCGGCCGGGCAGCATGGTGTCTGACGCAAGGGCCGCGAAAATCCTGACGGGGGATTTTCGCGTCCTTTTCGTCAGCCCGCGGGGAAGGTGTCGAGCGTGAGGGACTCGGGCGGCACGGACAGCTCGCGCGGCAGCTTGAGGACGCCGTCCAGGTAGCGCCAGCCGGTGCCGTCGTGACGGAAGTCGGAGCGCTCCACGAAGGACTGGTCCTTTCCCTTCTCGAACACCTTGGCGAAGAAGAGGACGCGGGCGAGCCCCGACGCGTCCGGGGGCTGGTGGCCCAGCACCACGAGCCCCGGGTACTGGTGACCCTGGGCGAAGGCGCGCAGCTCGCGCAGCACGTCCGCCTCCGGACGGGCGCGCATGGGGTGCTCCGGGTGGAGTGTCTTCCACAGGTAGGCCGCATCGCGCTGGGCGAAGGCGCTGTAGCGGCTGCGCATGAGGCGCTCGGCGTCGGGTGCTTCGGCCTCGCCACGGTGGAAGGGGGCGCAGCACTGACGGTAGCGCTGTCCGGAGGAGCAGGGACACAGGGGGACGGGCGGCATGGAGGATTGAAGCCTACCCGGGTTTGGTGGCGGGACGGTCGGGTGGCGAACCGGGGCGGAGGGGTGGGGAACCTTCGCGCTTGCGGGCCAGGAGGGCAGGGCATATCCCTGGCGCACCGCCCCCTATGAGCCTTCTTGAAGCCATCGTCCTGGGTCTGGTCCAGGGTCTCACGGAGTTCCTGCCCATCAGCTCCACCGCGCACCTGCGCATCGCGCCGGAGCTGTTCGGCTGGGCGGACCCGGGGGCCGCGTACTCGGCCATCATCCAGTTGGGCACGGTGGCCGCGGTGCTCATCTACTTCCGCAAGGACATCGTTTCGCTGGTGGGGGCCTTCTTCAAGGGCCTGGCGCGCAGGGAACCGTTCGGCACGCTGGAGTCGAGGCTCGCGTGGTTCGTGCTGGTGGGCACGCTGCCCATCGGCATCTGCGGGCTGGCGTTCAAGAAGCTCATCGAGACGCAGTTCCGTTCGCTCTACGTCATCGCGGGCAGCCTCATCGTGCTGGCGCTGGTGTTGTTCATCGTGGAGAAGCGCGCGTCGCACACGCGTACCGTGGCGGACATGACGTGGCGGGACGGCATCCTCATCGGCCTGTGGCAGGCGCTGGCCCTGGTGCCGGGCTCGTCGCGGTCGGGCACGACGCTCACGGGGGGACTGTCGCTGGGACTCAAGCGCGAGGACGCGGCGCGCTACTCGTTCCTGTTGTCCATTCCGGCGACGACGCTGGCGGGCATCTTCGAATTGAAGCACCTGCTGGAGGCACCGACGCGGCCCTCCACGGTGGCGCTGGTGGTGGGCACGCTGGTGGCGTTCGCGTCCGGCATGGGCGCCATCGCGTGGCTGCTGAGCTTCTTGAAGCGCCGCACGACGCTGGTGTTCGTGGTGTACCGCATCGCGCTGGGCGTGCTGCTGCTGGGGCTGTTGCAGGCGAACGTGCTCAAGCCGATGTCGGGCGTGGAGAACCTGTCGACGCCGGACGCGCCGACGAAGCCGCCGGTGGAAAAGCAGATCACCGACTGATGGGGACACAAGCCGTGCGCGTGGAGGCCTTGTTCGATGCGTTGGAGGCGCGGCTGAAGGCGCGGCCGGCGCGGACGTTCGTCCTGCCGGGCCGGGCGCTGCGCGAGGCGGCGGTGCTGCTGCCGCTGTTCGAGCGGGACGGTGTGCCCTACGTCGTCTTCACGCGGAGGCCCCCGAACCTGCGCACGCACGCGGGGCAGTACGCGTTCCCGGGCGGTGGCCAGGAGGCCAAGGACGTCACGCCGCTGGAGACCGCGCTGCGCGAGACGGAAGAGGAATTGGGCATCGCGCGCGGCGGCGTGCGGGTGCTGGGGCTGCTGGATGAGACGCCGACGACGTCCTCGTACCGGATCCGCCCCTACGTGGGCGTGATCCCGGGGGACGGGAAGTACGTGCCGAACCCGGTGGAGGTGGACCTGGTGTTGGAGGTGCCGCTCGCCCGGCTGATGGACCCGACCATCCTGCGCGTGGAGCGCCACGCGTGGGAGGGGGTGGAGCACGACGTGCATTTCTACACGCACGGAGAGCATGTCATCTGGGGGGCGACGGCGCGCATCCTGCGGGACTTCCTGCTGCTCGTGTCGGACGTGCCGGGCGTGGAGGAGTGGTTGAGCGCTCCCCTGCCTGCCGGGCACTGAGTCGCGGCCCTCCTGTGGGCGGGCGGCTCGTGCCGCGAGGATGCTTGTCGCACGCGGAGGTCCGTCCAAGATTGGATGGACGGATCCTTCGAGGGGGCGACGTGGACGGTGGGGATGGGGCAGGGGAGCTGAGGGAAAAGGCGCTGGTGGCGCTGGGGCAGGCCCTGCGGGACGAGGGCTATGCGTTCACGACGGTGACCCCGGAGACTCACCGCCGGGTGAATGCGCGGCCTGGGGCGCACGAGGCCCGGTCGCTCCGCGAGGTGTTTGGTTGGAGCCGGCCCTTCCCGCCTGGAGTGCTGGGGCCCCGGATGCAGGCGCTGCTGGAGCAGGCGGGCGCGCTGGCGGAGTGTGGGGACGGGACGCTGCGCAGCCGGGTGCGGTTCTCCACCCTGGGGCCGGGGCTGTTCGTCCATTCCGCGTGGCCCACGTCGCAGAAGGACGCGGTGTTCTTCGGTCCGGACACGTACCGGTTCTGCGCGTTGTTGCGGCGGGTGCCGGGCACGTTCCGGCGCGTGGTGGACCTGGGGTGTGGTTCGGGCGCGGGGGGCCTGTCGGTGGCGGGGCGGAGCCAGGAGGTGGTGCTCGCGGACCTGAACCCGGAGGCGCTGGTGTTCGCGCGGGTGAACGCGCGGCTGAATGGCACGCAGGGAGTCCAGGCGGTGCGTTCGGATCTGCTCCAGGAGGTCTCCGGTGCGTTCGACCTGATTGTGGCGAACCCGCCGTATCTGGCGGATGCGGATGGGCGCACGTACCGGGACGGTGGGGGGACGCACGGCACGGAGTTGTCGGTGCGCATCGTGCGCGAAGGCATGGAGCGGTTGATGCCGGGCGGGACGCTGGTGCTCTACACGGGCGCGCCGGTGGTGGAGGGCGAGGACCTGCTGCGCACCGCGCTGGAGCGGGAGTGGGTGGGCGCGCCGCTCACGGACGTGTCCTACGAGGAGCTGGATCCGGACGTGTTCGGTGAGGAGCTGGAGAAGGCGCCGTACGCGGGCGTGGAGCGCATCGCGTTGGTGGCGCTGACGGCACGACGGGTTTGAGGTCCGCAGATGGCGAACGAGTAGAAGAGCCCTGTTCGCCGGACAATCCTGGTGAGGCGGCAACTGCTTGAGAATTCGTTTCCTTGCTGAAGTGGTAGGACTTCCCTACCTCCTCCAGTGAGGTTCCGATGCTGAGACCCCACCACCTGCTCCTTGTCGTTTCGCTCCTTCAGGACGGAGGCGTCGAGGCGGTTGCCACTGTCCCCTCCTCTTCCTCGCTGGCTGCGCGCGCCCCCGAATCCCGCGTGGATGCGGGAGGCGTGGATGCTGGGAACCCTGGCAACGCGGTTGCCGATGGCGGAAGTGCCAGGAAGCCGATCATCGCGGAAGGAATCCAATGGCCCGAGGAGCTTCAGCCTTTGGCCGCCCTGGACGGGCCTGCTGTTCTTGCCGCCCACGCCGTGATGCAGCGGGTCCTCTCCGGGTACCCCAAGCAGTACGCCAAGAGCTGTGCGTTCTCCGCCAGGGGGCTGGAGGTCATCGTGGGTGAAGAGCGTGGGATGTATTTTGTCCGCATCCAGCGTCGGCCCGACAAGTGTGGTTGGGCTCCAGGCACGGTGCTCGGATTCGACGAGTTCGAATTGTACGCAGTCACGCCTGAAGGAAAGATACTGGCGAGCTACCTGCATCCCCCATGAGCCCTACTCATGAATGCAGGGGACAAGTACGGCTACGCTCTCTGCGTGTACAGCCCCCGGGTGCCCAGGCTTGGCGGTACTCGATGTGGACGGAGGAAGATCGGTAGGCTGAATTCACTCGGTTCCTCCCGCAAACTACTTGAGATACGCTCTTGCAGCCGTGGAAGGCCAATTTTACTGCTTCACTGAGGGGCGCCCACTTGGAACTGTGGTGGGGGTTGGGGCGAGAGCCGAGTCGGCGGAACAGCGCTTGTCGTGATTAGGACTGGAAAATGCATCGAAAACTTCAAATTTTCATCTCATCTACCTATGTGGATCTGATCGACGAGCGACAAGCTGCGGTCGATGCTGTCCTGAAGTCCGGTCACATCCCTGCGGGCATGGAGCTATTTGCCGCTGGGAGCAAGAGTCAGATGGAGACGATCAAACGCTGGATCGATGAGTCTGACATCTACATGCTCATTCTTGGGAGCCGATACGGTTCGATTGAGGCTCGTTCAGGGAAGAGCTATACTCAAGTTGAGTATGAGTATGCTGTAAGCGTCAATAAGCCGCTGTTTGCTGTTGTCCTAACTGATGACGCGATTGATAGAAAGGTCCAGGTTCTAGGCCGAAGAGTTGTTGAAACTGAAAATCCAAGAGACTGGAAGGATTTTCGCTCCTTGGTTCTCAATCGCGTTTGCAGGTTGGTTGAGGACTCTCGCGACATAAAACTGGCCATTCACGAGAGCCTTGCTGAACTTGGTCGACAACATGCTTTTCGGGGATGGGTTTCTGGGGATCGGGTGGAGGGGCTTGATGAGGCGCTGAGGAGAGTAAAGGAGTTGCAGAGAGAAAACGCTGAGCTGCGCGCAGGGTTGTCCAAGAAAGAGTCCAATTCCTCTTCCAGGGGGGCTGTGGATTGGGTGAGGCTGGAGCGAACGCTCAAGGCGATGAAGGTGTCTTCTGATTTCGAGGGGAAGATAAAAGAGCGAAGTGTCTTGTCGTGGTTCTATTATTTAAGACAGTCATTTGTGCGTGGTGTGGATAATCGTCCTCATTCCAGTGAAGAAGATTTGTTTCTGTATAATGATGTGGCTCCTGCGCTTGCCATCCACGGGCTTGTTCAAGATGAGAAGGTGTCAGGAGTTCAGTGGCGTCGGTTTTGTACAACCAAGCTCGGGAATGAGTTTCTGGCGTACTTGGTGGATGCTATGGCGGAGTCGACGAACCCGATGCTTGGGTTGCCTCCACGTGCACGCGTGACAGTTGAAGAGATGCCGGTGACGGAAGTGAGCGTGGTCAAAGCAAGGACCAACAAGGCGCCCTCTAAGAGCAGTTCAAAAGTCGCTCGAAATTCAAAACCTTGATTGAGGCAGCGGAGCGCTTTCGCCAACGTACGATGGCTGTCGGACGTGGGCTCATGGATGATACGGATACCGCTGGATTGATCCGTCTGGGGAGATGGCGAAGAGTTCGAACCAGTCAGTCTCAAGCCCCGTGACGCCTGGACCGAAGCCCGGACATCTGTCGACGCGGCGGTTGACGCGTACGAAGTACCAGCCCGACTCTTGCCCGATGACGGTTTCCAGAGACCTGGCGGAAAAGGCGCACTGCCCCGTGGACTCCTTGGGGAATTGCTTCAGCGCCTCTTCCAGTGCGGCATGCGCCGCCTGGATGGCAGGGCCCTCCAGGGTCGCGAGCGGTGTCAGGTCCTGCTTCGGCCAGGGAATGGCCGACTCGGGCGTTGCAGCAGGGTTGGCTGCACCCGCGTCAGGTTGAACGGCTGGCGAAGAGGATTCCACAGGGCTCGCATCGGGTCGCCTGTTGCAGAAGGGCATTGCCAGGAGGCCTAGTTCCATCAGCAACGATGCCATCAACATGAACTGAGGAGTCTTCAGCATGGGAGCACCTGGGCAGGCCTTGAGCCTCTAAGGGTGAAGGGCCGCGGAGCAGTCGGGTGGGACGCCCTCGGGCCTGAGCATGCTGGGGGGACTCGGCTTGCAGCGTGCCTGGAAGTTCCAGCGCTTCTTGGTGACATCC
Organism: Myxococcaceae bacterium; assembly: GCA_004173515.1. Taxonomy (GTDB): domain Bacteria; phylum Myxococcota; class Myxococcia; order Myxococcales; family Myxococcaceae; genus Corallococcus. The sequence goes on along the minus strand of SECN01000032.1, from coordinate 17,420 downwards.
CAGCGGAAGACAGCGCCCTCCTGATTCCACTTGTAAAATCGTGGGTCATTCCGATGTCCGGTGGCGAGCCATCCCCAGGCGGGAATCACCTGCCCGCGCTCGTCGCGTGCGAGCCGTCCGCCTGGGGTCGTGCCATAGGCGACCACCACCCATGCGCCCTCCGACTTGGCCAGCGGCCAGGTTGTCAGGTCCTGATTGCTCAAGTCCGATGCGCACGGGTGATTGTGGGCATAGCCAAAGACGGGCAGGTCGTTGCCGTAGTCCGCGTCATCGACTCCTCCAAACGGAGGTTGGCACGAACCGCCCGACTTCACTGTGTTCCGAACCGGCCAGGACACACGCCAGTCCGAAGGAGTTCGATAGATCGCGACGCAGTACTCGGACGCCTCTGGGCGTGGCCGCCCAGTGCTCGCATCACATGAGTCGATGGCGCCGGGGAGTTCAAACAATGCTTGAAGCGTTGGAATGACGAGGTCATCGGGAACGCTCATCTCGTGTGTGAGGACCGCAGGGATCTCCGGCCAGGGGCCTGGAGCCACGGTCAAACTCTGGATGCCGTCATTCCTAGGCAGCTCCGAAGCAACATAGAACCGCCGTGCACCCGCACTCGCACTCGCGCACGCGATGCCCATGCACGCCACGACCCACCAGAGCTGTCGCCGGAGGAACCTCATCCGGTGAGCGTACTCAGAACTGCAGGTACACGTACGGCCGCGCTTCAAGCGAAGCCAACTGCCGGATGCCCAGGCCAATCAGCACCAGCACCACCGCTCGCGCGGGCGCTGGCAGCTTGAGGAACGCGAGCGCCGTCAGGTCGTAGACCTTCATCGGCAGGGTGTGCGCGATGATGGCCACCGCCAACATGGTCCACACCAGCGGGCCCACGTTCGCCAGGCCCGGGATGCCCGCCAGCATGCGCTGGTAGAACTCCGCAGCGTGCGTCATGTCCGGCGCGCGGAACACCACGCGCGTCAACACCACCAGCGTGAACGTGGCCAGCATCCCCAGGCCCACGCGCACCGGGCCGGGCTCCTGCTGCTTGCCCCGGAACCACCACCAGCAGCGCACCGCGCACAACGCCACGCCATGCACCGCGCCCCAGACGGCGAAGCGCCAGTCCGCCCCGTGCCACAGGCCGCCCAGCACCATCACCATCATCAGGTTGAAGAGCACTCGCGGCTTCGAGCGCCGGTTGCCGCCCAGCGGGATGTACAGGTAGTCCCGCAGCCACGACGACAGGCTCATGTGCCAGCGGTTCCAGAACTCGAACAGGTTCTTCGCCAGATACGGCCGCGCGAAGTTCTCCGGGAACCGGAACCCGAACAACGCCGCCACGCCTATCGCGATGTCCGAGTACCCCGAGAAGTCGTAGTACAGCTCCAGCGTGTACGCGACCGCCGCCACCGCGCACTCCGCCGACGAGTACGCGTGCGGACTGCCGAACACCGGATCCACGATGCCGCTGCCCAGCACGTCCGCGATGATCAGCTTCTTCACCAGCCCCACCGCGATGCGGAACATCGCCTTGCCACCGTCATCCGGTGACAGCGTGGGCACCTCGCGGAAGTGCGCCATCAGCTCCGACTCGCGCACGATGGGCCCGCTCACCACGCGCGGGAAGAACAGCATGTAGAGCAGGTGCTCGATGAACGAGTGCCCCGCGCTCGCCTTCCCCCGGTACACGTCCACCGTGTAGCTGATGGACTGGAAGACGAAGAACGACAGCCCCACCGGCAACAGCAGGTGGAAGGGCTCCGGGCGGACGTCCACGCCCCACGGTCCCAGCAGCGCCAGCGCCGTCTTGCGCAACAACTCCAGGTACTTGAAGCCCGCCAGCATCCCCAGGTTGGAGACGATGGACAGCACCACCAGCAGCTTGCGCACGCCCGGCTTGTCCGTGCGCCCCATCCCCTTGACCAGCAGGTGGTCCACCGTCACGCCGGTCAGGAAGATGAGCAGCGGCATTCCCGCCAGCAGCAGGGCCTCCGGCGTCACGTTGCCTTGCGCGATGAGCTGCGGAAGCTGCGTGAAGCCCGTGTAGAGCACCAGGCTCGCCACGAGCAGCACCCCCATCCGGGGCCAGAAGTGCCGGTGCACCGCCCAGTAGAGCGCGAACACCGCGATGACGAAGATGACGTACTGGAGGCTGTGGGACAGCACGGCTCAGGGCGCTCCCGCGGCGGAGGCCGTCGGCTCGCCGCCCTTCTTCGTGGACTCGTACGCCGCCATCAGGTCCTTCACGAACGCGTTCGCGAGCACCGTGTAACCCGCCTGCGTCAGGTGCACCCCGTCCGCGTGCCCCAGCGGCTCCGGCTGCCGCTGCCAGCGCTGCATGGAACGCTCGCCGCCCATGGCCGCTCGCGCGGACCAGTACGCGCACCCCGCGTCCTTCGCCACCTTGGGCAGCGTCGTCAGCACCCTGCCCAGCGCGGGCGCCTCCGCCCACCGGCCGTCCGCGTCCTGCTGGAGCCGGTCCGTGGGCCCGATGAGCAGACACTCCGCGCCCGTCGCCTTGCGCAGCCGTGTCACCAGCGCCGCGTAGTCGTGCTGAAGCGCCTCCGCGTCCAGCCCCGGCAGCTCCGCCTCGTTGGTGCCGTACCAGAACACCAGCAGGTCCGGCCGGCGCGCCTTGAACTGTTCGTCCATCGCTGGCGCGTCCATGTCCCTCGCCGTGAAGGCCGTGGCGCCGGGCAACCCCAGCGCGTCGTACACCAGCCCCGGCGTGTCGTACTCCAGCGACGCGCCCAGCACCGTCACGGAGCCTCCGCCCTCCGGCACCGTCACCCGCACCGTGTGCGCGGCGCCCGTCACCGGGAAGGAGCGGATGCGCACCGTGGGCTTCGTCAGCGGTTCGGGCGGCGGGGCCTCCGGCGCAATCTCCTCACCGTCCACGCGGATGACAGGAGGCGCCGCATCCGGCGCGTCCAGCGCGTACAGGTCCAGCCGGCCCGGCGTGTCCTTGCGGTCCTCGCAGCCTTCGCAGAAGGAGATGCCCAGGCTCGCGCCGGGCGCTCCCACCGCGCGGATGCCGGTGAGCCCCCAGAGCCCTCCAGGCGCGGCGCCCTTCGCGTCCTCCACCGTCCACGGGCCGTCCAGCGTGCGCGACACGTGCGCCGCCTCCAGCCGCGACGACGGCTTGCCCGCCGCGATGAAGCCCCGCCCCGCGTCGCCAAAGCGCTTCGTCAGCGAGGCGCGGACCGTGTCGGAAAAATAGTGCGCCGCCGTGTGCGATGCGCCGACCTGCGCGATGCCCACGCGCAGCTTCGCGCCGGCCTCGCGGCGGGCCAGGGCCTCGAACATCCGGCTCAGCGCCGGGGTCGCGTTCTGGAGGCCCGTCGGATCCGCGCCCGGCAGTCGCGGCGGATGGGTGCGCGCGAAGGCCCGCTGCAACGCCAGGTCGAACAGGTGGCCCAGCAGGTTGGAGCCGCGCACGCGCGGGTGCACCAGGTCCTCCAGCATCAGGCCCGACTCCAGCCACTTGAGCGCGGAGCCCTCGCCGCCCATCGCCGCCAGCGTGTCGTAGAAGGCACAGCCGCCCCGGCGTGCCTCCTCGCGGAACACCTCCGTCACCTCCGCCGAGTGCCGACGCGTGACCAACTCGCCGCTCATCGTGCGCACGCCCGCGTCGATGGGCGACATCACCAGGCACGCCGCGTCCGGCACCGCCGTGCGCACGCGCGACACCAGCTCCTTCATCTGCGCGCGGACCTCGTCCACCGTGGTGCGCTCGCGCGACAGGAAGAACGCCTCGTTGCCGCCCACCATCAACACCACCAGCGACGGCTTGCGGTGCCGCAACTGCGCGCGGAAGGCCGCGGGCTGCGCGCGCAGGTACACCTCCGCCATGCCGCCCAACAGGCCCACGGTGTCGTAGACGACGCCCGGCGTGCCCGACTCCAGCGCGACGCCATGCAGCTCCGTCTTGCCGCTGGCGGTGAGCGTCAGCGTCTTCGCGCCCTCGGGGAGCTTGAGCCTCGCGAACGCGGCCTCCGACTTGGAGCCGAACGCGCGCGTCTGGATGCGCTGCGTGTTCTTGCCATCCACCGACACCTGCACGGAGCCGCTGGCCGCCTGGGCCAGGAAGTACAGCTCCGCCTCGCGCGTGCCCTCCAGCGAATAGCGCGTGCTCTGCGCCGGCCCGTTGGTGGAGAAGGCCACGCCCGTCCAGCCCACGCGGTCCCTGGGCCAGTGCGTGTCCACCAGCCGCTCCATCTTCCAGCCGTCCGTGTTCGCGGTGCCCGCGCGCGTGCCACGGCCGGCGCTCGCCAGCCGGTGGATGTAGAGGAAGCCCGGGCCGCCCGAACCGAAGCGCTCCTGGAGCCGGTCACGCACCATGTCCGTGATGTAGTCGGAGGCGATCAACGAATCGCCCAGGTGCACCACCCGCACCGGCGTGCGCCGTGAATCCGAGCGCAAATCGCCCAGCGCCCGCATCAGCGGCGCGAGGCCGTCCTCCTCACACGTGCCGTCCGCGCGCGACTTGCGGCAGTTCAGCTCGATGTCCACGTGCTTCGCGCCCATGCGCTCGCGCAGCGCCTCCAACTCCAGCGCGGTCGCGAGCGTCGGGGCGCTCAGCTCCTCCAGGCCGATGCCGGGCACGGCCGGGGCCTCGCCCACGTCCGGGCCGGCCTTCGGATCCGTGTCGGTGCCCACGCTGTCCGCCTCCGCGAGCGCGGAGGGTGGGGCGTCGGGCGCCATCGTGTCGGCGGGGGGACGCGGGGCCTTCACCCCGCGCAGCGAGGCCGGCAGCGCGAGCGCCACCAGCTTGGGCCCGAGCGAACCTTCCTGACGAAGGCTGGGGAGGGGGCGGAACTTCTCCGGCAGTGGCGCCAGCGACAGCCCCACCGTCAGCAGCACGGTGAAGGCCAGCGTCCACCCGGTGGATGTGGGCTTGAGGCTCAACGGTGGGGCATGAGACTGGCTTTTCGGGGGCGGGTCAAAACTCTGCCCACATCCGCGCGCCCCACCGGCCGGGCAGCAGACAGCCGGGCCCCCTTCCTCCCACGGCGCGAAGCGCTAAGGTGCGCCGCCATTCGCGCCAGGTGTGGCCTGGCGTCCTCCAGGAGCTCAGACCCCGCGTATGGCCCTCTATCCCGTCATCATGGCCGGTGGCTCCGGCACCCGCTTCTGGCCGCTGTCCCGCCAGGCCCGTCCGAAGCAGTTCCTCCCGCTCGCCTCCAAGCACCCGCTGCTCACCGACACCGCCCTGCGCCTCAAGGGCCTGGCGCCGGTGAAGAACACCTTCATCGTCTGCGGCCCCGTGCACGCGAAGACGGCCCTGAAGCTGGTGAAGGGCCTGCCCAAGGGCAACCTGCTGGTGGAGCCCGTGGCGCGCAACACCGCGCCCGCCATCGCGCTCGCCGCGCTCCAGGTGGCCGCGCGCGACCCCCAGGGCATCCTCGCGGTGCTGCCGTCGGATCACCACGTCGCGGACGTGAAGGGCTTCCAGCGCACGCTCGCGGAGGCCGCGCGCATCGCGGAGGGCGGTCACATCGTCACGCTGGGCATCAAGCCCGCGCGCCCGGAGACGGGCTACGGCTACATCCAGGTCGGTGACGCGCTGGAGGGCGGCGGCCGCCGCGTGAAGGCGTTCAAGGAGAAGCCCGACCTCAAGACGGCGCAGGCGTACCTGGACGGCGGCGACTACCTGTGGAACGGCGGCATCTTCGTCTTCCGCGCGGACGTGATGCTGGAGGCCTTCCAGAAGCACATGCCGGAGATGCAAAAGGGCCTCGACGCGCTCCAGAAGGCTGCGGGCAAGCGCACCTTCCCCGCCGTGCTCAAGCGCGTGTTCCCCAAGCTGCCCTCCATCTCCATCGACTACGGCGTGATGGAGAAGGCGGAGAACATCGCGGTGCTGGATGGCGACTTCGGCTGGTCCGACGTCGGCTCCTTCGCCGCCATCCCCGAGGTGCGCCCCGCCGACGCCCAGGGCAACGTCGTCTCCGGCGACGTGGTGCTGGTGGACTGCACCAACTGCGTGGTGCTGGGTGAGAAGCGGACCCTCTCCGTCGTCGGCATGCACGACGTGGTGGTGGTGGACTCCGGCGACGCCGTCCTCGTCGTCCCCAAGGACAAGAGCCAGGACGTCCGCAAGGTCGTCGAAGCGCTCAAGGCCAGGAAGCGCCTGAAACTGCTGTAGGGGCTTTGTAGGCCTGGGGCTCACCCGGCCTCCTGTTTCCCCTCACACATTTCTTCCCGGGGCTCCCTGTCATTCCTACAGGGGGCCCCGGGCCGTTTCGGGCCATTGCCGGCACCTTCGGGCGGTTGGAGTGTTGGGTGCTGGACGCAAGGGGCCCCCGGGCACGGGGCGCGGAGGTTGCAAGTGCACCCCAGGTCCGCCCCATTCAGGGGGTGGCAGGCGGGGATGTCGATGGGCTGCAAGCGCTGCGTGGGGGAACACCGGACCGGGGAAGCCTGCCCCGTCGAACCGTCGTCGGTGGCCGGGGACTCGCTGGAGGGCCAGCGGCACGGGCCGCTGCTGCTGAAGCGCCGGCTGGAGACGGGCGCGGTGGCGTCGGTGTACCTGGCGGAGTACGTGCCCACGGGGCACCGCTTCGCGGTGAAGGTGCTGCATGCGGACCTGGCGGCCCGGCCGGCGGTGCGCGCGCGGTTCATCTCGGAGGCGCTCGCGCAGCGCGACGTCGTGAACCGCCACGTTGCGCGCGTGCTGGATGTGCGCCCCGGTCCCCAGGGCCTGCCTTGCGTTTTGATGGAGGCGCCGGACGGCGAGTCGCTGAGCGCGATGCCCATGCCGCTCTCCCCGGTGGAAGCGGGCGAGGTGTTGGACCAAGCGCTCGCGGGGCTGGAGGCGGCGCATGCGCGAGGGCTCGTGCATGGGGACCTCACGCTGGACTCGCTGGTCGTCACGCGGGATGCGAAGGGGGCGCGGCGGGTGCTGGTGCGCGACTTCGGCGCGGGCAGGGTGCGGGATGCGGCGCTGTCGAAGGACGAGCGTGCGCGGGGCGTGACGGTGGGCTCGCCCACGTTCATGGCGCCCGAGCAGTCCTCGGGTGTCTCCGCGGGGCCTCGCGCGGATGTGCACTCGCTGGGCGTGGCGGGCTACCTGCTCGTCACCGGGCGGCTGCCGTTCGGGCTGGGGCGGTCCGCGGACGTGGTGCTGTTCCCGCCGCACGCGCTCAACGCGAGCGTGCCTCCCGCGCTGTCCACCGTGCTGCTGCGGGCGCTGGCCGCGCGTCCGGAGGAGCGCTTCGAGAGCGCTCGGGCCTTCCGCGTCGCGCTCGCGGAGGCGCTGGGCCTGGAGTCGGGTGTTCGCGATGCCTCGGCGGATGCGCGCGAGGATGTCTCGTCGGAGGTCGTGACGGAGCGCGACGCGCTGGACGACATCGACATCGTGGAGGACGTGCCCGCGTGGGGCGATTCGGCTTCGTCCATGGAGGACGCGGCGCTGCGCGCGTCGGACGGCATTTCCTCCGAAGCGCGCGCGGGCGAGGTGGCCATGCGCGCGGAGGTGGCCGCGTTCTGGGCCTCGGCCGTGGCGCTGCTGGGGCCGGCTGATGCGGAGGAGACCGCGAAGTCCGCTGTCGCGTCCGGAGCCGATTCCTCGGGCCCTGGCACGTCCGTCCAGGCCTCCGGTGCCCCCGTCGACGTGGGCCCGGCGACGTCCGGTGACGCGAGCTCAGCGTGGGCTCCCGCGCACACCCTGATGATGAACACGGTGTCCCCGGCGGAGGCCATGGCGCTCCTCGCGCTGACGAACCCGGCGGCCTCCGCGCGGGCCGGTGCGATGGAGCCGACGTCGCCTCTGGACGCCGCGCCGGCGCCCGCGCACGCGTCGTCCACGCTGGGCTCCGCGGCCATTCCGTTCATGCACCTGGCGCCCACCGTGGAGGCTGCTCCGATTCCGTTGATCCACCCGGCGTCCTCGCAGCCGCCCGCCGTGCCCATCGCGCTGGTGGACCGCGTGTCGGACGACTCGGCCGTGCCCGCCGCGCTGGAGAATCCGGTCGCGCCGCTGGAGGCCACCGCGCCCCGCACCGACGCGCCGTCGGACCTGCGCGTGCGCCTGGGCCTCACGCCGGGCGAAGTCCTCCAGTCCGTGTCCGTGAGCGACGTCGCCCCCGAGGGCCTCTTCGCGGAGTGCCAGGGTTCGCTGCCGCCGCTCGCCGCGCGCCTGCCGGTGGAGGTCTCCTTCCGCGGTGAGACGGCCCTGGGCGCGTGCGACGTCGTCCGCCACGTCACCTTCGACGAGGCCCGCACCTGGAACGTGCCCGCCGGCGTCTTCGTCCACTTCTCCGACGAGTACCCGGCCCTGAACCGGCTGCTCACGCGCGCCCTCACCGAGGACCAGGAGCCCGCGTCCGACGCGGAGCTGTCCCGCATGCTGTCCCGCGCGGAGGCCGTCGCCCGCGACCCGTACACCCTGCTGGGCGCGAAGCCCGACGCGGACTTCGGCGACGTGCGCCGCCGCGCCCAGGCCGCCCTGCGCCGCCTGGATGTCTTCAACGGTCGCGCGCTGCCCACCGCCCAGCGTCAGGCGCTGGAGGCCCTGCGCCTCCGGGTGCTGACCGCGCAGCGGATGCTGGGCGAGCCCCTGTCCCGCGTGGGCTACGACGCCACCCGGGGCAACGTGGCGGGCCTCGCCCGGTGTGTCGCGGCCGGCGTCCCCGAGCCCACGATGGAGGCCCTGCGCAGCGCCTTCCTCGCCGCGCGCCCGGCGGTGGAGACGCAGGCCCGCGCCCTGTTCACCCGGGGACACGCCTTGGAGGTCCAACGGTCCATCCCGGCGGCCCTGGAGTGCTACGCGGAAGCCCTGAGGTTGGATCCGCTGAACACGTCGTGGCTGCGGCACTACCAGTCCCTGCGGGAGCAGGCGCGGGCGGGGGCCGGGGCGCGAATGACCGAGGCCAGGGTCTGATGGGGTCCATTACCGGTCAGCGGGGGTAGGTGTCGCCCACCCCAGGAGCGGCCGGGCGTTCAACAGTGGGAGGGGCGTGCTCGGGCGTGTGCAGCCCCCGGGGGCGCTCGTGTAGTGTTCGCCGCCCTCCGCCGAGCCCTCACGGCCGGGACAGGGGTGGGGACACTGCCATGAACGCGCACATCTTTCGCGAGTACGACATCCGGGGTCTGGTGGACAAGGACCTCACCATCGAGGTGGTGGAGCTGCTGGGCCTGGGCCTGGGCACCATGATCCGCCGCAAGGCCGGGACCTCCATCGCGGTGGGCCGCGACTGCCGCGAATCCTCCACGCGCTTCCGCGACGCGCTCGCGAAGGGTCTCACCGCCACGGGCCTGGACGTCTACGACGTGGGCGTGGTGCCGACGCCGCTGACGTACTTCGCGGCGAACACGCTGCCCGTGGACGGCCTGGCGATGATCACCGGCAGCCACAACCCGCCCGAGTACAACGGCTTCAAGATTGGCGCGGGCAAGACGACCTTCCACGGCCACGAAATCCAGGAGCTGCGCCGCATCATCGAGGCGAAGGACTTCGCCACCGCTTCCAAGCCCGGCAAGGTCACGCCCTACGACATCGTCACGCCCTACAACCACTTCATCCGCCAGACGGTGAAGGTGGGCCGCCAGGGGATGAAGATCGTCATCGACGCGGGCAACGGCACGGGCGGCGAGGTGGCCGTCCCGCTGTTCCGCAGCATGGGCTTCGACGTGGTGCCCCTGTTCTGTGAGATGGACGCGAACTTCCCCAACCACCACCCGGACCCCACGGTGGTGGAGAACCTCCAGGACCTCATCAAGGCGGTGAAGTCGGAGAAGGCGGAAGTGGGCATCGCCTACGACGGCGACAGCGACCGCATCGGCGTCATCGACGACCAGGGCAACGTGCTCTGGGGTGACCAGATCATGGTGCTCTTCAGCCGCTACGTGCTGAAGGAGGCCCCGGGCGCGGCCATCGTCGGCGAGGTGAAGTGCAGCTACACGATGTACGACGACATCGCGAAGCACGGCGGCAAGCCGGTGATGTGGAAGGCGGGGCACTCCCTCATCAAGGCGAAGATGAAGGAAGAGCACGCGGAACTGGCCGGCGAGATGAGCGGCCACATCTTCTTCAAGCACCGCTACTACGGCTTCGACGACGCGGTGTACGCCTCCGCGCGCCTGCTGGAAATCCTCACCCACGAGAAGAAGACGCTGTCGCAGCTGCTCGCCGACGTGCCGAAGACCTACGCCAGCCCGGAGCTGCGCTTCGACACGAAGGAGGAGAAGAAGTTCGCGATGGTGAAGCGCGCCACGGAGATCCTGCGCGACGCGGGCCACGAGATCATCGACGTGGACGGCGTGCGCGTGACGTTCCCGGACGGCTGGGGCCTCATCCGCGCGTCGAACACGCAGCCCATCCTGGTGCTGCGCTTCGAGGCGAACACCGAGGCGCGCCTGAAGGAGATCCAGGCGCTCATCGACAGCACGGTCGCCCAGGCGCAGAAGGAAGTCGGCGCCTGAAGCACGGCGCTCCACGCGAAGCACCGCACACGCAACTGTAGGGAGGGAGCTGGCCATGCCGACGCTGGGAATCGACCTGGGCGGGACGTTCGCCCGGGCCGCGGTGGTGGACGCGACGGGCAAGATGCTTTCGAGCGCCAAGGTGGCGGTGACCGACCGCAAGCCACCGGGCGTGGTGGAGACCATCGCCCAGGCAGCGGAAGAAGCGGTGCGGCGCGCCGGCGTGAAGGTGGACGGCTGCGGCGTGGGCGCGGCCGGGCAGATCCACAAGGACACCGGCGTCATCTCCGTGGCGCCCAACCTGGGCTGGCGCAACGTGCCGCTGGCCGCCCTGCTCTCGGCGCGGCTGGGCTTTGGCGTGAAGGTGGTGAACGACCTGTCCGCCGCGGCATGGGGTGAGCTGCACGCGGGCGCGGGGCGTGGGGCGCAGGACATGCTGGTGGTGTTCGTGGGCTCCGGCGTGGGCAGCGCCATCATCGCGGACGGGCGGCTGGTGCAGGGCGGCGGCGGCGTGGCCGGCGAGCTGGGCCACATCAAGGTGGTGCCCGGCGGCCGGCTGTGCGGCTGCGGCGAGCACGGCTGCCTGGAGGCGTACGTGGGTGGCCACAACCTCATCGCCCAGACGAAGGAGCTGCTGGCGTCGGGGCGCTCGCGCATCCTGGAGTCGCTCATCGCGGCCAGCCACCCGGACAGCATCACGCCGGTGACGCTGGAGAAGGCGGCGGACATGGGCGACGTGGAGGCGAAGGAGATCCACGAGCGCTCCGCCCGCTTCCTGGCCATCGCGGTGGCCAACCAGGTGACGGTGCTCAACCCGGCGCGGTTGCTGCTGGGCGGCGGCGTGCTGACGCACTGCCCGGGCATCCGGCAGCGCGTGCTGGACGGCGTGCAGATGTGGTCGTCGCAGACGTCGCGCGAGGGCCTGCTCATCGCCGACGCGGAGCTGGGCGACGACAGCGGCATCATCGGCGCGGCGCTGCTGGTCGCGTGAGGTCTCCCGGGCGCGGGGGCCATCCCCCGCGCCGGTGAGGGCCTGTCGCGCTACGGCTTCTTCGGAGCCTGCTTCGGCTCCACCGGGGCCACGGGCACCAGCCGGGCGATGCGGCCGTCTTCACCCACGGCATAGGCCGTGTCCTGCTTGCGCGGCGGTGAGGACACGGCATGGAAGCCGGTGGCGTCCAGCGGCTCCCAATCCCTGCCTCCATTCACCGAGACGTCCGAACCCGTGGGCCCCACGGCCACGAGCATCGGCCGCCGGGCGTGCAGGAGCGGCGCCACGCAGGAGCGGTAGCCCCTCAGCGAAGTCCCCGAAGGCACGCTCCAGGTCTTCCCTCCATCGAGCGTGACGGCCGCGGTGCCCGCGGTCTCCTCCGGCTTCTTGTAGTTGCCGCCCACCGCGATGCCCGCCTTCGGGCTCCAGAACAACAGCGAGAACACGCCCGCGCCTTCGCCCGTGGCCAGCGGCGTCGTCGCGATGTTCCAGTGCTGGCCCCGGTCCGCTGAAGACAGCACGCGCGCCGCCGAGCCCCCCATCCCGAACCAGACGCGGGATGTGCCCTGCACCGCGATGCTCGTGCCGCTGGCGGCGAAGCCCGCTTCACTCGGGAGCGCGGGAGGCAAGGCTTCCTTCCTCACGGGCTTCCACGTCGCGCCGCCATCCTCCGTGGTGATGACGACGAAGTGCCCGTCCACCGGGTCGCTGAATGCGATGCCGTGCTGCTCATCCCAGAAGGCCATGCCGTCGAAGAACGCGCCCGGCACGGCGTTGGTGAACTGGAGCTTCCACGTCGCGCCCCCATCCGTCGTCTTGTAGATGCGCGACTTGTCGCCCGTGCCGATGGACAGGAGATACGCGGTGCGTTCGCTGAAGGCATCCACGTCGCGGAAGTCGAGCTCCTCCGCGCCCGGCACGGTGGCCGCCTTCCACGTCTTCCCGCCGTCCGTGGTGCGCACGAAGGTGCCCTTGTCCCCGCTGGCCCAGGCCACGCGCGCGTCCACCGCGCTGACGCCGCGAAGCCGCACCGTCGTGCCGCTCGCCTGCGGTTCCCACTGCATGCCCGCGCTCCCCAGCGCCAGCCACGTCGCCAGCCACACCGCTCCCGTCGTCATGTCCCGCGCCTCCCAGGGGGACCCGGAACCTGGGGCCCGGGCGGATGGAAGCACAGGTGCCGGGCCTCGCGCGCGGCCGCTGCGTCAGGCGAGCGGACCGCACTTGAGCGTCTGCTCCAGCGACGTCTTGACCCGCGCCTTGAACTGGGCGACGCCCGTGGGGGTGCTCAGGCGGTTCATCGCGTTCCAGACCTCCACCAGGTTCGCGGCCGATGCGCCCCCGGCGGACGCGGTCGCATAGCTGACGCCTCGCACCCGCGTCGGATCGAGGAGCGACTGTCGATCATGGGGCTGGACCAGGGCCGCGGGGACCGCGTTGTGCTTGCCGCCGTACCACGTCAGCCAATCGTTGAAGGACAGGGTGAGCGCCTGGGCATCCGTCGGGAGGGTTCCTTCGAGGAGGCTCCTCACGCCCTCGACGTGGAAGCCGCACATCACGGTCGTGCTGAGCAGGAGCCGCGCGGCGGGCTTGACCGCATAGGCCTGGGCGATCCACCGGTGGACGTTCCCGAGGCGCAGGGCGATGCGGTCCACCTCCTCGCGGATGCCATGCAGGAGGACGTTCGGGTACGTGCGCCCGCTGACCCACGCGCCTCCCTCGTTCGTGGCCTTGAAGCCCGCGTTGATCTCGTCCCTGTCGTAGGGAGCGGACAGCTTGCAGATCTCCCACGCGTCGTCCTCGTACCGCGCGGTGAAGACGCCCCCCAGGTTGCTGGAGTCCTCCGGGGTGATGTGGACCACCCGGTGCAGCGCGGAGTGCGTCAGCAGGTTCGTGGCCGGGTCCGAGTGGTAGCAGAAGCTCATCTCGGCATCGATGAGGAAGGGACCGTCCGCCGTGGCCATCACGTTCTCCTCGTGGAGATCCGTGAGGCCGAACAGCGCCGCCACCGCGATGAGCCGGCCCAGCTTCCGGTAGTAGGTCCCCTGGGCATCGTCTGGAATCACGGAGAGCTTCTCGATGCGCTGCATGTAGCCGTATTCGCCCCGGCTGTGCGGGAAGGCGATGATCCGGATCGCCGGGAGCTCCGGGTCGAGCGCCGCGAAGAGGCTTTCGGTGTAGGGCGCCAGTGCGGGGTGGTGCGTGCGCGACAGCTCGTAGGAGCGACGGTCCCCCATGAGCATGAGCTGGAAGGTGAGGTCCGACGGCTTGTAGACGACGCCCCGTCCGTCCGAGTACCGCAGCAGGACGACGCGGTGCCCGCCCCGGTGCGGGTCGCTTCCCGTGACCTTCAAGGCGCTCAAGGTCCCCGTGATGCCAAACCCCTGTCTCAACAGGTCGGCATCCCGAGCGAGCCGGCTGAGCAGGTCCGCTCCGAACGTCACGTGCGCCTGCACGACCTGATCAATCAACCGCCAGACGCGCTCCGCGCGCGAGACCGTGAGCGTCTTCACCAGGCCCACCACGCCCCGGCCCAGGCTCCAGGCGGTCCGGCTCGCCCGGTAGGCGCGGAGGTTCGCGAGCACGCTCGTGTCTCCGTCCACGGTCGCCAGCAGGTGCGCGCACATGCAGGGGCCGAACAGGTCCACCGCCGCCTGGGTGAGGAAGTTCGAGGACAGCAGCAACGGCAGGAGGCTGCTGCCGTAATAGGGGCCGTATTGGTAGCCGGTGATGCGGTCCACCAGCAGGCGCAGCGCGGCGCGCATGTAGGGCCGTGGCGGGGCCGGGTCGGGGTGGAAGATCCCGCTCTCCACCGAGCGCCTCAGTACGATGGCGGCCTGCTGCAGGGCGGTGTCGATCTCGGTGTCGTACATGGCGGGACGCAAGGTCCCACTGTCATTCACCGAACGTCAAACCCTGGCGAGGCGGAGGCGCCGCGACATCGGGCAGCGACAGGTCCTCGGGCATGAAGGCGACGCGACACTTGTCCAGCTTGGGCCCGCAGGCGCGGTCCAGGTCGCCGCGCGTGTCACAGCCCGGGCGCTCCGCGCAGGTGTCCGGCAGGAAGGCCCAGACGAACTGGAGCACGTTGCCGCCCCGGCCTTCCGGCAGCGCGGCGAGGAAGTCCTGCTTGTGCGTCTGGAACACGCGCGCCAGGTGCACGGTGTCCCCCTCCAGCCGCACGTGGCGCGGACTGGCCATGAAGCGGCGGCTGGCGTCGTTGAGCTGCGCGTCCAGGAACTCCGGCTGGTAGGGCGCGCCATCCAGCGCGGGTCCACCCCGCGTCCCCCGGAAGAGGGCGAAGTGCACGCGCGGGTCGCCGTACTCCCCCAGGATGCGCTGCTCCAGCGCCCACAACGTCAGCCGCTCGCCGCCCACCGGCCACGCATGGCCCCAGTAGAAGCGGCCGAACCACGCGGATCCAACACCGTCCGGGTGGCGCTCCACGAGCTGTGACAGCACCAGCGCGTTGTGCGCGTTGATCCAGTACGCCAGCCCGTCCTCGGGCGTGGGGAACAGCTCCGGCTTCAGGCGCGGCGACACCGTCGCGAGCGACGCGACGAAGCGCTCCAGCGCCGCCCGGTCCTGCCCCAGCCCCACGAAGTCCAGGTCGCCGCTGGGGCGCACGTGGTCCAGGGCGCGCGCGTAGTCGTTGGAGGTGAAGGGCCCGGCCGCCGCGGGCACGGCCGCGGGGAGTGCGCCTCGCACATACAGCACCGCCCCGGTGACGAGCACCCCCAGCACGGCCAGGGCGACCGCCACGGCGGGCCCGCGTGCACGACGGAGGGAGGGGACGGGAGCGCTCACGGCACGGCAGTCTATGCACCCTCCAGGGCCTCCCCCCAACCCCTTCCGGACACCGACTGGCCCCCAGGGGACCCACCCGGGGTCAGCGCCGACTAGGCCGCTATACTGACGTTTCCATGGAGCCTACCCCCGACGTCGTCCGGCACTTCCATCCGGTGCTCCCCTCCCGTCAGCTCCGCCAGGCTCCCGTGCGCGTGGAGCTCGCGGGCCACGCCTATGCGCTCTTCCGGGATGCGTCCGGCCGTGCCGCGGCCCTGTCCGATGCGTGTCCCCACCGCTTCGCGCCGCTGTCGAAGGGGACCGTGACGAAGGAGGGCCAGCTCCAGTGCCCGTACCATGGCTGGAGATTCGACTCGCGCGGCCACGGCACCAATCCCAGCCAGCCGGAGCTGCGGCACTGCGAGGCGCGCAGCTTCCAGGTGGTGGAGCGCCACGGCTACCTGTGGCTCGCGCACGCGGGCACGCCCCTGTCCGCGATGCCGGAGCTGTCGGGGGACGACTACATCTTCGGAGGGACCTTCTCCACGCTGTTCGAGGCGCCGCTGCACGTGACGCTCGACAACTTCAGCGAGGACGAACACACGCCCTATGTCCACACGCGGCTGGGGTGGAGCGGCGCGCAGACCGGGGCGGTGGAGTTCGAGGCGCACAACCACGCGGACCACACGGAGGTGCACTACCGCGCCCCGCAGCGGCCCGCGCCCATCATGAAGCTGCTGCTGGTGCGCGACGGCGACTACTTCCACAACGACTGGGTGACGCGCTTCGACCCGGTGCGCAGCATCTACACCATCCACTGGAAGTCCGCGGAAGGGATGCCCCGTCCCTTCATCACGCAGGCGCACATCTTCTTCGTGCCGGAGACGGCGCGCACCACGCGCCTGCACGTCTTCTCCTTCCTGCGCACGTCGATGCCGCTCTTGAAGCCCCTGCTGCCGGTGGCGGCGAAGGCCGCGCTGGGCCTCACCTGGTGGGAGGTGCGCGACGACGCGCGCTTCATCCCCACCGTCGCGGACACGCCCTACAGCCACAAGGGCATGCGGCTGGACAAGTACGACAAGCCCCTGGTGCACCAGCGCAAGCTCATGGAGCGCATCTACTACGCGCACGAGCCGGAGGCCGTGCCCCGGGTCATCCACGAAGCCACGGGCACCTGAACTCCGGGGCACCCCTTCGCGACGCGGCGTCGCGAGGGGGGCGGCACACGGCTTTCAGTGCATGGCGGGCGAGGACTCCTCGCCGATGGGCACCGTCTCGCCGACCTGTGCCTCGTATGCATTGCAGCCGCTGTCGGCCGAGACCAGGAGCGCGAACTCCTTGAGCGCGGGCTGGTTGCAGCTCTGGACGTCGTTGTCGCTTGGCTCGTCGCTGTTGCCGGCGAAGAAGCGACAGCTCTTGCAGTTGCCCCAGGATGCGTCCGCCATGATTCCCTCCTCGTGAGAGCGGGTCCTGTCTGGAGGGTGGGGCTGACGCCGGGCCACCACAACGCGGGACCTGCTTCTCTCCCGGGAGGGCAGGGGACCCGGCGCCCCAGGATGGGCGCCGGGAATGCCCTTCACACCCCGTTACGGCTGGGGCGCGGGCTGCTGCGCGGGCGCGGGCTGCTGCGCCGGCTGCTGCTGCGCGGGCTGCGGCTGCGGCTGTCCGGGCTGCGCCGACACGCCGGGCGTGGAGCCCAGGGCCGCCGCGTCCTTGCGCACCGAACCGGACTCGAACGAGCCCAGCGAGTTGAGCAGGCGCAGCGCGGCCAGGGACGCCTGGAGACGCTCGGACACGAAGCCGACCTCGGCGTTGGTGAGCGAGGTGTTGGCGTCCGCGACCTCCAGGTACGTGGCGACGCCCGCCTGGAAGCTCACGTCGGTGAGGCGGTTGGACTCGCGGGCAAGGCCCAGGGCCTCCTCGGCCTTGGAGCGGTTGGCGAGCGCGTTCTCCAGGTCCAGCTTGGAGCGACGCACCTCCTCCTTCACGCGGGCCTGCGCGAGCTGCTGGCTCACGGTGGCTTCACGCACGCGCGACGAGGCCTCGGAGAGGTTCGCCTCGCGCAGGCCGCCGTCGAACAGCGTCCAACTGGCGCCGAAGGTGATGGCCCACGTCTCGTTCTGGCCCGTGAAGCCCGCCGCGTTCGCGATGCGGTACGCGCCGGTGACACCCAGCGTGGGCAGGTAGCTCAGGATGACGCCCGTCTTGTTGATGCGCGTCAGCTTCA